>JADYYQ010000031.1 GCA_020853585.1 Ottowia sp.
GTTCCAATACAAGTTTGACCGCCTCGCCGCGATACTCTTTTGTGTAGCTTTCTTGCTTGCTCATCCTTGCTCCAATTTTAGGTAATATACCAAGTTGGAGTGTCCGAATTTGTCAGGCTACCTCAAGCAGATTGTGAATGCTCAGGATTCACGCGAGATGGTTTGCGTGATGTGTATTTAACTGCCATATAAATATATTTTTTGTTATTAAATATTATGATTAAAGTCGGGTTTGATCAATCACCTTTAGTGTTTCTTGCTGGGAGGCAATACGCTCAAGCATCAGGACAAGCACGTAGGCAAGCGAGAGATATGGGTGTATCTGCACATACAAACTTAGAGCGCAGTAAAACGGAGTCGTTTGACTATGAGCGCTTGCCTAAGGGTACGCATGATGATTGCAGTCGTGATGGTATCCATGTCGGTGTTTTAACGCACAATCGTGAGCGCTTTGCCACAGATGCAAGGTCGGCCCAATACCATTCTGGCAATGATCAGCGAATATCTTCTAATTATGGACTTAACCGTAGCGATTCTTTTCGTCAGGCGGTAAAGCCGGATGAAATGTCTGATGTTCATTTAACAGAAGAGTCTGAGTATACGAAAGCGATGAGTCAACAGTGTGCTTTGCCCACGATGCTAGCGGATACACAAAAGGAAGTGATTGTCGATTGGCTTAATAATTGGGCACAGGAAGAAAATTACATAATAGAGCCTAACCGGCTACAAGCGTTTGTTGATAACAGAGAAGCAAGTAAAAAGAGGGCAGCATCTCATCCTGTTGTTAAGCCTTTGGTGGACCATCTTGTCTCTCGCAAACTGAGTGGTGAGTTATATCGTGCGATAGGCGTATCAGCGCAAGATAAACAAGAGGTGGCAGGGTCCATGGTAAGCGCGAAATGTGCATCTGCGTTGCCGATTACCTCGCTGGAAAAAGGTGTAGGGGAGGCAGTGTCGGGAGTGTTAGAAGCAGCGGATCCAAGTGGCTTAGCCGCGTTGGGCGCGAATACTTTATTGAGTGCGGGTAAAGATTATGTAATGCAAAAAACGGCGGGTGCCTCAGAGCACTTGGCTTTTAAGGGGATATTTGTCCCTGATAAAAGTTATTGGCATGTCCCTGAACGCAAATATGTGGTGAATCAAATGCAGCAGACGATTGCTTTGTTTGACACCATGGAAAAAGCGAATGTCCATGTGCCCCCCGAGTTAAATGTATTCTTAGATGAGTGCCGTACGCTTTATAAAAATGTAAATACCAAAGCGTGTTGTTTTGCCGGTGCTCATTTGGTGCAGCAATTTACGTCGGTCTTAAAAAAAGCGACCTACTATTCTTTGACGGCGGTGGGGACCAGTATTCCGATCCTTTCTCCTTTGGCTATCGTGATGGCTAAATTGGCGGATCTAGCCTTATCTGTGTTGGGGGAGGCAGCGGGTGAGATCGTGAAAATGGACCAAATATGGTTGCAAAATGGGCAACATGTTGATTTGGTTAATGTACACACCGGGCAGATTGATACTCACAAAGCATCCCAGCTTTATTTGCGGCCGCATCAAATCCAAGAAAAATATTTGAGTGCGGTAATGAGTCGTCATATGGCACGTGCGCTGCATTACCTTGACGAAGCAGAGATGGGTATGCAATTTGCATCAGAAGCCTCCCTGCAAAAAAATGATGAGATATGTGATGCCTATCGTCAGATGATGCGATGTACTCAAGATATCGAACGTACTCAAGCACTTATTGCTGATCATAAGGTCCGCGTCGATAAGGGGCAGCGCCGAGATGTGCAGATCCTTATTGCATTAAAACAGAGTGTAAGACCAGAAGATTTAAAGCAGATGGTTTTGCTGTGTAAAGAAAGTGTGTGTGCTGAGCATAAAAAATGGGCAAAAGAACATAAGACGCACCCCACTTCTTATACGTCGGATGTCCACGCGCTATTTAAGTTGATATCTTATAAAACAAAAGAGCGTTTTATTTATGAAGCGCATAAGCAGGCTAAACACCAAGAATTTAAAGCTGAGGCGATGTTAGGCCAGTTTGGTAGCGGAAAAACCTTATTGATCCATTTAGAAGACAAGCTAAAAAAATTAACGGATAAGCAAGGCACTTTGGCTGAAAAAATCAATGTTAGTGCAATGGAATTATCTACGAATAGGGGTATAGAAAAAAACTCACTCCAAAGAATCCGTCGTCATGGGCAGGCGAGCGAGAAAAATTTGATCCAGTGTAAAGCCCATTTAAATGAAGTAATAGCGGATTACAACACCTTACAAATATTATTGCAGATGGGCCGAGATGGTGCACACCCTAGGGATGTGGATCAACAAATGAGTCAATTGCATCAGGATGGGTTGCTGGTCCGGATGTTGATGGATAAAAAGGTGCTTGCTCAGGAGGCACAGAAATGTCTAAAAGTACAACCTGAATTGCTCTTTGGTGGTTTTTCAGTAGATCAATTGCATCCCCAAGTACAGGCTAATGAGCAGCATGACTATCAAGTGGTGTGCGATCGGCTAAAAAAAATGGCATCACCGGATACGGGCTATTTTCCTGCGGAGTCAGAGATTGGGGCATTTATCACGTATTACAAATTAAAAGGATTAGATCCGACAGCAAGTCGGTCGATTGGCGATCAGGTGAGGGAAGGCGTGGCGGGTGCGATAGGGGGGATAGGGTCGGGAATAACAAAAGTTGTGGGCAATTTATCGACTATGCCATTGGGCATGGTCATGAGTGCTGAACTAAAAAAGAAGCATCACGAGGCTCGGCAACTTAGAAGCGCTTAAGTATAGAATGCACACCCCTGCAGATCAGTGCAGGGGTGGGTTGTGTGAGTGAGAAGTAATAGACGGTGTATTTGCTTAACTAAGTCGATGATATTGGTTAGTGAGTTTTTCCAGTGTGGCGTGAAATGTAGCGATACGTTCTTTTTCTTGCTGCACAACGGTCTCGGGTGCGCGATCGACAAAATGGGGATTACTCAATTTGTTCTCGCATTTTTCGATTTCGTTTTTGAGACGTGTTATTTCTTTATTGAGGCGGGTACGTTCTGCATCGATATCGATGTCTACTTTGAGTGCTAATTTAAATGCACCCACAATTGCGATAGGGGCACCCTGCGTGAGTTGATCATAGTTATGTTCGTTGTCGACGATATGTAATTCCGATAACTTTGCGAGTGCTTGCAGATATGCCGACATTGCTTGCATATCTTGTTGGTCTTGTGGTGTGGTGACAAAAACGTATAGGGGAATTTTTTGTGCGGGTGAGAGCTGCATTTCGCCCCGTAGATTACGACATGCGTTGGCAATAGCTTTGAAATGGACCATCCAAGCTTCACTGGCCGCATTTATTTTTTCCGACTGCGTTGTGGGGTAGCGTTGTTGCGAGAGACTAAATGGATAGTGTTCGGGGTCTTGCTCCACTTGCTCAGTTGTATGGCTGATTAAATCTTCTGGATTGCAGGTAAGAGGGGCAATCGCTTGCCATAGTTCTTCTGTAATAAAAGGAATTAATGGGTGTGCCAAGCGCAATATACTTTCGAGTACATGTAGCAAGGTGTGCCGAGTGGCACATTGTTGTTCGGGGGTGCCGGTTTGTAGTTGCACCTTCGCGAGCTCAAGATACCAATCGCAGTATTCATCCCAAATAAATTGGTAGATCGCATTGGCGACCTGATCAATACGGAGTTCGCGAAAGCCTTTGTCGATTTCGGCGGCGGTGTGCTGTAAGTGCGAGACAATCCATTGGTCTGCGCGTGAAAAACTAAGCGTGCAGTTGGCTAGGGTGCCGCAATGCGCTCTTAATGCATGGATATCTTGAGAGGAATGGGCATCAAGCACTGTATTGGCATCGGTGGGTAAATCGCAGTGCATCAGCACAAAGCGGGTGGCATTCCATAGCTTATTGCAGAAATTGCGATAACCTTCGCAGCGCGAAAAATCAAAGTTGATATTGCGCCCTAATGTCGCCATTGAGGCCATGGTAAAGCGGAGCGCATCGGTGCCGACAGCGCTAATACCGTGGGCAAATTCTTTACTTGTTTTTTTTGCGATCTCTTGTGCTTGCTTGGGATTCATCAAATGAGTGGTGCGTTTTTCAAGTAATTTTTCGAGCGAAATACCATCAATTAAATCCAGTGGGTCGAGTGTATTGCCTTTAGATTTACTCATCTTTTGACCCTGTGCATCACGTACAAGTCCATGCACATATACTTGATGAAAAGGTATTTTCCCTGTGAAGTGCGTGGTCATCATGACCATGCGTGCAACCCAGAAAAAAATAATATCGAAGCCGGTGACTAAAATACTTGATGGCAAAAATTGTTTGAGTTGGGATGTTTGCTGTGGCCAGCCAAGTGATGAAAAGGGCACGAGTGCCGAGCTAAACCATGTGTCTAATACGTCTGTTTCTCGTGTGAGTACGCCGTGATAGCCCTGCGCTTGGGCTTTGGCTTGCGCTTCTTTTTCGGTGCGCGCGACAAATAATTCGCCTTGTTCACCATGCCATGCTGGGATTTGGTGGCCCCACCAGAGTTGCCGAGAAATACACCAGTCTTGAATATTCTCCAGCCACTGATAGTAAGTATTGGTCCAGTTTTCCGGAATAAATTGGATTTGCCCGGTACGCACGACATCGAGCGCGACCTCGGTAATAGATTTTCCAGGATGAAATGTACCTTCGGGAGCAGGCGCTTTCATGGCGACAAACCACTGATCCGTCAGCATAGGCTCAATGACTGCGCCGGTGCGGTCCCCTCGTGGTTGCATCAATTTGTGTGCTTGTACCAGCGTTAAATATTTTTTTTCTTCGAGTTCAGCCACGATAGCTTTGCGTGCGGTGAGGACATCCATACCTTGAAAACGTACGGGACCATTTTCGTTGATATGCGCATCGAGAGTAAGAATAATAATAAAGGGAAGCTGATGGCGTTGTGCACAAGCGTAATCATTAAAATCATGGGCGCTGGTAATTTTGACGCAGCCAGAACCAAATTTTGGATCAACAAAATCATCGGCAATAATAGGAATAGTGCGATCACACAACGGTAGCGTTACATGTTTGCCTATCAGCGTCTGGTAGCGTGGATCGTCTGGATGTACGCAGACAGCAACATCTCCTAAGAGTGTTTCGGGACGCGTGGTGGCAACGGTTAAGCCGGTTAACTGTTGGCTATTTCCCTGCTCATCAATCATCGATTGGGGGCCATCCACAAAGGGATAGCAGATGTGCCACAAAGAGCCATTGACTTCTTCTGTGACGACTTCAAGATCGGATACGGCGGTTAAGAGTTGGGGATCCCAGTTAACTAAGCGTTTGCCACGATAAATGAGACCTTGCTCAAATAAACGCACAAACACCTCGATGACTGCTTCCGACATTTTCGCATCCATCGTGAAGTATTCGCTGCGCCAATCGATGGAAGCGCCTAAGCGTCGTATTTGATTGGTAATGGTTGAGCCAGATTGGGTCTTCCATTGCCATACCTTTTCGAGAAATTTTTCGCGGCCTAGATCATGACGTGAAATTTTTTGTGCATCGAGCTGGCGTTCTACCACTAATTGTGTGGCAATACCGGCATGGTCGGTACCCGGTACCCATAGCGTGTTGGCGCCTTGCATACGGGCGTGACGTACCAAGCTGTCCATGATAGTTTGATTAAAAGCGTGTCCCATATGTAGTGTGCCGGTCACATTCGGGGGAGGTAATTGCACCGCAAAATTGGTTTGGCCTTCTTGGTAAGGGCTTTGCGTGATCCCTCTCTGATCCCATTGCGTGCGCCATTTGGCTTCAATTTGAGCAGGTTCAAAACTTTTATTTAACTTGGACATGGAAATACGTAACTTTAAAAATAGAGGGTTTACGAAACGAAAATGCGAGCCAGATAAGGGGTGAGGTACGTATGAGCCAGTTTGTTTGCTTTATTAGGCTTGCAGTACATTATCTTTTTGCGGATATTTTACTTTTTGATATTTGCGGGGCGGTCCTCTGTTTGGGGAAATGCCTAAAACCCGAATTATCCTAGAAATAAGGAGGCACGTTATGATGAGTCTGCACAGAGGAATAAATTTTCTCGTTTTTGCCGGTAATGGGTGTTGAAAGTAGCCGGAGTGTGGTCGCTGTCAAAATAGTGATGGATGTCGATGGCGTGGCGTTTTTAAACCGAGATGTGCTAATCAAGGAGGTGAGCTGAATGGATCATTCTTTGGAACTAGAACAGCAATATTGTGCGCGTAATTATTCCCTGCATCCTTTGACATTGGTGCGTGGTGAAGGTGTGTGGTTGTATGACACAGAGGGTCGGCGTTATTTGGACATGATGTCTGCTTATTCGGCGGTGAGTTTTGGGCATGGCCATCCGCGCTTGTTAGCTGCTTTAGTGGAGCAAGCACAGCGTTTAGCGCTGGTGTCTCGGGCATTTCGTCATGAGGGTTTAGGTTCTTTTGCACAGCGTTTGTGCACGATGATCAAAATGGATCGTGTTTTGCCTATGAATACCGGCGCTGAAGCGGTAGAAACAGCGATTAAGGCGGTGCGTAAGTGGGGCTATAAAGTGAAAGGTATAGCACGTAATCGAGCAAAGATTATTGTGTGTGCAAATAATTTTCACGGGCGTACAACGACGATTGTGGGATTTTCATCGCAAGCGCAGTACCGCGATGATTTTGGGCCGTTTGATAATGGTTTTATTTCGGTGCCGTTTGGTGATATCGCGGCGTTACGGGCAGCCATGACACCGGATGTAGTGGGTTTTTTAGTTGAGCCGGTACAAGGTGAAGGGGGCATTGTTGTTCCTGCCCCAGGTTATTTGGCGCAAGCGGCTGCGCTATGTCGCCAAAATAAAGTGATGTTTATCGCTGATGAAGTGCAAACAGGGTTGGGGCGTACGGGCAAATTGCTTGCTTGTTGGCATGAAGATGTGCAACCAGATGGTGTGACGTTAGGAAAAGCATTAGGCGGGGGTTTATTGCCGGTCTCTGCTTTTGCTGCGTGTGCTGAATTGATGGATGTATTTACGCCAGGAGACCATGGCTCTACGTTTGGGGGCAATGCTTTGGCTTGTCACGTGGGTGAAGAAGTGCTGAAATTGCTTGAGTCTGAGCAGCTGTGTGAGCATGCGTATCGATTGGGTAATGACTTGCAAATGCAACTTAAGGCATTAGCTGCGCCTGAATTTATAGAGGTACGTGGTTTAGGTTTATTGCAGGCGATTGTGTTGGATCCGCAGCATTG
Source organism: Ottowia sp. (assembly GCA_020853585.1). Taxonomy (GTDB): domain Bacteria; phylum Pseudomonadota; class Gammaproteobacteria; order Burkholderiales; family Burkholderiaceae; genus JADYYQ01. The sequence goes on from JADYYQ010000031.1 coordinate 7,238, forward strand.
GCAAGCACGTGATTTTTGTGCAGCACTTTGCGCGCGTGGTGTATTGACTAAAGATACGCATGGCAATGTGGTGCGTTTATCGCCCCCTTTGACGATTAGTGAGGCGCATATTAAGACAGTTGTGGAAGCGGTAGCCGATATATTGCGAGAGGGGCGTCAAACTCAAAAGCGCGCCAATATGACTGCCTCGGCGTAGTGGTTTAAGTGGGTAAGGGTAGTGGCCGGATGTTGTGCCGTATATGTTTTACGTGCCAAAGCTGTTTGGTTGGGCCAGCAGCTTTGGTGAGGTAAAGCAGATACGGGATGTATGTTTATTCAAGTGACGGGTTTTGATCCTTACGCTGCCGTATAACGATGGCATTTTGCCGGTAATCAATGTACGTATATCAGCGCATCTATTTATATTGTCGGTTCAACAGCATAACGGTGTTGGGTGACACACGATTCAATCGAGGAATGCGATGATAAAAAATAAACCGCTCAATTTGATTGGTGCAGCACTGGGCTGTGGTGCACAAGTCGAAGGTACGCGTGATGCACCGAGCGTGTTAATGCGTATGGGGCTGGAGCAAGATCTGTGTGCTGCTGGTTTTGTAGCACGTTGGCAAGGGCTTGTTGATGATCTACCGCACAACGCATTGGATATTGAAAAAAAGCAGCGCTTAATGCTTGCTTACGATGATTTAGCTGTGCAAGTGCGGACTGCATGTATCAATGGCACGCCGATTGTTTTCGGGGGGGACCATTCTTGTGCGATAGGTACATGGTCTGGGGTTGTAGGGAGTTTGCGTGATGATCAATCATTGGGCATGATTTGGATAGATGCCCATATGGATGCGCATACCCAAGCAACATCATTGTCGGGTGCGATTCATGGTATGCCTGTGGCGATATTGCTGGGTTTTGGTGATGCGCGTTTTACACACCTTATGCAGACCAAACCTAAATTAGATCCGCGTAATTTATGTTTAGTGGGCGTGCGCAGTTTTGAAGAAGGGGAAGCGAAGCTGCTGCAACAACTGGGTGTACGCATATTTTATATGCCAGAGATACAGGCTCGCGGTTTGACGGCTGTGATGGAAGAGGCGCGCCAAATTGTGACTGAACGAACAAGTTGTTGGGGTATGTCCATTGACTTAGATGCGTTAGATCCTTTGGATGCGCCAGGGGTGGGCAGTCCCGAGCCGAATGGGATTAGTGCACAGGCGCTGCTGGATGTGCTGAAGCAATTTTCACCTGATACCGCACCGATTGCCCTTGAGATTGCTGAGCTAAATCCTCATGTTGATCAGCAAGAACAAACAACGCAATTAGTGAGTCAACTTGTGCAAAGTGTGATGAAAAAATATCAGTGATGTCACGTCTTTTGAGATAGGCGTAGGGTGGTAGGTGCTGTGGACAACCTTGCCTTTAACTTGATCACATGTATCTTATGTAAAGGCTTTAAAAAAACTAGACTCTACCTAAAGCAAAAGCCACCCTTAATTCACATCGTTTGATATAAATTAAGTGTGGCTCGCCTACGCTAAAACCGGTTGAATTTCTACGCAACGATTATTTCTATTTCAACCATCTGTATGTCGAGTTCGAAATTATGTCATTGCGTAGAAAATGGCGTGTATCACTTATAACGACGATCCAAGAAACCTAAATCGATATAAGGAACACGGAACGAATCACCTGACTTCATGGTAATCGCATCACCAGGGTAATACGCTTTTCCTTCAACCATCACAGGGCGGGGTTCAGGCACCTTGTATGAAGGTTGGTTTGCTAGTGTGATGACATCCCCTGCGTAATATATTTTTCCTCTAAATATGCCCACTGCTCTGGGCGTGTTAGGCCGACTGATTGCCGGTGGTAAGACACGGTTTGCCTGCTGGGGCGTACTCACTTTAGCCGAGGGTCTAGGTTGTCCGGCGGCATCCAATTTTTTAATTTCATTAATTTCCGCTTGCATGGCTAGTACGGTACGCAATTTTTGTTTCAGCATATCCAGATCTTGTTGTGCTTTGCGTCTTGCTTTGGCATGTGCACTTAGGCCGCTGAGTGTCGGTTCTTTTAGACTCGGTGTCGGCGCAAATTGCACTACTTTTGCTGGACGTCTGCTTGCAACTGGTTCTGTAGGAGCAGGCACGATGACATCGCTGCGTTTAGGCAAGTGTTGAACATTGATCGGTATCACTTTATTGGCCAATACATCGGGTGGCGAATTATGTCGACGATGCAATGCCGCTAATTGGTCATCGATCTTTCCATTGTCCTGATCGGCTTTTCTTTGCGCGCCTTTAAGATGATCGAGTTTGTTGAGGAGCGCATCGATTTCTTTTTGACGTTTAATTTTTGCACGCGCGAGCGCATTCTTTTGATTTTTCAAATCACTCTCTGGCGTACGACCCGCGAGCCTATCGAGTCTTTCCCAAAGCTCATCGTCGGTTACATCTTCCTCTCGGAGTGCGTTGAGTCTTGCCTCTAACTTGGCGTCTTCAATTTCTCCGATCGTCTTTTTAGCCAGTGCTTCCTTGGGCGAAATATCATTTCTCAAATTGTTGAGACGTTCTTCGATCGCTTGGTCTGCTGCTATTCCTCGTAATCTTTCTAATTCTTTAAGATCAGCTTTGGCGCGTGCTAGCTCTGTTCTAGAGGGTAATTTGGCTGCGTCATTTTTTTCCTGTGCTAATTTTGCTGCCATAAACAATGAAAGTTCTTCCGGCAACATCTTACTTGTGTGCGCGGGGAGGCCTGGCATCACAATCACTTGTCCGTCATCACCTACGAGGCGCGTTGGGAAAAATTGATCAAATCGTTTGCCATTTAAATTGCCCGAAGGAGCGGTGGGTAATTTTTTAAGTGCAGCTTCTAATAGAACCGTATTGGTTAAACCGTTAGTCACTTGTTGTGGCAGACGATGTACATGCCTTTTTATGGGCAGAGCAGAGGCCGCTGCTTTAGCAGGTGGGTCGTTGTTAACCTTAGGTGCTACTGCAACGGGTGATTTAGCGGCAAGGGGAGCCGTCGCATTGTTTACGACTTTAGGTGATGCGCTTGGTGATTGAGCAGTGGGTCTAGCCGTTGGAGCGGGGTTAACAGTAGGTGCCGCTGATTTAGCAACGGGTGCTTGGACCGGATTGCTGGTGATTTTGAGCATGTCAGCTACATAAGCGCGGTTTGGTTGCGTTTTGGCAATATGAGCAGGGTTGCTAAGTAAACCTTCCACCAAAGGACGAAACTCTCTTCTTATATTTTCATTGATCCAATTGCGGAATAGCTGTGCATTTTTAGAATTCATCGCACCAGGATACCCACTGTTTGGGTGGATAGAATCTACATTAGGGCGCAATGCTGCTTGCTTAAGGGCGCTATCTTTAGTGGTACCCACTATCATGGCCAACATTAAAGCATATTCATCAGCAGCTCTAAAATGATGGTATTGAGTGATCGGGTCATGACTATAAGTACCCTTAATAAGACCATCGGTACTAAACCCGGGATCACAGAAATGAACGCCGATATAAGGTCGACCTAGGGTCATCTGAATTCGATCGTTGATATCGATAGAATTAACGCGCTGATTTTTTTCATCAAAGACCATATTGTCGGATTTAATATCTCTGAAAAAAATCCCGTTTTTAAGTAATATTTTTGACTCTTCTACGAGGGCTTGGAATGCGCGGATATTGATGGGCGCACTAAATGGTTTACCTGCATTACGCGCAAGCATGAGTCCATCCTCAACAATGATATTGGGAATGGCTGTTTTAATATTTAATTTTTCCAGATCTCTATTAGAACGATGTTCTTCAGGTCTAAAGCCTTTTTTGGGGACAAGACCCACGAATGCCTCGTCTGCACCGCCATACATTTTTTGTTTAAATGCGCCCTGTTTGCCTGGATCCTTGATACCTCTGTAGCGAATTTTATTATTTGGATCAATAAAATAAGCACGGTTACCACATTCTATTTTTTTAAAGCCATATTTATTGGGCCGTATATCTTGTAGTCTTATTTTATGAGCGTTTAAAAAATTCTGAAAATGCACTTGTGTTCTGTTCCCAAGCTCGACGGTGTTATTCGCTTGAACGGGTGTGCTTGGCTTGGGTGAATTTAACCGTGCGCCCTCCCAGTTATCTTTAAATCGTGTAGGACTAGCAACGGGGGACTGACGAAATTGAACTGGTCGCTCACCAGGTTGTTGAGCTAACCTTTTACCATTGTTTAATGGGCCAAGTCCGAAAGGACTTACGCCAAATCGATTAGCAAATGGGTTTTGACCGATAGATGGGCGTGGAGTGATTGGCATTTCAGTTCCTTGATGACGAATAATTAGTCGCTACTCTACGGGCTTGGTTTAAATGAATCTTGCCAAATTACACGTAGTTTTCTCAAAAAGAGAGATGCTTTTTTATAGATATGACACCTATCTCGGGGGCTTTGCCGGTTATTTTTAGATAAAACTCATCAAATACGGGGGTTGTGGGCTTTATTACAGGGTATTGCCTAAGTTGGCGACTTATTTTTCTCGTTTTTTTATGATCAAGTCAGCTCATTTTTTATGTTCCGAGCGCTTTGTGATATCACTTAATACGGATGGGTTGCGCAAAATGCTTAAATTAACGCGCTTTCGAATTGAGATAAGCGCACAAAAAAGAGCGGCACAAAAACTGTATTTCGATCAAAGGCTGATAATTTTTTGCGAAATATCGCGGTATTTTAGTAAGCACCTCTTTTCTGATCACTTTAGAGTCCCGTAATCAGTTTTGATGCTCAAGAGGCTCGCTATGCCGCGTGTAAATTTACCGTCACCAATAAATCATATTGGTGTGAATAATCCAATACATAACAAGAATGTAGGGTTAGCGACCCCTATTCATGGTCAGCATAGGGCGAAGATGCATGGCAATCCCGCAAGACGTGGCGGGCATCATGATGTGTTTGCCGAAAAGACCGGGCATGCTGCTATTCAAGCTAAACCCATTGATCCCAAAAAGATTGCGATATACAAAGTTGCTTTTTCGCAAGGTGCACTTTTGGATAAAGAGCGAAAAGGCACTCTTAGTTCATTAGCCCAAGAGACGCACGGAATGTGCATGGCGTTATCCGCGCAGTGGTTAAAGCGTATAAAAAAATCATCTGGTTTGGTGTCCACCGAAGCACGGATAAAGGCGATGGCCGAAAAAAGTAATGTACGACAAGCGATGGCGTATCAAAAGGATGCTTACAAAGACAAGCATTTAGCACAGGCAGTAGAGGCGCGTTTTTATGCTGAGAGCGATAAGCTTAAAAAAATAATGCAAGCGCAAAAAGAAACAGAGAGAGCAATTGAGCGTGCAAAAAGAAATCCTAATTCGCAAGCTGATATCGCTGCATTATGGAAAGAGAAAGTGCAACGACATATATTGGCTCAAGAGCAATATGAGCGAGTGAATCTTGTTTCCGCCCAATTTAATGCAGTGGACCCTGTCAGAAAAGTATTCGCATTAAATAATTTAAAACTGGTATCCGAAGAAAGATGCCGTACTTCAAAATTAGCAGGCACTTTTCTCAATGATTTAGTGAATAATCTAAAAGAAAATGAGGCTGCGCTATACAACATTCATTTTCAAAACGCGAAAAAAGACCAAACAAGCGCGCACTCCATGGCCTTATCTTTGAATGCCAAGAAAGAAGTTCATTTTTTTGATTCAAACTATGGCGAGTATCGTGTTGCTCGTGCCGATTTTGTGAGCTTTATTAACGCACATATGGACAAACACTATTCCATGCCGACACGACAATCGTTTCGCGTGGTGACGCAGACAACATCAACGCCTCATACGATTACACCCACAAAATTGCCTCATTGAGGTTTTTCGCGCGTTAGTTTTTAAGTCACACATATAAGCTATGTTGTTTTATTAAAATCGTCTCACGAGATGTATTAGGCGACAAAGCGTAGGTAGTGGATAAATTAGGATGCAATAGAGCGAAAAAAATCAAGAACACCGCGCAATACAACGTTGGCGCATCTGTGTCTACGTTCTTATACAAGTATTTTTCCGGATAAAAATAAGTTGATAGCCACGATATAAATCTCACTAAAAGATACCCTGTACTTACGCCATCAGATACTTTGTAATTTGCGAAAAAGATGTGTAATTTGCTAAGCACAGCACTGACCAAGATCCTAAAGTAAGCCATGGAAAAATAGGATGTAGGGGGAGCGAGATGGCAGTGAGGCTGGTTGGACAGGGTGCGCAAGGTCCACGCGACGCTGGCGATATCCACTCTGCTGAACGATCTAATCTAAGTGGTCTCATTGAGGTAGCCTGACAAATTCGGACACTCCAACTTGGTATATTACCTAAAATTGGAGCAAGGATGAGCAAGCAAGAAAGCTACACAAAAGAGTATCGCGGCGAGGCGGTCAAACTTGTATTGGAA
>JADYYQ010000032.1 GCA_020853585.1 Ottowia sp.
GTTCCAATACAAGTTTGACCGCCTCGCCGCGATACTCTTTTGTGTAGCTTTCTTGCTTGCTCATCCTTGCTCCAATTTTAGGTAATATACCAAGTTGGAGTGTCCGAATTTGTCAGGCTACCTCAGGTTGATCCAGTATCACCGCTTCCTGGTTAACTAGTTTTAAAGTGAATGGCACGGAGAAGCGCTTATTAAAGATGTCGATGACGGCTTCCCACTGTGTACGTTCCTCAGCAGCTTGTTGTTGAATTTCTTTTCTTCGCGCTGCAGTTGTTTGATATTTATCAAGCAACGATTGATAGAGATCAGATTTGATTTTAATGTATGACTTCCATACCTCCTTTTTAAAGGCAGGGATATCTGCAAGTTTAGTTAACAGTTCCTCATGGTTTTGCAAGTAATTCTCGAAGTCGCGCATTACTGTATTTTTTTTAAGCAGCTTTTCGATTTCTGTGAATTTCTTTTTCAAATCTTGATCGTTCGAGATGGTCTCTTTCTCTTTGATGATGAGGTCTTCAAGTTCCTGTTGTGTTGTGATCTCAAGCTTTTGGTCTGCATTGAGATTGATAGAATGGTTCGCTGCAAAGAAACCGTTCTTACCTAATTCCCTTGCAATAGTGGTGGCGTTGTAGTAATTGAATGTACCTTTTTTAAAATAAGTTGAGGACGCTAATAATTCGTTATATTTCTTTATGTAACTCTCAATGACTGCTTTATAATTACTTGCAGCTAAAAAGCTAATTACCTTTTCATCAAAGACCACATCGTAGGGTATTGTTGAGAGCGTAGTATCAGACTGAGTTGCTATTTCGTCTTTGATGCAATTTAAGGCATCAAAGAATTTGTTATCGCTATCGGTAAAAGTTGTGGAAACTTCTTTTTCTACATCTTTATTTGTTTCAGATTGCGTTTTCAATGCTTTGAGAAAAGAATTTTTAGCTGACTTTATTTCAACATGTAGGTCCTCGTATTCTTTGCTGAGAGTTGAGTTAACTAAAAGCGTTGAGATGGGCGTGAGGTTCATGTTTTCGTCGTAAGGTTTTACGACTAGGACACATTCTTTTGGTAGATCAACGTCGTTTTCGTCTTTAACAACCCGAGTGCAAGGACGAGACGGGAAAAAGCGATCCTTAGAATTTACGTTATTAGCAATATCTAGGAAAACTTGCGCTAGCGATGATTTCATTGATCCATTTGGTGCATAAATTGCAACCACTTTGGCTGTGGAGAAATCAAGTTCTTTCTCAAATTTTTTGATGCCATAACAGTTTTCGAGATTAATCTTTAGATGTCTCAATTTTGTTCCCCATTGTGGATATGTTTAAGTGTGCATCACTTGGTGTATAGAAAAATACTTTCAACTAAACATTAGCCTAACATGCAGGTTTATTTTTTTGACTTGCCCTATGTAGGCGTAGTTTGTCTGGTGAGCATGCCATTTTGTTTGTGATGAACTACATGGGGAGTGGGCTAGGGGTTAAAATTTTTCGTAATTACGAAAAGGTTTTTAGAAGCGTCGTCGTACCTGGTGTAAGGGCAATTTTTAAGGTTGATGAAATAGAGAAATAAGCGCAGGGGATACGATAAAAGTGTCTTGTTTTTTATGTATCCGCATCTAGCGGGTGGTTATTGATAGGCCAACAAAGTTTGATACCGTATTTTGGCGCGTTAAGAATTCTCTTAGCCTGATTAAGAACGAACGTATCCGCCTTGGGTTAATCGCATTGCGGGTAAAAAATGATTTTTTGCTGGTAAATTGTCATTCGCCTGCTTTGCGGGCAGGCCATTCCGCTCATATGCATTTTTTTATTTGGGCGAGTGTAATTTGCGGCGGAATACCCACGTATCTTGACTCGATACACTGTCTACAAAAGTATAGCCTCCCATATTAAAAGATTTAAGTTGTTGCACGTCATCGAGTCGGTGGTTGATGATGTAACGCGTCATCATGCCGCGGGCACGTTTCGCATAAAACGAGTTAATTTTGTAGTGACCGCCTTGTGCGCTATCTACCCAATCTTCAAAAACGGGCGTAATGACCGAGGCACGTAGTGCAGCGCGTTTGATCGATTTAAAATATTCGTTAGAGGCTAAATTAACGAGGATATTTGTTCCTTTTCCAGCGAGAACCACATTCAATGCGTGAGTGATACGTTCGCCCCAAAATGCATAAAGATTTTTACCGCGTTTGTTTATTAAACGGGTGCTCATTTCTAAGCGATAGGGTTGTATCCAGTCCAGTGGACGCAACACACCATATAAACCTGACAAAATTCGTACCGATTGTTGTGCAAAATCGAGATCTTGTGCGGTGAGAGAGCTTGTATCAATACCTTCATAAACATCACCGTTAAAGGTCAATAATGCTTGTTTTGCATTTGATGACGAGAAATCTTTTTGCCAACTTGCATAGCGAGCGACATTGAGTGCAGCCAAATGATCTGAGATATGCATTAAGTGAGCAATATCGGATGGCGGTAGTTCACGTAGTTGCGTAACTAATTCGGCGGCTTCTGGAATAAAATCGGGCAGTGTGTATTTTTCCGTTTGAGCTGGGGTATCGTAATCAAGCGATTTTGCAGGAGAAAGAATAATTAACATGAGCACATTTACCAAAATTTTAGGCGTGGATCGTCATCTGTGATAACGGAACGGAACCGTATTGACACGGTGTTATCGAGTCAAGCAATACCGTTTGTCGTCCTCGACTCCAATATTTGGCTTGATATTTTGATATTTGATGATCCACGTACTCGTCCCATTCACGCTGCATTGATCTCTGGCAAGCTGGTAGCTTGGACAGATTCGCGTTGTTACGGCGAGCTTGCTCGCGTATTGGATTATCCGCAGTTTAGTCAATTTAAATTTTGTCGAGAAGAAGCACTGGCATGGGTACAAGCGCACAGCCGATGGTTTGATGGAGAAAAATGCGATCATGCTACAGCGCTACCACAGTGTAGTGACTTAGATGACCAAAAATTTTTGGAGCTTGCGCGTGATTGCCAGGCTAACTTTCTTATCTCAAAGGATAAGGCGGTGCTTAAGTTGGCGTCACGAATGCAAAAGGACTGTAACGTGAGTGTGCTACTTCCAGAAGTGTTCTGTCGCATACATTCGCTAGATTTAAATATAAAAAACGTTATTGTAGACAATCAGTAGTGTAAGACCAGCGCTTTGGTAAATCTAAAGCATTTTCTTTTTATCTTGCTTTGCAACGCTAACAGCATGTCGCTTATTCGTTAAATGAAAAAGAGATAAAAGATAAACTTTATGTTAAGTCGTAAGTCGATGTTTTAAGCTAGTTTGCTATTCTCTTACTTCTCGAACCTAAGCGTTAGAAAATAAAAATAAAAAATGAATACTCGCACTGAAAAAGATTCTTTTGGATTAATCGAGGTGGATAGCGAACAGCTTTGGGGTGCGCAAACCGAGCGCAGCCGTCGTTATTTCCAAATCTCTAACGAACGCATGCCTTTGCGCGTTATTTATGCGCTTGCCAGAATCAAAGGCCTTGCTGCACAAGTAAATAATCAATTAGGTTTGCTTGAGCGTAAAAAAGCAGACGCGATTACTCAGGCAGCGCAAGAAGTATTAGCCCACAAACATGATCAGGCCTTTCCTCTTGTTGTTTGGCAAACGGGCTCGGGTACGCAATCCAATATGAATGTGAATGAAGTCCTTGCCAATCGTGCTTCGGAAATATTAGGGGGGCCGCGCGGGCAACCACGCTGGATACATCCCAATGACGAGGTTAATTTGGGCCAATCATCGAATGATGTTTTCCCAACGGCTATGCATATTGCTGCTGCCCATGCGGTACATGACGATATCCTACCTGCGCTAGCGCAGCTACTCGCAACACTCGCAGTGAAACGGCAAGCGTTTGCTGGGATTATTAAGATTGGCCGAACACATTTGCAAGATGCCACGCCGCTGACTTTGGGACAAGAATTCTCCGGCTATATTGCCCAACTTGAACACGCACGTGCAGCTTTACGCGCTGCGCTACCTGGACTTTTTTCGCTGGCTATTGGGGGTACAGCAGTGGGCACGGGCTTAAATACGCATGCTGAATTTGGCCAACGTATGGCCGTCGAGATAGCTCATACCAGTGCGCTTCCTTTTGTTTGCGCAGAAAATAAATTTGCCGCTTTAGCAGGTCACGAGGCCCTTGTGTTTATGCATGGTGCGTTAAAAACATTAGCGGTGGCCCTGATAAAAATTGCTAACGATATACGCTGGTTGGCTTCGGGGCCACGCTCAGGGCTGGGTGAATTAATGCTACCGGAAAATGAACCCGGTAGTTCCATCATGCCTGGAAAAGTTAATCCTACTCAAGCCGAAGCGCTCACCATGCTCTGCACACAGGTATTAGGCAACGATGTGGCCATAGGCATAGGTGCAGCCTCTGGCAATTTTGAATTAAATGTTTTTAAGCCACTGTTGATTTATAACTTTCTCCAAAGCGCCCAACTTTTAGCGGATGGGTGTAAAAGTTTTGAGCAATATTGCGTGCGCGGTATCGAAGCGAATCAAGCACGCATTAGCGAATTGCTAGCTAACTCATTAATGCTCGTGACTGCCTTAACGCCGCATATTGGTTATGACCGGGCTGCACAAATCGCCAAAAAAGCGCACTCTGACCATAGCAGCTTGCGTCAAGCAGCACTTAGCTTAGGATTTGTTAGTGCTGAAGAATTTGATTTATGGGTACAAGCAAAAAATATGACGGGTGAACAGTCAACCTATTAATTGGGAATAAATCGCTACAGATACTCTTGATATGCGGCCGCTGAGCAACACTGAATATGATAGAGAAAATAGGCGATGTGCGTATGAAATGATTTATGCGCTAGTATCCTAGTTAATTCGATAATTTTGATAAATGTTGACGTAGGCGGCCGACCTATATTTTATGCCGGCAGATTTATGTTTAATCGGTGTATTTGGTCTTGTTATCTTTGATAGTAAATGGGTTTGAGTCATTATTTTCTGACCTGTTAGTTTGTTGTGGCTTTTGCATCGAATATACATTTGCAACATAACAATATATAGGTGAAAAATGATTAATCCCTCTTCTGGTTTATCGCATCAAACTTCTGTAACCTCACCGCCGCCTGAAGCCTTCCCAAAAGCGACACACGAAGAAGCAGCAAAAATCATAGGAGATGTAACGCAAGGAAAGCACGTTATCGTACTAAGCGGCTACTCAGAACTTGAGTATGAAAATCCCGAAGCTGTCAAAAAAATTATTTCGGAGTGCCTAGATAAGCTGATAAGTGAGCATGGCCAAGATAATCTCGTTGTGGTCGCAGGCGCAACGAAAGTGGGGATCGGGATGGTGTATGAGATTGCCGCTCAAAAAAACTTAGCAACCTTAGGTATTGTCTCGGAAAATGGACGCGCGTACGGGGGTATTGCGCCTGACTGTAAAAATATTGCGTGGGTTCCTGCTGTTGATAAGAATAATTGGGAAGTTTTAACCCCTCAAGGTACGTCTTACATGGTCGATGTGGCTAAGAGCAACGGTACTTTTTGTGCGTTGGGCGGGGGGGCGTTACCCTATCAGAGATGAAAAAAGCAGAGGCTTTAGGTATTCCTTTAATCATCCATAATGAGATCAATCCCGATCCAACCAAAGCTCAGGAACGTCTTAATAAAAATCCAAATTTCGATCCAACCCCACTTAGAACTTGGGCCGAACAACAGTAGATTTCTCAATCGTAAACGCTTAATAATTTGACAAAAAGCGTTATTAAAATAGGCTATGTCTTCTGGCATAAGTAGAGGAGGTCGGGGGCACATAGCTGTTTTATCCGCTGTGAAGACTTTATTACCTAATATAGGCAACAGCGTAGGTGGAAGGGAAACCGAACACTGCGCCCAATAGCCAGTCCGTAGATCACTTAAATCGATGTATTAAAATTGAATAACATGGGTGTTCACTGCGCGATTTACGTTATCAAGTCAAAGGATATGTTTTTTGATATATCTGGAGATAAATATATTTGGATAGCCGGGCACATTGTCATCCTAAGCATCCATTGCGCATTCAGCGTGCAACGTGATGAGCAATGTTATTTGCTTAGATAATGTAGTGAAAATCTGCGCTTATTATCGCAACTATCTGGACTTTGCCGAGAAGTTCACGTATTTTGCGATACAAATAAAAATTCTATTTTTTGATTGTATTGCGTATCACTGTGACACCCTTACAGCAGATTACAAATCTTGTCGTGTTGAGTGCTAAAAAATTCAAGACGAATGCGATATCTGTTCATTATTCAATGCTGTTTGGTAGTAACTAGGGTGAGCTGTTGACACACTAGCCCTTATAAAGGAAATTAATTATGTCAAATCTCAAGAATTTTGTTGTTGCTGCAATGGTTGCCCTCGCATTTGGTAGTGGATATGCTGCCGGCAGTTTGGGCGTTGAATCTAGCACTCAAGCTTTTTTACAGGCACTGGAAAATGGAGGGGGAAAACCTCTCGAACAGATGTCGACAAGCGAAGCCCGTGCTGTTTTAACTGGCGCACAAGCAAGTGTGAAATTGACTTTACCCAAAACGGATGTGTCAGAAAAGACCATTACCGTTGATGGTAATGACATCAGGCTGACAATTGTGCGACCCGTAGGCGTTAAAAAGAGTCTGCCTGCATTTATGTTTTTCCATGGGGGCGGATGGGTATTGGGCGACTTCCCAACGCATGAGCGTTTAGTTCGTGATCTGGTTGTTCAATCGGGTGCAGTGGCCGTGTTTGTCAACTATATGCCATCACCAGAAGCAAAATATGGCGTTGCAATTAAGCAAGCCTATGCTGCAACCAAGTGGGTAGCGGAGCACGGTAAAGAAATCAATGTCGATGGTGGTCGTTTGGCTGTTGCCGGCAATAGTGTTGGCGGAAATATGGCCGCCGTAGTCAGCCTGATGGCAAAGGAACGCGGTATGCCCAAACTGCGTTATCAGTTGCTATTGTGGCCCGTGACAGATGCCGATTTTAATAATGCATCGTATAACCAGTTTGCCGATGGCCATTTTCTGACACGCAATATGATGAAGTGGTTCTGGGATAACTATACGACGGACCTTGATCAGCGCAAAGAAATTTACGCCTCGCCGTTACGTGCAAGCGTTGATCAGTTAAAAGGGTTACCGCCGGCTTTGATTGAAACAGCCGAGTTTGATGTTCTGCGTGATGAGGGTGAAGCTTACGGTCGCAAATTACAAGAAGCAGGTGTACCTGTCACTAGCGTACGTTATGCGGGCATGATTCATGACTTTGGATTATTGAATGTGCTAAGTCAGGTTCCTGCCGTGCGTGCAGCGATGCGCCAGGCGGGTGCTGAATTAAAAGAACATTTGAAATAAGCGTTGGGTATATTTAAAAAATCAAAAGCATTCTGTCTTTGAAATAGGGTACGGCTGTTATTGAAGTGGTGCTACAAGTTCAGGCAGTGAGCGTACCCAAATTGAGATACGCGGATCAGTAAGCCGTCTACTTATTTCTTGTGTCAACGTGTAGCGCAATGCGTTTGGGAGATGACTAGCAGCAGCGTAGTATTGCGCTGCTGCTGGGCCAAACAAGGGTCGCAAAAAAACGATAATGCATTTGCTGAAAAATAGTCTTACTTATTTATCTGAGCGTGGGCAATGAAGGCGGGCTGTTTGCAACACCTACAATCGCCTGCTCAAGCCTAAGCTTTTGCTGATTGGCATCGAGCGTGACGATTGCGCCTAAAGGCAGTGTCAAGTTTGGATTGGAATGACCGCTGCGCCACCCTGCGAGTATAGGAATATGTAAGGATCCAAATTCTTGTTTAAGTAATGGCATTAACTCATTGAGTTGAAGATCACCAAAATCGCCCACTAATACTCCGCGTAGATTGCGATATTTTCCCGCTAAGCGCAGTTGCGTAAGCATTCTATCGACACGAAATAGTTCTTCATCAATATCTTCAATAAATAAAATACTATCTTGCGTTTCTATTTCATAAGGTGTGCCAAGCGTAGAAGCAATGATGGATAAATTGCCACCCATTAATTTTCCACGTGCAACGCCTGGAAAAACCGTTGTTAAAGGATATGCCGCGGGATGCGCCAGCGCCATTCCCTTGGTGATCTTTCCTTCTAGCATGGCAAACAATGCCGATTCAGTTAACTGATAGTTTGAGCGGAGCAAATCAGAAGTCAGCATCGGACCATGAAAAGTTACAAAACCAGCGTAGCGTGCAATTGCTAAATGGAGCGCGGTAATGTCGCTATAGCCAACAAACGGTTTGGTGTGCGCACGTAGTAAATTAAAATCAATACGGTCAAGTAAACGGGCACTGCCATAACCCCCGCGCAAGCAAATAATGGCATCGATACGGGTATCACGAAATGCCGCATGTAAATCGTGTAATCGGCCATCATCTGTCCCTGCTAAATAACCTGTACTTTCTTGTGCATTGGAAAATATATGCGAATGATAGCCGCGTGCTTTTAAGCAATTTTCAATATCAACAGCTACACCCGCAAAGGGTCCGGCTGGCGCAATAATGCCAATTACCCCATAGGGTGGTAATGCGGGTACTGGCATGGTGCCTTCTTCTATCTTTGGATAAGCAGCGATCGCATCGCGGTTGCCAAGCGTACAGCCTGAAGCCATGAGCGTTGTGGTTGAGCTAAGCACATATGTCAAAAAAATCCGTCTATCCATTACGCTTTCTCGTATTAAAAGCTTTCTTGTATTAAAGGTTGGGCAAGGTAAAAATCATCAATACACGCGAATGATGCAATTGCATTGCTGTTCGGGTGTATTGATTCCCTATGAAGGTGTCAAACCATTACATTTGAGCGCTGCGCTTATGACTGCGGTAAAACCACCATGGGTAAAGATGGGGCAAGAGGCGAGCTGTTTGTGAGATGGGATAGTACGTTTGCTGCACCCTCGAGGGGAAAAAATTGCCCAATTGCTGCGATAAGTGAGTCGACACCATTTGCAATGGTGGCAGCTAAATCATCGATGAGGTCGGTAAGAGGTTCATTGCAGATTACTTTTTTTTCGGGCGCAGCGGCTGGAATAATGGGGGTGTATTTGGGCAGTGAGGCTGCATATTTTTCGAGTAAGGTATCGAGTGTCGCTTGGGTTTCAATATCCCACTTACCATCAAATTTAGATGGACGAAAGTGCATCTGAAAGGCGCAGACCGTTCCTTTTGTCGCTTCATCATATTGACCAGTTACATTTTGTTGGTAACCGTAGCGCGCGAGTTTGTTTTGTATTGTCGCAATATCATCCAAGACGGTATGCGCTGCTATTTTTTCTTGGACTTTGTTAGCATCTGCCCATGCGCCTACACCGTTCTCGTAAAGTCTTTCCCATGGAAACAATGGCCCCGGATCTTTTTTTCTTCCCGTGGCAATATCGGCGTGACCAATAACACAAGTAGGATCAATCTTATAACGCGTGACAATGTCTTTTGTGAGTTCAATGACGGCGTCGATTTGCTCGTCAGGGAAAGGGTACCAAGTGACTTTTTGCAAATCTTGTTTATTTGGATTGGTATAGCCAAGATTAATAATCTCAATACCAATTGAGCTATCGTTTAAATTTTCACGTCCCTGCCATTTACTAACACCCGCATGCCATGCGCGTTTATCTTCAGATACTAATCGATAGATAAGCTGGGGATTTTTATCGGAAACGAGGTAATGTGCACTGACATTATTGGGCGCGGTGAGCGCTCTAATAGAGGCTTCGGTATCGAGGGCGGTGTAATGCAATACGAGAAAGCGGACGCGCTCATTGTAGGATTGGCTAACGTGAGTTGTGTCATCGATTTGGATCATGATTATTTGCCAGGCCTTTTTTAAAGATACGAGGAAATAGCATTAAATAATCAATTTGCAATTATTTTAATGACTATAGTGTTTATCATATTGATATACATCATAAACAGAAATCCAGAAAATACAACTACCCGTTCTTTACGCAGGTGGTCCGTAAAATTCAATAAAATATGCACGCTCAATTTGGAATCATCGGTCTCTAAGTGGCGACACATAGAAAAAAATGGATGCTTATTCGATATAAAAAATAAGTCATGTGTCAGCGAAATACGAATAAAAAAATTGATAGACATGTCGTATCGGCTACGCTCAATCTGATTTTTACATTTACCAGAAGCAAAAATGGCCCAAATTAAAATTGAAAAAATAGAATAGATTACCGATATAGTTGCGTTGCTTTAATCTTTTATAAGGAGCATTCAATGCTGCGCTTTCAGTATATGGTTTGGAATGATATTTTTTCTCATCTTGCTGATATGTTGATCGCCTATTTGCTCGCCTTGCCCAGTGCTTGGGATCGCGAAGCAGCGACCAAGGGTGGCGCGGGCCTTAGGACTTTTCCCATTGTGGCAATGGCAAGCTGTGGGTTTGTTTTGGTCGGGATTGGCGTTTTTGGCGAAAAGTCGGCCGCAATGGCCAGTGTTTTGTACGGATTAATTGTTGGTATTGGATTTATCGGTAGCGGTACGATTATCAAAAGTAGCAGTGAGATGCGGGGAAATACCACCGCTGCAAGTATTTGGGTGACAGGTGCAATTGGTGCTGCCACTGGTTTTGCGTTATACGATATTGCTTTTGTGCTGAGTTTTGTTACCTTCGTGACCTTACGAATGAAATTTCGTCAGTGATGTCGCGAGGAGGAGAGTCGGCGTGCGTGCTGTACCGGGAAAGTAGGCGAGTGCAATAAGATCGATGAGTCGTCTGAGAGCAACCGATGTCAAACCACTGTTCTCCCCAATCCCAAGGGTATTGATACCATGAAAAATATCAATTTTATATTCGTAGTTTTATGGCTCAGTACTTCCGTTTTTGCCCAGCAGCAAAAATATTCTTCTACTCACTCTTCTCTGTCTTCAGAGCCACATCAAGCTATTCAGTCCGAAATTCAAAATGTACAGTTGATTTGCACACCTATTGAGATAGAAAAAATAAATAAAGCCCATGTACTTAATGCAGGTTCTGGAAAAATTTTAGGTTTGGGTGAAAATCCTCAAACGATAATTGAACGATTGAGGTAGCCTGACAAATTCGGACACTCCAACTTGGTATATTACCTAAAATTGGAGCAAGGATGAGCAAGCAAGAAAGCTACACAAAAGAGTATCGCGGCGAGGCGGTCAAACTTGTATTGGA
>JADYYQ010000033.1 GCA_020853585.1 Ottowia sp.
GCGTAAGGGCGTAAGTGCGTAAGGGAGTAAGGGCTTAAGGGCGTAAGGGCGTAAGGGCGTAAGGGCGTAAGGGCGTAAGGGCGTAAGGGCGTAAGGGCGTAAGGGCGTAAGGGCGTAAGGGCGGGTGAATGGCCTTCTACATTACAGGTATTAACGCAGGGTCTCATAGGTATAGCACATCACTATGCGTAGTTTGTTGCGTTTAATCTGAGTTGTAGTGGGTAGGTACGGGCGCTATGGGAGGTATCAGATCCTCAACGCTTATCTATAACAGACGGTGGTGTGCCGATATTGCACAAGGCAGGTGATATGCATCTCGATTAGATCGTAAGCGCGCAGCGTGCGTGACCGCCTGCTTAGCTTAATAAAAGTCTTTTATCTTGTGGGCAAGATGATCTTTGTGGGTGCGGCGGATAAATTATTTTTGCCATTCTCTACGAATATGGCTTGGTTTTTTTGAGTGTAGCGAAAGGGTTATGCGCGCGTGGTTGATTATTTATCGGGTTTATTAAGTTGTTTTTGTACTTAACGCGAAGATTTGTTAATCACACATTTCGTATTGGTGTTGGCGCACAATGTCTGTTGCCTTAATCCGTGCTTCTTGGTCTAAAGCGAGTATGGCATCAAGTGATTCAGGGGTTTGTGTGGAGGTATGGAGAAGGGTTTGATAAAGTATTTTGGCGATGGCTGTAAAGCGTATTTGTCGATTTAAAAACGCGCTGACCGCGATCTCATTCGCGGCGTTAAGTAATACCGCGGCACCGCCTCCTTCTCTGAGGGCATCAAAAGCTAAGGACAAACAAGGAAAGCGTGCTGGATCAAGTGCTTCAAATTCGAGCTTACCGTACTGCGTTAGATTAAGTCGCCTAACGGACGTGGTTAATCGTTCGGGATAGGCAAGTGCATGTGCAATGGGTGTGCGCATATCAGGATTACCTAATTGTGCTAAGACAGAGCCATCTGTATAGGCGACCATTGAATGGACAATACTTTGCGGATGAATAACAACGGCGATACGCTGTGCCGGTACGGAAAATAACCAATGGGCTTCAATGACCTCAAAGCCTTTATTCATCATGGTGGCAGAGTCAACGGAAATTTTTCTACCCATTACCCAGTTAGGATGAGCACAGGCTTGTTCTGGCGTTACAGTTTCTAAGTATTCGGCACTGCGTGTACGAAAAGGCCCGCCAGATGCAGTCAGTGTAATTTCTTCAATATCTTTGCTGTAGTAGGGTGCGTGCGCTGGTAGGCACTGAAAAATAGCGTTGTGTTCGCTATCGATGGGAAGTAATTCGGCGCCTGAATTTTTTGCCGCCTGCATAAATAGTTGGCCTGACATCACCAGTGCTTCTTTGTTGGCAAGCAGAATACGCTTACCTGTTTGGGCTGCCGCTAAGGTGGCCGGTAAACCAGCAGCACCCACGATGGCTGCAACAACAATATCAACATCATCAGCGCTGGCTACGTGTATTAACGCTTGCGGACCATAACTTACTTCTGTAGAAATTGCGCTGGCGCGTAATTGTGTTTGAAGTTTAGCGGCGTCTTTGGCCGTGCTGACGATGGCGAGTTTAGGTCTAAACTCTTGGCATAAGGTAAATAGTTGATCGATTTGGCTATGCGCAGTCAGTGCATAAATACAATAACGATCAGGATGCTGACGTACTACATCAAGTGTGCTTGTGCCTACGGAGCCAGTTGCGCCTAGTACAGTAAGTTGACGTAGCGCCATAGTGGGCGATCAATTAAAAAGAAAGTGGAGGAATAGCGCAAATGGGATTGCGGGAAGCAATGCATCAATACGATCAAGTATTCCCCCATGCCCTGGTAATAAGTGGCTGCTATCTTTGACGTTAGCCCGGCGTTTAAGTAAAGACTCAAACAAGTCGCCCATCACACTGGCGGCGACAAGTAGCGCAATACATAGACTGCTCCCTATCCATCCAATATTGTTTAGCATAAGCCCAAAAAAAGTGGGTTCGATGCCGCCCCATAGGGCGAGACCGACTGATACACCGAGTGCCAAACAAAATCCGCCTAAAGCACCTTCGATTGTTTTTCCAGGACTGATACGCGAGGCTAGGTGATGACGTCCCCATGCTTTGCCAACAAAATAAGCGCCGATATCAGCAGCCCATATTGTGGCGAGCAAAGAAAGTAGATACGTGTTACCTATGGCTTGTGCGCCCATCAGCGCAGCCCAACAAAGAGGAAGAATAAGTAAACCGATACATTGCAATCCGATTTGCTCTAGTCGCGTCGGTGTTGTTATTTTTTTGTACAAGGCATGAGGGACATAAAGACACCAAAATGATAGAGCGAGGATAAGTACATAATGCAATCCAAAACCTATATACGATAAAAGAAAAAAAATAACCGGCGATAAAAACGCAATAAAACCGTATGCGATCGCATAGACCTGTGTCGCCCCTAATAGGCGGGTCCATTCCCAAGCTGCGAGGCTTAGTAGGACAAGAAGTAGTAATCCAAGTTGATAGGGTTGCCCAAAGATCAATGTAGGAAGCAGGACAGCGAGAAGGACCAGTGCGGTCAAAATACGCTTACGTAGCATAGGGGCAGACAGGTAGGAGGGATCGGGTCATGATGTGGGTGCAACGGTTGAAGCTAATTGTGCACTTGTTTGACCAAAACGACGTTCACGTGTGCGGTAGGCCGTGATTGCTTGGTCAAGCGATTCAGCGCTAAAGTCGGGCCAAAATATATCGGTGAAATACAACTCTGTATAAGCAAGTTGCCAGAGCAAAAAATTACTGACTCGTTGCTCGCCGCCTGTGCGAATAAAAAGATCTGGCTCCGGAGCATAGGCCATAGCAAGGTGGCGCGCTAAATCATCTTCGGCCAGTTGATTAACATCGCGAGGATGACTGCTGATGAGTTGACGCATTGCTTGAAGAATATCCCAGCGTCCCCCGTAATTAGCCGCGATCGTGAGGACAAGTCGTCTGTGGTGCGCTGTGCGCTCCTCTGCCGCGGTGATGTAGCTGCGCGTACGGTCGTCAAACTGGGATAAATCACCTACTATTTTTAAGCAAATTTGATTAGCATCGAGTTGCGTAAGTTCGCGTTTGAGTGCGCTTGAAAATAAGCGCATCAAAAAAGCGACTTCATCGGGAGGGCGTCGCCAGTTTTCTGAGCTGAATGCAAATAAGGTGAGGTACTCAACACCGCGTTCAATACACGCTTGTGCCATGGTACGTACGACATTGACACCTTTTTTGTGTCCTGCAATACGGGGCAATTTTCGCTGGGTTGCCCAACGACCATTGCCATCCATAATGATGGCAATATGTCGTGGGGTACTGGCTAATTTTGGAATGGCAAATGTCGTGCTGGTAAACATAGGAAATAGTTACGTCGCCCACTAAGGTGAGAACTGATCAAGACGATATTTACACCGTCATAATTTCCTTCTCTTTTTCACTCACGAGTTTGTCGATTTCGCTAATGGCTTTGTCTGTTAGCTTTTGCACCATGTCTTGTGTGCGGCGCTCTTCATCTTCGGGAATAAGATTATCTTTTAGACGTTTTTTAAGCTGCTCATTAGCGTCACGACGAATATTGCGGACCCCTACTTTAGCGGTTTCTGCCTCAGATTTGACGATTTTAACGAGCTCGCGACGACGTTCTTCTGTCAGTGCGGGCATAGGGATACGGATGATATCGCCTTGCGTAGCTGGATTAAGACCAAGGTCTGCTTCACGAATGGCTTTTTCTACCACAGTGATCAAGTTTTTTTCCCAAGGTTGAACTGTAATCGTACGCGCGTCGGCTAAAGCAAGATTGGCAACTTGGGTGATGGGCACCATCGCGCCGTAGTAATCAACTTGTATATGCTCAAGAATGCCAACATGCGCACGACCTGTACGTGTTTTGCTTAGCTCAGTTTTAAACGCAGCAATGGCTCGTTCCATTTTTTGTTCTACGTTTTGCTTTACTTCTGTTTCTGTCATATTTAAATCTCCACATGGGATTCGTTAAATCGAAGTAGGGGGAGCGCACTTAGGCGAATTAAACACGTACTAACGTGCCTTCGTTTTCACCTAAAATCACGCGCCGTAAGGCACCTGGCTTCGTGATTGAAAATACGCGAATAGGTAATTTTTGGTCACGGCATAGTGCGAATGCGGTCGCGTCCATCACTTGTAAGTTGCGTGCAATGACCTCATCAAAACTGATGGTTTCATAGCGCGTGGCTGATGGATCTTTTTTGGGATCGGCCGTATAGATGCCATCTACCTTGGTCGCTTTAAGCACGATTTGCGCACCCATTTCTGCTCCACGCAGAGCAGCCGCTGTGTCGGTGGTGAAAAATGGATTGCCTGTACCTGCGGCAAAGATAACTGCTTTGCCTTCTTCTAAGTGACGAATCGCACGTGGACGAATATAGGGCTCAACGACCTGATCCATACGCAATGCACTTTGCACGCGTGCGCCAATACCCACTTGGCGCATCGCATCTTGTAATGCCAGTGCATTCATCATGGTGGCGAGCATACCCATATAGTCGGCCGTCGCCCTATCCATACCGGCTGCGCCGCCCGCGACACCGCGGAAAATATTACCGCCACCAATGACGACGGCAAGTTGTACGCCCAGTTGCATAATATCGGCCATATCTTTGACGATACGGTCGATAATTGCTGGGTTAATACCAAATGCGTCATCACCCATCAGGGCTTCGCCGGATAGTTTAAGCAGAACACGCTGATAGGTGGTTGCCATCATTTTTATACCTGTGCTGCAGCGACTTGTGCGGCGACTTCTGCTGCAAAATCGTCTTGTTGTTTCTTTTCAATGCCTTCACCGACAACGTAGAGCGTGAACTGGCTAACTGTGGTGTTCGCTGCTTTAAGCATTTGCTCGATGGTTTGTTTGTCATTTTTGACAAAAACTTGATTTAACAAAGAAACTTCTTTGAGAAATTTTTGTACGCTGCCATCGACCATTTTGGCTGCGATTTCTGCAGGTTTGCCAGATTCAATCGCTTTTTGTTCGGCGAAACTACGTTCTTTGGCAATCAACTCTGCGGATACTTCGTCGATGGATAATGCAACGGGTTTCATTGCGGCGATATGCATAGCCACATCTTTTGCTGCGATGGCGTCACCGGTAAATTGCACAAGTACACCAATGCGTGTGCCATGCAGATAAGAAGCAAGCTGTCCATCGGCGGCACGCGTAAATCTGCGTATGGAGATGTTTTCGCCAATTTTCCCGATCAGGGCAAGACGCACCTCATCGACGGTTTTGCCATTAAGCGATAGCGCTGACAGGGCTGCTACATCCGCCGGATTATGTTGTACAACCAGCTGAGCACAGGCGCTGGCAAAAGCAAGGAAATCATCGTTTTTAGAAACAAAATCGGTTTCGCAGTTGATCTCAATAAGGGCACCTACAGAACCCATAATATGAGCACTGACTACGCCTTCTGCGGCGATACGTGAAGATGCTTTGTTGGCTTTATTGCCCAATTTTGCGCGTAAAATTTCTTCGGCGCGTTCAAATTCACCTTGGGCTTCGGTAAGTGCTTTTTTGCACTCCATCATCGGCGCGTCTGTTTTTGCGCGCAGTTCGGCCACCATACTTGCTGTGATTGTCGTCATTGCTGACTCCTTAAAAATTGAATTAGCAGATACACACCTAAAAAAAGGGGGGCAACACGCCCCCTCTTGCTTTGCTGCTAGGGATAAAAATTAGTCTTCTTGAACTTCGACAAAGTCATCGTTACTACGCACGGCTTCTATCAGTTCTTGTGTTGCCTGCGCCCGTCCTTCGAGGATGGCGTCGGCAATGCTACGTACATAGAGCTCGACTGCTTTGCTTGAGTCATCGTTGCCAGGAATCACATAATCAATACCTTCGGGGGAGTGATTAGTGTCGACTACACCTACGACCGGGATACCTAATTTACGTGCTTCAGTAATAGCAATTTTGTGATAGCCCACATCTACGACGAATATTGCGTCAGGTACACCACCCATTTCGCTAATACCACCGATGGATTTTTCTAGTTTGGTAATGCCGCGCTCAAAGGTGAGCGCTTCTTTTTTGCTCATCCGTTCAACGTCGCCGGCTTCTTTGATTGCTTGCATTTCTTTTAAGCGTTTGATAGACGTTTTGACCGTTTTAAAATTGGTCAACATACCGCCTAACCAACGACTTTCAACAAACGGCATGCCCGCGCGCGCTGCTTCTTGCGCAATAATGTCGCGTGACTGACGTTTAGTCCCAACAAACAAAATGGTCCCACGGTTGCTCGAAAGTTGGCGCACATATTTTAATGCGTCGCGAAACATCGGCAGCGTTTTTTCCAGATTGATAATATGTATTTTGTTGCGATGGCCAAAAATAAATGGGGCCATTTTGGGGTTCCAGAATCGGGTTTGGTGGCCAAAATGACAGCCGGCTTCTAGCATTTGACGCATTGTTACTGAGACATCGCTCATCTATAGTTACTCCACAAGGGTTTGGTCTTAAGTCTTCTCAGTATCATCGTTGCGTTTTTTGCACGATGACACCCTGAGTTGAGAGACTTGCTCATTATTTGCTGCTAACCGAGCATTCTAACAGTAATGGACTAGGTGTTCAAATAAGGTTTCGCTTTGTTTTTTGTTTGCTGCCGATATGGCGTGCCTTAGCGTTACTGTTTGACGCGAATATGGCTCCAACCTTTTGCGGCTAGGCAGCTATCGGAAAATGTTTCTCTAGGCGATTGGTTTGCATCGGTGTAATAAGTTTTATAGATGGGGGCAACAGTGGGAAGAGGGCAGTAGGGGGTGCAATGTTTCAGGTGCTTGCTTTTAAAAGCCCGTTCCGCGCTTTGTTGTGCCTGATTGGTACTCCACGTATCTATTTCGGTGACAGGCACAAGGGTGACGGGGTAGTGGGCTTGTGCCATTTGTTGGCAGGCAAAGGAATCTTGAGGAAGCTGTGCACCTGGGTTGGCGGGATTAACCCATTGTCGTTTTGCGCAGGCCGATAATAAAAAAATTGTGCTTAAAGTAAGAAGGAGAACGTGTTTTTGAGTGGGTTTGAAGTGAAAAATCATATTGTTTTTTGTTAAAAGCAAGTAGAGGGGATTGGGATTTAAGTGTCGAGTGTGTTTGCGGCGCAATTGCGTGCGCTTTGGTTTTTGGTGTTTTTCGGGGTTTTTAGTAAACAAACATAAGGTTTTCAATCAGTGAAAGGGCTGTATTTACATCGCTACTCCCCAGGTTTTGCTGGCAATGGGGCTATTTTTTGGACCTACGGGGCGATGGCACTCAGCTTATTTTTGGGTATATATGTTGAACATTTGTATTAATGGCTAGTTTTAATATTTGTTAATTTTATATTAAATACTAATGAGTGATTTTTTGTTTGTTTTTTGTCTGCTTATATGCGTGCGCTGTCGTTAGCACCCAAAGTGTTGGGATGTGCTGCGTTTGTATCAGTAGGAGATTGTGCTAGTTATGGCTTAAGCGTGTATTGCTAGCAGTGAGGAATGCAAAGCGCCGTTGACTGCGCTCTATAAAAAGCAGCTGTTGTGCAGTCATGCGCTATTGCTATTTGATACTAGCGTAGAGCGCTGATGTGGAGATAAATGGGTGGTTATCTCGCATTGTTGTCAGCGCATTGAATCGATAGCTTTACAGTTTTATTTGCCCGCGCAGATTCGTCATTTGTTGATATCGATCATAGCCTGGACCAGAAGTGTTGCCCGTTTTATCTGGATGTAAGCGCATTGCCGCAGCTTTGTAGGCAACTGTTAACAAGCGATTGCTTGCTGTCGTTTGGAGATTGAGCAGATCACATAATTGTGCGCGTGCTGATGGCGGTGCTGGGGTGTGATTGGGTTCCATATTGGCGCGTGCGGATTGATGTGGTGCTGATTCTCCTTGATGTGTAAATGAAGATTGAGGGCGATTGCGGATTTGCCGTTCAAGGTGATGTCCGACTCCGGCTGTTAATATTTCTAATACAGGGTTATAACTGTCTCCCTCATTAGTCCTGCTTTGATTATGATGATGCGCACCAGCCATTGCGGATCGGTAGCGTGCTAAAGCGACCTCATAGTCATATTGGATATTCAAGTCTTCCGCGTATCTATATATACGATATGCGCTTTGAAATATATTGGGCGAAGCGGATCGGTGGCGCTTGTTGAGCTCTGCAAGGGCTTCTTGCGTGGCTTTTTCAAATTCATCTTGGATGATTTCTTTTGCTCGACCAATGATGCGTAGCTGTGCTGCTGTATCTTCGGCGCTGAGTAGATCAAGCGCATCTTCTCCTTCGAGTGCTGCTGTTCTTGCTGCACCGATTGCCCAATTTTTAGCGCTTTCTTGCGCATTTTGAATGCGCGCACTGAGTTTGAGATAGATCTCTCTGTGTATATCAAAGCCATCAAGAAATCCGCTTTCTTCGGGTAAGAAAAGGGATGATGAAATGTATTTCAATATCTCTTCATATTTGACTTTTTTTTGTTGGAGCGCGTTACGCTCCCCACTGGAATAAGTCGCAATTTTTTTATCCAATTTGCTGAGGTAATGGTCGATTTTTTCGTTAATCGCATACGCGGGCATGCCCTCGCTGATGCGTGTTTTATTGGCTTGGGCATCTTGTGCAAGATGTGCCACGGCGTGTAAGTGGGTGGTAACGATGGTTTTTATCTGGCCGATAAAGGTTTGTCGTATTGTCTCAAGATCGTGACGTGCTACGTCTTGTGGATGTTTCTTTACGCTGTTGGCCTGATCCCATAGACTTGGACCATCCGATTGTGGGTGGTATAGCGCCTGTTGATATTCTATTGTGGCTTGTGATAACCGGGCTTCGGCCTGTCTGAGAAATTGATTTTCCCTAACTGTTTTTTCTGAAAGATCAAAACTGTCATCGTGTTGAATGGTACTCAGTAGGGTGTTGCGTTGTATCGATGTATCAAAAGGTGCTTTGTCTACTAGATAATCTTGGATATTGGCAATAGCCAAAAATTTTTCGCATAGATCAGGATCTATGGTCAGTAAAAGTGAGACATCCCGCTTCATATTAAGGGCATCAAGCAAAAAAGGTTGCATATATTCAGGCGCGTCGGTAATTTCCTTAAGTGCTGCATTGCTTAATACGCCGATATCTTTTAACGCTAGCGGATGATGAAAAATATCTAATCTTTCAAGAAATAGCAAAGTGTTTTCTTGCAGAGTCGCTTCTTGTGAGGTGGCTGGTCGTGAAGCTAATACGGCACCTGTTTCTGATGTTTTTTCAAAATGGCTAATCGTACCGTTTTCGTTGATGCGTGCAGCCCACGATAAGGTATTGAGCTGTGCTTGCAATGCCGGATCGGAAGTAATGATGTGATTGATCGGAGGTGCACTTGTTGGATTGACTGTGTGATGGTCTGAATTGAGCGTATGCATTTTGCGTTGAATGTTCTCAGCATAGTGCTCTACATACTCTTTCTGCGTTATAGGTTGGTCGAATGTAGAGATATGAGCGTCTTGCTTTAATCCATCCCATGTTGTTGATACGGTCGGTATAGGTAATTGTGTTGGTATGGGTAAATCTATCGATCGGGTACTGGATGAGGGTGTTCCGGTTGTGTAGGGGTTGGTCGTGGATTGCGCTGGGCTAATTATTGTATTGTGCGATGGTCGATTGGCCTGGTTGCTAAGCGGAGCGGGCGAGTAGGGTGTAATGGATAACATATTGTCTTATATAAAAGATTAAATTTGATTCGGTTGATGTGAGTGCATTTGGTGTGGTGTACAAAAAGTATTGGATTAACGCTATTGGCCTAATGCGAGCCGTGTGGATTTATCGGCGATGGCGGGTCTTGAGTCATGGGTCTGTTGGTTGGTCGGGCGTGAGTCTGTATAACGACCGCGTGTGTCGAGCGTGAGTATGTTGTGTGGACTGATTGCCTGTGCGGGCGTACGCCCACTGCTTGAGACGCTGTGGTGCCGAGCGATGGACGGGTAACGATATTCATTTTCTCGATGTTGCGAACTATAGCTAAAGGAATCTTCACGCTTTTGTCGTTGAGCCTCGCTCTGCTGTATTTGTTGGTTTGCTTGTGCTTGGATACTGCGTTTGCATTCAGCGCTGAGTGCAATAGAAGGGTTGCTTTGTGGCACGACTTGATCTGTATTGTTTTCCATTAAAGCGAGGGTGTTGTTTATTTCTTTTTTTGCATGTGTATTTTTTGTCGCTGAAAATAAAGCTTTGCGCGATGGCGGAAGCTGCGAAGGAGCGGGCTGTAATGCCGCGCTTTTATTAAATAACGCTTCTATTGTGAGCGGTATTTTTCCTTTGTCTAATGTGTACAGATGCGGTGTGACGTGAGCAAGATCAATCCGGTTAAATGTGATGTAAGACATCAAACTCATATTGGGTGCGGGTAGCTGTAATAGAGGCAATATTTTTTCGAGCCTCGCGTCGTGCAACCAAGTTTGTAGCGTGGCGCGATTATGTTCACTAAATAACCATGATGGCTTTTGCCTTTGCGCGTCAGGATGTGAGGGGTCGGCAGGAACCAGAAGGAACCAGAAGGGCATGTAATGCGCTGTCGCTGATATGCGGGTCGTGTAACCACGCTTCGAGGGTGTTGATATCGACGTGATCTACGGCTATACCGCAGCTGATTGCATACAGACGTTGCTGCGAAAATAATTTTTCATGGCATTGCGAAAACCAGCTACATATTTTTTCTGGAGGGATGTTTGGGTTGGTGAGTGCATTGAACCAATGAGGGGTGGTAAGTATCTGCTTTGCCACAGCAACCGGTAAATGCATCAGTGGGGTAAGGAGTGTTTCATTTGCATCAGGCACGACGGTGATAACACGTGCTATTTGATGAATACGTTCAGCGGTGAAATTGTTTGGGTTGTCTTGAAATTGTTGTGTAAAAAATGGGTATAAATGAGGGGGTATTTTTCGGAATGTGGAGCAATACGTGGATACATTTTCAAATTCAGCGCGGTCGGCACAGGCATTAAAGGCGATCTCAAAAACAGTATCTAAATAGGTGGCGGGAATATGTTGGGCATTACCGTGGTGCAGTAATGCGTCTAGTCCAGGAATAGTGGGCGGAGGAAATGAAATGTCATGCCCAGGCAACGCGTTCCAGCGTTGGCGATATGCAGCAAAAAGTGCAGCGGGTACCTGTGTTGATAGGCGCATTAAACCGGCAATGCGCTCATTGGAGATAAGCGGGTTGTATACGTCACGATGTAGCGTATCGATGCAATGAGCTAAAGAGGCGTTTTTTGTTTTGGCTAGTGTCGACAATATCCTCGCCAAACGGGTATCACTAACCCCGTGCGCATCCGTTATCCATGTGCGTATCTTGGGCTCGAGAGAGTGGACTTGATCAAGGTGATACGCGACATTTTGTAGACGCTCAGTACTGATGGCTGGGTTTGTTACTAGCTTTGTTAGTAAGGAAGGAAAAGCGGCACTTATTTTGTCTAAGCCGATAGATAGGGCTGCTTGTAATTTTGTATCCGGAACTTGGTTGGCGGATAAGGTGATCCAATTTTCGATATCGGCTAATGGAAAAGATTTTTGCACGATAGTGTGCGCAGCCGTTTTACAGAGGCTTAAGTGATCGTGGTTTTCTTCAGCATGATTGTGTGTACGTTAGCGGGGCTGATCTCCTCTAGTGCAACGATATTAAGGCGGTGTGGGTGTGTTTTGAGTAGGGTTGTCAGGTGGGCACTGACTGTATTGACGACCTGTTGATAATCGCGTGAATTACCAAATACTAATCCCCGACGTGTGAGCGGATTAGCTATAAATTGCGTGTAAGCAGAGGGCTTTGCGAAGGCGGTGGATGCGTTTGTTGTCTCTGTTTTATGCTGTGCCTTAAGCGATTGCTGTGCGGCAGGTGTTAAGCGAGGCAACCAAATAGCATCGCTTTGCATAAAATCTTTCCATGCGTGATTGGTTTGTTGTAGTCGACTGATATCGGGTGCATCGAGATAATGCGCAATCTGGTGCCAAGTCTCTGTGGGTAATTTTTCTGTAGGTATGTCCAAGTTGGCATGTCTAGATAGAAATAGGGGTGATTGTGGTACGGGTGATGGAGTGCGCATCGTAATGTCGTTGGGGAATGCGCTATCGATGACAGGGACATGCTGGGGTGGGTCGATGTGAATCTGATTTTGGTCCACGAAGAGCTGGACCTTATCCGGTTGTCTGCGTATATAGTCAGCCATATGTTGACGCAATGCGTATGCATTTTTACCGAGCGCACGTGCTTCTCGTGGATTATGTCTATGACAAGCAGTGAGTACAGCGTTATAAAAACAATCACCATCTTTTTCGATGGGAAGATATCGCTGTGATTTTTTATCAAAGACACTGTAGTGGTCGTTCTCTAAATACAAATGAATATCTTCATCAAAAGTACGCACATTTTTAGCTAAACCATGCGTGGCTTCATCATGGCGATGAAAGCGATGCACTATTTCCTCTTCATTTCCATA
Organism: Ottowia sp.; assembly: GCA_020853585.1. Classification (GTDB taxonomy): domain Bacteria; phylum Pseudomonadota; class Gammaproteobacteria; order Burkholderiales; family Burkholderiaceae; genus JADYYQ01. Next base: position 12,483 of record JADYYQ010000033.1, read on the forward strand.
GGGGATGTGAATAACAAGGCCTCGTGCAGCGGGCCAATTAGGTAAACCCGGGATCAACTCGGGCACCATGTCGCTCATTTGTTCATCCCATACCCCTGGACTCGCAATGGCGTTAATGATCGTAATGAGTTGTGTTTGGGAAAGTGATAGTCCCGATGCACTTTGTGGAGGTATGTTCGATGTTTCTGTTTTTAATCTTTTAGAGGAGATAGGGTTGGGGGTTGTATCGATGTTAGATTTTTTATTAAAATGATTGCGCAGGGCGTTAAGCATAATGAAAGGTGAGTTGTAATGTGTGTGTTGATAATGCGCATTGCAGGAGGAGCGTTGCTTGGCAATGTATTACTGAGGCGTGAGCGGCAGAGGGCGTCGGCGGGTGTTTGAGACTGTCATGAGCGTGATATATGCGTAAGGCAACGGTGGGTTGCGCTTGATTGGGGTGGCATGAGTTTTATGGTTAAGCTAGATGGATTGCACGTCATGCCATATTTCATTGCGATGGCGTGCGCGGTCATTCTTTGATCAATATGTTTCATACATAATGTGGTGTGGGTGAAAAAATAAATTTAAAATTCTCAAATAGATATTTTTTAAATCGATATATATGAGGTCATTTAGTTAAAGACTTTATATTTGTTATATTTATTAGAAGAATAGTTCGACTCGTTTTGTAGCGTAATGTCAACCTCCTCCTGAGCTCAGATATACGATCTATACGTTAACGTGATCGATCAGCTGGCCCACGAATGCCTTTTTATGTGACCCTGTGGCAGCGTCGCGTAAGGGTTTTCTGCGCAAGCATTTGCTAATCATGAGCGTAGATAGATATGGTTTTGAAGACCATGCCATAGTTTGTTGTCGGGGCGAGCGAAATATGATTTTGCGCGGTGTCTCGCACGGTGTGTCCACGGCTGGATTGAGAAGTAGTCCAGCTACGTGGGGCAAAGCACTTTGTTGCTTCCCGCTTTGCGCTTATGTAGGTGAGGACTATGTCACTTCCGGCGTTTTATCTTTAGCCCGCTCGCGCTAGTTATGCAAAGTTTTTTTTAGGGACAGTCGTATTTTGTGTTGCGACAATAAAATGCGTTTTATTTCTCAGATAGGAAGTAAGGTAAGGGCGAAGCGGGACTTTGCGCGTGCGTAGTAGTTATTGCGACAAGTGCGCATTGCTACATATGGATAGGAATGATTTTTCACTCTTTGTCTCTATGTGAGTTGAATATTTTTTCAACAATCTTATGTTTGGCTACGGAAATACAAGGTTTGTGGCTTTTTTCACTGGCCTATAGTGCTTATGGAAAGCATATGTGTGGCTGTTTTCGCTTATAATCCCGTTTTGCTTTTGGGGGTTTTTGATGCGTCTCGTTCAGAAAGCGCTCACGTTTGATGATGTGCTGCTTGTCCCTGCTTATTCTTCCGTCCTTCCACGCGATACTGATTTCTCATCTAGGTTTAGTCGGGGTATTCATTTAAGTACACCCTTGGTTTCAGCTGCCATGGATACAGTCACCGAAGCGCGTTTGGCTATTGCCATGGCGCAAGTAGGGGGTATCGGCATTATTCATAAAAATTTAACGCCTGCGGAGCAAGCCCGCGAAGTGGCGCGTGTTAAACGCTATGAGTCCGGGGTGTTACGGGATCCGATTACTGTTGCCCCCGATATGCGTATACGTGAAGTGATCGCATTGGCGCAGAGTCACGGTATTTCTGGTTTTCCTGTTGTTGAAGGTAAAACCGTCGTGGGCATTATCACCAATCGTGATTTGCGTTTTGAAGAAGAATTGGATGTGCCTGTCCGTTACAAAATGACGCCTCGTGAGCGTTTGGTGACGGTGCGTGAAGGTGAGACCCTTGAGCATGCAAAACGTTTAATGCATCAACATCGCTTAGAACGTGTACTCGTCGTTAACGATGCATATACCTTGTGTGGTTTGATTACCGTTAAAGATATTGAGAAGGCGACAGCCTATCCTTTTGCTAGCAAAGATGACAAAGGTCAATTGCGAGTGGGTGCCGCAGTGGGTGTGGGCAAAGACAACGATGAGCGGATCGAAGCCTTAGTGAGAGCGGGAGTGGATGCGATTGTAGTTGACACTGCACATGGTCATAGCCAAGGTGTGCTTGATCGCGTTAAGTGGGTGAAACAGCACTATCCTCAAGTACAGGTAATTGGCGGCAATATTGCGACAGCTGCTGCAGCACGTGCATTAGTTGATCATGGCGCCGATGGTGTAAAAGTCGGGATTGGTCCCGGCTCGATTTGTACGACACGTATTGTTGCTGGCGTCGGTGTACCTCAGATTACGGCGATTAGCAATATTGCAGCGGCACTCAAAGGTACCGATGTGCCTTTGATTGCTGATGGTGGCGTGCGTTACTCCGGCGATATTGCGAAGGCTTTGGCTGCGGGTGCACATGCTGTGATGATGGGAGGCATGTTTGCCGGTACAGAAGAAGCGCCAGGTGAAGTGTTTCTGTATCAGGGACGGTCTTTTAAAAGCTATCGGGGTATGGGCTCGGTCGGGGCAATGCGAGAAGGCGCGGCAGATCGTTATTTTCAAGAAGATAATGGTGCGAACGTAGATAAATTAGTTCCCGAAGGTATTGAAGGTCGTGTGCCTTATAAGGGATCTGTGTTGCCCATTATTTATCAGTTAACCGGTGGTATTCGTTCGGCCATGGGCTACTGTGGTTGTCACTCAATTGCCCAATGGCATGAGTGTGCAGAGTTTGTGCAAATTACCGCTGCTGGTATGCGTGAGTCGCATGTGCATGATGTGCAGATCACAAAAGAAGCCCCAAATTACCATTTAGATTAAGCAAGGTCCTTTTTCGTGCACGACAAAATTTTAATTCTGGACTTTGGGTCCCAGGTAACTCAGCTTATTGCGAGACGCGTGCGTGAGGCATGTGTTTTTTGTGAGATTTACCCCCACGATGTAATTGATGATTTTATTCGCGACTATGGTGCGCGCGGCATTATTCTCTCGGGTGGACCCAACTCAGTTACGCGAGTGGGTACACCCACCATCCCGGCCGTTGTATTTGAGTTAGGCATACCTGTGTTGGGTATTTGCTATGGTATGCAGGCGATGGCTAAGCAGTTAGGTGGCACAGTGATGCAGGGTGGGACAGGTGAATTTGGTCATGCGCGCATTTGTATTCAAGGTGCCGCCTCTTTGCTTGCTGGTATTGAAGATGAGCGTGATAGCCACCATGCGATGTTAAATGTATGGATGAGTCATGGCGATAAAGTCAGCGTGTTGCCACCGCAATTCGAATGTATGGCTTTTACAGATACATGCGCGATTGCTGCGATGGCAGATGAGCAGCGTCATTTTTATGGCTTGCAGTTTCATCCGGAAGTGACGCATACACAGCAAGGCGCTGCTATTTTGAAGCGTTTTGTAGTAGATATTTGTGGATGTGTTCCTGACTGGGTGATGGGGGATTATATTGCTGAGGCGATAGCGTCTATCCGTGCACAAGTGGGACAAGAAGAAGTCATTCTCGGGTTGTCAGGTGGCGTGGATTCCAGTGTTGCTGCGGCATTAATTCATCGTGCAATTGGTGCGCAGCTGACCTGTGTATTTGTTGATCATGGATTACTACGCCTGCATGAAGGCAAGATGGTGATGGATATGTTTGCCCGTCATCTAGGCCTTAAGGTTATTCATGTTGATGCAAGTGCTGAGTTTATGGGGCGACTTGTGGGTGTGAGTGACCCGGAAGCAAAACGCAAAATTATCGGCGCAGCATTTGTTGATGTGTTTCAGCGCGAGTCGGCTAAATTGCCCTCGGCAAAATGGTTAGCTCAAGGTACGATTTATCCTGATGTGGTTGAGTCGGCTGCAAAAGGAAAGAGCGGTGCGCACACGATTAAAAGTCACCACAATGTCGGGGGGTTGCCTGACACATTACATCTCAAATTATTAGAGCCCTTGCGTGCATTATTTAAGGATGAAGTGCGCGCACTGGGTATAGCTTTGGGCTTGTCAGATGAACTGATCTATCGCCATCCATTTCCCGGCCCGGGTTTGGGCGTGCGTATCCTCGGTGAAGTGAAATCGACGTACGCTGATCTATTGCGTGCAGCAGATGCGATTTTTATTGAAGAGCTACGTAATACCATTGATGATTCGACTGGTAAGACATGGTATGCCTTGACGAGCCAAGCCTTTGCGGTATTTTTGCCGGTGAAGTCTGTGGGGGTAATGGGCGATGGACGTACTTACGATTATGTTGTCGCGCTACGTGCAGTACAGACGCAAGATTTTATGAGCGCGCATTGGGCACATTTGCCCCATGCCTTACTGGGTCGGGTATCTAATCGCATTATCAATGAAGTACGGGGTATCAATCGCGTGGTCTACGATATCTCAGGTAAGCCTCCTGCAACCATCGAATGGGAGTGAGATTTTTACTTAAAAGGTAGGAATACAAAATTAAGCAGTATTCTTGCAACGTCAATGGCATCATTCATAGTGCGAAATTGAAGAGGCATTGATTGAAAGCCTAATATCATTTGCGTGTGCGAAGTTGATTTATGGTATTGCGGGCAGGATCTTCGAAAAATATTTAATAAAATCTAATCATAATCTTGAGCATTGCTCGGATTGGCGGGAAGACAAGAACTGAGTATGACTGAGATGAGAAAAATTATCCGCATAGCCACTGTTCTAAAGCCTGCAGATTGTTATGTGTCGACATCTCGCATTCAACAAACTACAGCGCAGCATCACAATTTAATCTCACGTTGGTTTTTGGTATTACACCTGGGAGTTTCGCCATGCCTAGCGTGAGGCCTTCTAGAGTAAATTCCTTGAGCGTATCTGGGTTTAAGTCGATTCGTGACTTGAAGGATTTCAAACTGTGCAATTTGAACGTACTGATTGGTGCAAACGGAGCCGGTAAAAGTAACTTCATTAGTCTGTTTCGTTTGCTTAATGAAATGTACGAAGAGCGCCTACGATTATTTGTCGAGACACAAGGTGGCCCAGATGCGCTTCTTCATTTTGGTCGACAGCAGACTGAACGGCTACAGGCCGAGTTTTATTTTGCCAATAACGGATATAAGTTTGATCTGGTGCCTACAGCTGATAATCGGCTTATCTTTGAGCGGGAGGTGAGTTGGTTCGGAGGTGTGCATTACTCCACAACACCACAAGCAGTGCTCGGGACGGGCCATGAAGAATCCAAACTGAAATCGGCAACGGATCAGTACTCGCCCTATGTGCGTGAATCAGTCAGCAACTGGCGGGTTTACCATTTTCATGACACATCTGAGCGTGCCAAGGTCAAGCAAGTCCATGGTGTTGATGACACCCTTCGTTTAAAACCAGATGCTGCCAATTTAGCGGCTTACTTGCGCATGCTGAGGATTAAACATGAAGCAGCTTATGACCGTATCGTAGCAACGATAAGTTTAGTGGCACCCTACTTCGATGATTTCGTCTATCGTGAGGGCGCTGATGTGAAGACGGTGGAACTTGAATGGAAGCAAAGGGGTAATTCCGATACGCCTTTTAAGGCTCATATGCTGTCAGACGGTACATTGCGTTTTATGTGCTTGACTACATTGTTGCTGCAGCCTATCGAGCTGTTGCCAGCAACTGTTTTGATCGATGAGCCTGAGTTAGGTTTGCATCCCTATGCAATCAGTGTACTGGCGGAAATTTTTCAGCAGGTAGCTGAGGAGCGGCAGTTGATTATTTCCACGCAATCAGTCGAGTTGGTGAATGCGCTTGAACCCGAAGATATCGTCGTAGTTGATCAACAGGAGGGAGCCTCGACCTTCCATCGCTTTGAAAGAGTAGAGTTAGATGGATGGCTAGAGCAGTATGCGCTGGGGGAGCTATGGAAGCGTAATGTGCTGGGGGGTCGTCCATGACAGTTGAAGTGATTGTTATTGCTGAAGGGCAGACAGAAGAACAATTTATTAAACGTGTTGTGGCTCCAGTATTTCAAGGTTTAGGTGTCTTCATAAAACCATTGTTGATGTCTACTTCAGCCAATGTACGTGGTGGAGCGGTTACTTTCGATCGTTTTATGTTCAACGCTCGAAATGAATTACGTAGGAACGCCAATGTGGTACTCAGTTGCTTTTTAGACTTATACAAACTTGACACCAGTTTTCCTGAGTATGCGCGTGCGCAAGCGTTGCCTGATTTAGATTCACGCGTTGACTGTTTGAATAAGGCTTTGCATGTGGCGGTGACTGAAAGAATAGGTGTACAACCTAATCGGTTTATTCCTCATATTCAACCCCATGAATTTGAAGGGTTGTTGTTTGCAGATACGACAGCATTAGTTAGCATAGAGCCAGAGTGGGTTTGTAGGGAATCTACATTGCGAAGTATTCTTGAAAAAGTACCAACACCTGAACACATTAACAATGGGTTTGAAACTAAACCATCGCGTCGTTTGGAAACCTTGTTGACACCTAGCTACAAAAAGACACGCCATGGTCCACTCGCAGCTCAAAAAGTTGGCGTGGTGGTAATGGAACGCGAATGTCTATCTTTTAAAAAATGGATGGAATCGTTGCGAGCTTTGAGTGCTTGATATTTTCGCTGAGTATTGATACCTCTTGTTTTTTACATTCCCGCCCATTTTTTGGAAATGATCACTTTTTCTCTCTTCCCCGTCCCTATCTATCAGGGTTATGGTGCGGCGATTGCTAATCAACAGTTTGAACCAGCGGGTTTTAAACTTTCATTGGGATCAAAAGGTATGCGACTTGTTCTTGAGGCCGCAGAAAAATGAATACCCCTTTGCCGATTGCTGCTCTTCTTAAAGACAATCACTTGGATAGTATGGCTCATGGCGAAGGTCATCTCGATTGGTCAGCCTTATCCCGTGTAGCAAAACGCCGAGCTGCCCAGCAATAAAAACGGCTATGCTTATCGAAGCAATGTTATCCAATTTATTTTAGATAGGATGGATACAGCCCTTGTCTAACATGATCTAACTTGCCACGTTCGAAAAATAAAACTTGTCTGCGTAGGCCCTTGCATCATTTACTGGGCGAGCCAAATACGGTATTGCGGAGTCCTTGCCACTTGGTATCCATGGAACTGTAGGTAGGCAGATCCGGCAAATTAACTACTTAAACAATATCTTTGAGCAAGGTCATCGTTTTATTAAGCGTATTAACCAGTTCATGATGGGATTTAAAAATTTTCGCTGTGCCAAGATTATGCTAGGGGAATAGCGATTATCCGAATGCTTAAAAAGCAGCTTTTCTGCCCGGGCAATACCACTTTATCGCCAACACGACCATTCTAGGTTTTCGTTGCTTGCGCCACTTTGTTAAAGAAAGAAATTTTGGCCTTAAGCTTTTACTGCGCAGAATCATGCTTAGTTATACAAGGGCTACAAGCACCACCCTTCAAATTAAAAAAAGTGTAAAAAGTGAATTAATCATATATTATTGCGGGCGCAAAGATAAGATCGATCACAAAACAACAAAGGTGATTCATGAGACAGGTAATGCAGGTAGTACCTAGAAAAAGAAATCTGCTTTCTGCCTTATTCAGTATTCTCACCCTTCTTATTTTCCCCACATGTGCATTTGCAATCGTTGCACAGCAAGCGATAGGATCAAACACTGCGTTTCCCACCTTTCCTCTTAATTTAGGGGAAAAAAGCAGCGTCACCTTTGGTGAGCGCACTACAAACTATCAATTTATCCACGATCGTGTACTCGTCAAGGCCAATGCAGGATGGGGTTATGTCTCTCAAGGAACGGGCATTGTTGGCTTAGATTTTGCGTCTTTAGTGGGAGATTCTGCTGCGCTTGGACTGAATTTAAGTTATCAACAAGATAAATTAGAGGCGGTCATACATCATATGAAATACTGGCTACCACTGGGATGGCGATGGAAGGGATCACTCAGTTATATGCAAGGGCGCCAGCAATTTAATTTTCTCCAAACGAGTGAAAAGGCCAAGTTAAGTCAATTGACTTACTACGGTGCAATAGATTGGCTTAATACAAGCAACTTAGGGGCAGGAATACAAAGCGTAGGGCTAGCGACGTGGGGAGGCAAAAGCAAAAACCATAGCCAATTTGAGGAGCAAGAATACGCCGTTGACACGCAAGATTATTTTTTGATTACGCGAGACCACCGCTGGTTATCAGAGGGGCGCTTATTAGGTACAGCGTTAAGTTTTCAATATGTACCAAACGCTGATTTTCCATGGATATTTAAAGGATCTGTAGGGCAAGAATGGCTTAAATATCCATATATGAATGGAGGTGCTGATAATTACCGCAATTTATATCTTGATGGACGCCTAGATTATCAACTCAATCGATTAAGTGCGTTTAATCTCGGTTACAAATATGGTGTTGTAGAAAACCGTATGGAAGTGGGTTGGCGTTATTCCTACTTAGGCCTATCTGGTTTTTATAGCCAAGGACGGAATGGTTTAGATAATCAGTACGGCGCTTTATTGAATGTAGATATCCTCGCTTTACTCAGCAAACCCAAGCGAACTGAAATGCAAGCGGCAAACAATATACTCCCCGTCAGTCATGCAGTCAGAGAGAACAAAATTAGTCCAACCGAGCTACTGCAAGAGACGATCTTACGTCCGATACAATTACCGATCGCCTTTATGGTCAAAGTTGATCCAACAGGCGTTAAACATTTTCGAGTAGAAAAAGCGGGATTGCCGAATGGTTCGTTTGTAACATCTCAGGGGAATATATACATTCCGGTAACACAAGGCCCCAGTGTTATTTTCTCCGCCCTGGTCAACGGGCAACCAGTAAGTGGTGTTGAGGGAAAATTTAATACTCAAGCTAATCAACTCGTTGTCATTACCAAAAATCTACCCGATCCAGTGAGCATGGATGACTATGTTGTGGATATTGAGGATAGCTCAACAGGCACTGTCTATAGGGTTAGCTTTGAGCTCGTGATTAGCTAAATTATTCTCCTTATTTAAAAATATGAAAAACACATTTGTGGGCATTGGGTCGTATTTAGTTTACTTAGCACGCCAATTGCGCAAAGGTTTTCAAAAATCAATATGGCTCGCATTAGCTCTGGGGTTTAGTACACAATCTGTGTATGCAATTAAGACGCTACAGGGCATTCAAATTCAAAAATTGGGTGTATCCGTTAGTAATCTGCAATTGCATGCGACTAGTCTCACAGTGGGGCAAAGTATTTCAGCAAGCTATGAATTTGCAGATACGTTTAGTCGCGATGCGCGCGATGCATCGATTTATTTATGGGGAACAAAAGGTACTACGGTAGAGAAAATAAATAGCGCCGGACAGCTTATCAATCAATCTGGCGCAGTGCCGACGAGAACCTTAACACCATCAGATAGTGGCACTGTATTAGAAGTATCGGTGCAAGCGCGTAATACATTAGGTAGAAAAGGCAATATTTTAACTGCTGCAACAGATAGTTTGCAGCTCGGCCGAGAAGGAAAAATCCAGGACGATAATATTGAACCGTCGGTAAGTGATCTGCTCATAGCGGGTGAATTAAGTGTTGGTCGAATACTCAGTGCCAGCTATCAATTTAATGCAAATACTGGGGAGCCCACGGACAAAACCACCTATCAGTGGGGGTACAAAGGTTATACGGCAAATGGATTAAGTAATGCTGCATCCGTTCAAATTTCCGGACAAGTGCCCAACTACACCATCAGATCAAATGATGCAGGGCAAGTATTAGAGTTATCGATTCAAGCAAAAAATGGCGCTACCCCTACGAGAGTAGGCAATATTCTCACTGTAACAACAGATGGTAACGGTAGCGGAACCAACAACACAACGGGGGGCAATGGAGGCCGGGTTATCGATCCAAATGCCATTCCCAGCATTACTAACCTTACACTTTCTGGCACTTTGCAGATGGGTAGTACGCTGAATGCGAACTATATATTTCATGCTAACAACGGTGATCCAACCGATAAGACAACCTATATATGGGGAACACAAAACGCGACAGCGGGTGTAGTTGAAACGGGACGCAACGTCGTAAACAGCGGTGTAGTCCCCCCTTATACTATTCAAGCTAGCGATGTAGGCCAGATATTAGAAGTGTCAGTTCAAGCAAAAAACAATGCGATAACGCCTATTACAGGTAATATTCTGACCGCCGTTGTGCAAGAGACTATTCTTGCACCGCTTAATGCCACATCACTAAGTCACAGTCTGACGATTGGTCAAACTCATGTTGACTTGAGCACAATAACAAATACAGGTGGTAAAGCACCTTATCACTACACTATCAGTGATGCTGCGCAATCAGCCTTGGCAGCAAATGGGCTCAGCTTAAATGCCGTGACTGGCAAATTAACCGCTACGACAGTAATGGGTATCGCAACCCCCGCTACCGATTACACCGTGATCGTCACCGATAGCAGAGTACCGAGCAGAAATACCACAAGTGCGACGTTGACACTCGTTGTCAATATCGCACCGGTAGCAACACAAGCGATTGCTTCTCTCGTACAAATAAATGGTGAGACAGTCAATCTCACCCCGGTCATTGGTAGTGGCGGGACCCGGCCTTTAATCTATAGCATCAGTCCATCATTAGAAAATGGATTACGCTTTGATACCGTTACCGGCGCTATTACGGGTACCGTAAATGGCACACCCGGCGAAACCGTTTATACCGTCACCGTTACCGATGCCAATGGTGTCAGTACAAATAACAGCTTTAGCCTAACAATCGGCGATACATTAACTGCTTTACCTGTGATCGTGAGCAAAGCACTTACGGCTACGCAAACAGAAATAAACTTTACCCCGATAACAGGTAGTGGTGGCATTGGCAACTTAAGTTATGGCATCAGTCCAGCATTAACGAATGGATTAACCTTAGATACCAGTACCGGTGCCATTACCGGTAACGTGACGGGAACATTAATACCAACGATCTATACTGTGACAGTCAGCGATAGTGCTAAGCCGATCGCGCATACCGCGAGCGCAACATTTACACTCGCCGTCAACGCAATACCCGAAGCAACACAAGCGATTGCTTCTCTAGTACAAATGAATGGTGAGACAGTCAATCTCACCCCCGTCATCGGTAGTGGCGGGACCCGGCCTTTAATCTATAGCATCAGTCCAGCATTAGAAAATGGATTACGCTTTGATACCGTTACCGGCGCTATTACGGGCACGGTAAATGGCACACCAGGCGAAACCGTTTATACCGTCACTGTTACCGATGCTAATGGTGTCAGTACAAATAACAGCTTTAACCTAACAATCAGCGATACATTAACTGCTTTACCTGTGATCGTGAGCAAAGCGCTTACGGCTACGCAAACAGAAATAAACTTTACCCCGATAACAGGTAGTGGTGGCATTGGCAATTTAAGTTATAGCATCAGTCCAGCGCTAACGAATGGATTAATCTTAGATACCAGCACCGGTGCCATTACCGGTAATGTGACGGGAACATTAATACCAACGATCTATACCGTGACAGTAAGCGATAGTGCTAAGCCGATCGCGCATACCGCGAGCGCAACATTTACACTCGCCGTCAACGCAATACCCGAAGCAACACAAGCGATTGCTTCTCTAGTGCAAATGAATGGTGATGCAGTCAACATTACTCCCGTCACCGGTAACGGCGGAACCGTGCCTTTAATCTATAGCATTAGTCCAGTATTAGAAAATGGATTACGTTTTAATATCGTTACCGGCGCTATTACGGGTACCGTAAATGGCGCACCTGGCGAAACCGTTTATACCGTCACTGTTATCGATGCTAATGGTGTCAGTGCAAATAACAGCTTTAGCCTAACAATCAGCGATACATTAACTGCTTTACCTGTGTTCGCGAGCAAAGCGCTTACGGCTACGCAAACAGAAATAAACTTTACCCCGATAACAGGTAGTGGTGGCATTGGCAACTTAAGTTATAGCATCAGTCCAGCATTAACGAATGGATTAACCTTAGATGCCAGCACCGGTGCTATTACCGGTAATGTGACGGGAACATTAATACCAACGATCTATACTGTGACAGTCAGCGATAGTGCAATTCCAATTGCGCATACCGCGAGCGCAACATTTAAACTTACCGTTAACGCAGCACCTAGCACTAAGCAAATGATCGCCTCTCAAATCCAAGTTATTGGTAATACCGTCAAATTTATCCCGGTGATAGGTAGCGATGGAACGGCACCATTAAGCTATAGCATCAACCCAAGACTGCCGAAAACTGTTCGCCTCAATTTTGTTACTGGCGAGGTGCTTGGTATTGCGACGGAAGCGATAAGCAAAACTATTTATACCGTTACCGTTACTGATGCCAATGGCATTAAAGCAAGTGGTGTTTTCAACCTAACCGTTAATGGTAAGTTAGCGGCTACGCCAGTCATTACAAACAAAGCCCTTACAAGAACCCAGAGAGGAATAAACTTTATCCCAGTGACAGGCAATGGTGGAACTGGGAACTTGAGCTACAGCATCAGTCCAGCATTAACGAATGGATTAACCTTAGATATCAGCACCGGTGCTATTACCGGTAATGTGACGGGAACATTAATACCAACGATCTATACCGTGACAGTAAGCGATAGTGCTAAGCCGATCGCGCATACCGCAAATGCAACGTTTAATCTAACCGTCAATGAAATACCAAGCGCAGTGCAAAACATCAATGCGCAGATACAGAATGTGGGTGATACCGTAGACTTCACTCCCGTGCTAGGCCATCACGGAACAGAGCCATTAAGCTATAGCCTCAGTCCAAAATTACCGCGTATCTTAAACATCAACTACACGACGGGTGCAATTATTGGTATTGCAACAGAAGCTTTAAACCAAACCACTTACACCATGACGATCACAGATGCCAATGGCATCAAGGCAAGCAATACGTTTGACTTAACGGTTATAACGCCTTAACTGCCACACTCCCCATTACTAAAAAACACGCTCATCATTTGCATGAGCGCTATTCCACTCAGCCTCATCTTGGGCCAGCGAAAATTTTTACATCCCATCATGAGCGAATTAATACGCTTAATAAAATGGTGATCTTGCTCAAAAGATAGTGTTTACATATTTGATTTTGCGGATATGGATGGGTGAATCGCATTCAGCATTTATGGCAAGTAATGCCATCAGATTGGCATCACCTTGTCGATAATTATTTTTTACCCAGCATTGTGTTAGATAGCGTCATTGAAAAAGCGTAGCGCGGCAGTCTTGTCACGCTGAGCGTTAAGCAGAAAATCTATTGTGGCACCTGTTTTGTCGAGCGCACGATAGGGGGATTTATCGCAATATGGCTGACACACTGGATGGATAACTTGAATAGAGATAATTGGCTAATAAGGAAAAGATGCTTAATCAGCGTTTTTTAAATCATTTTTTATTTGGGATCGTGCTGTGGGCATGCGCAAGAATGTGTTGGGCAGAGGGCGTGGCGCATTTGGTTTTTCATATGGGGCTGGGGGCAAGTGGGCAATTTTTTATTGGCGGCACGCTTGAAAATAAAGGCGATGCGCCCATAAGCCATGGGTATGTTGTTGTTTCTCTCTTAGATGCTAAATGTTATCCAATGGATGAGAAGTTATATGCATTTGGGCCTTTATCAGCTGGCCACACACAAGCGTTTCGTATTCCCATCGATGGACGCTTGCAAGGATATCGTTTGACCGCATTTAAGGCTCTTGATGATATGGGTTTTCCACTTTTGGCAATCGATGATACGCATGCAATTATTCACGCCCGTGAAGTGGCTGAGCGAAAAAAATGCCGGGAGGCTAGAAAATGATAAGGATTCAATGGGCGCATAAAACACAACGGAAATATTTTCAATGTTTTAATGGGGGCAGTTTACGGTGTCGTTATGCCCCGAAGTCTTCGCTTGTCTTTAGCCCACTTGCGCAAATATACAACGGTTTTTTGCTTAGACAACTGTCACTACTTATTGGGTAAACCTTAATAGCACGCCATTGATGCAGTGACAGACAAAACAGTGAATGCAATCGGACTTCGAAAACCTTATTTAGCTCTATTGCTGTGCCTTTACCTTCAGCCGGAGGAGAGGCAGAAGCGTTTTTTAAAATGTATATCTCACATTTAATCCCATCACTGTGCTGGAGTTGATTGCCGTAGATTGATATAGCGGTGCGGCGATAAAGGCATCGTAAAACATGCCGGGGAATAAAGTGCCGCGCATCCCGACCGTTGCACCTGTGAGTGTATCGGGTGCGTGATGGGCATTTTTTCTAAATACTTGGCCTACATCGGCGCCCAAATAAAAAAACTGTCTGGTATTTTTTAATGGAACTTGTACTTCGTTACGAAAAAAATACCCTTGTTCGGATGAAAAAGATGACTGACTATCAAATCCGCGCACGGTGGATCGTCCTCCAATCGAAAAATAGTTGGAGTTCTCTTGTTGTGTACGGGTAAATTGTCCGCGCAGTGTGCCTGTGTAGTAAGCGATTCTTCCCGCCATAGCAAAGGGGAGGGTGAGTGTTGCATCCATTATCGTTAAGTTGTAATTAAGTGCGTGCGCATTTTCTACGTAATCTGTTGCGCCAAGCCAAGGTACGCCCCAGCGATAACTTGTCGTGACATCGAGTTTGGCTACACCAAAATGATGTCGGTGAATATAGGCGAGTTCGGCAAAAGTCATATTTCGTTGATGTACTTTAAGAGGGAGATCACCAAAATGCGTGTGTGCCCAGCGTTTACCAATACGCATTTCTATGCTGTTCTTTTGCGTTTGATTACGCCAAAACATATAAGCTATTTTTCCGTCTATATTTTTTTGCTCCGTGATCCAGTGATGCGTGTGTTGGGGTCGGAGGAAAAAATGAGATTTGTTGTTGCTGGCTGTTGCAGTCATTGTCCAGTTACCCCAAGGTACACTGTAATAAGCTGACAGGGATTGAGAGCCATATATATCGGATGTTTGATGAATATCATGCGTGCCGCTGACAATCAGGACATCGTTTAATCCGAGCGGATTGTAAAGGGCGATATTTGCGCTCGCTTGTAGTTGCCCAGTTCGGGGACTGCCACTGTCATCAAAACCGAGCGTCACTCTCCACGGTTTGCCTCGTTTTAATGTAAGGACGATATCGCTTTCGCCCGGTGCATCGCCAGGCTCTAATCGCATCGATAGGGCAAGACTTGTTTGTCGCTCAATCTGTTCGATACCTTGTTCTAAGTCACGTAAATTTAATATATCGCCAGCTTTCATTGGGAAGGCAGTATCAATATTTGCCCGTGTCTCTCCATCAAATCGAAATGCGCGAATATGCCCGGGAAGCAAAGAGATCTTTAAAACGCCTGTCGCTAAATTTTGTTCACGTACCAGCCCCACGCGTGTCGTCACATAACCTCTTTGCATCAGCTCAAGAAGGAGTTGCTCAATGATGACGTTGATACCTTTTTGGCCAATGCATTGACCTTTTGCAAAAGCTAATTTTTTATTCAAAAAATAAAATTTCCCCAATGGCATAGAGGGGGTACTTGCAATACGAATAGATTCTGGAATGGAATCGGGTATCTCAAAAATAAAGTGATCGATTTTGTAACAAGGGCTTTCTGCTGGAATAACGGCGGTTTTGCTTGCTGTACGCTGCATTTCGCTAGGGCTCGATTGCACGGTGATTGAGGTAGCCTGACAAATTCGGACACTCCAACTTGGTATATTACCTAAAATTGGAGCAAGGATGAGCAAGCAAGAAAGCTACACAAAAGAGTATCGCGGCGAGGCGGTCAAACTTGTATTGGA
>JADYYQ010000034.1 GCA_020853585.1 Ottowia sp.
TGTTCCAATACAAGTTTGACCGCCTCGCCGCGATACTCTTTTGTGTAGCTTTCTTGCTTGCTCATCCTTGCTCCAATTTTAGGTAATATACCAAGTTGGAGTGTCCGAATTTGTCAGGCTACCTCACTAATAAGCCATGATTAAAAATCGGAAACAGCAAACCCGCTGTCAAACTTGTCATCGAGTTAGACCATTGGAAGAGACTGTCTAAATTATTCTGGCCACTATTAGACGACTGATAACCAAAATTCCCCCCTAAGCTAAAACTAGGGAACAACGCGGCCTTAGCCTGACCAATGCGCGATGACTGTGCAATCGCAGCATATTCCGCTTGCAGCACATCAGGACGACGCTGCAATAAGTCACGTGGAATATGTGTTGGCATTGTTGACGGTACTGTGGGCATAGGCACCTGGGCGCTGTAATTCTTTTGATAATAGTCCGGTGTTTTGCCCAACAGCACACTCAAAGCATGGCGACTTT
The DNA here is from genome assembly GCA_020853585.1 of Ottowia sp. Lineage (GTDB taxonomy): Bacteria > Pseudomonadota > Gammaproteobacteria > Burkholderiales > Burkholderiaceae > JADYYQ01. The sequence continues at coordinate 484 of JADYYQ010000034.1, forward strand.
GCCATAGGGCGGCGCGTAAAGCAGGAATATTAGAACGCGTCTGTTCGTACAACACTTGTGCCTGGCGTACATCTTGCTCACTCGAAGCACCCGCACGAAATCGCGCATTGGCAATGCGCTGGTTTTCTTCTTGTTGAACTAAATTGTCATTGGCCACTTGCAAACGCACTTCTAAGGTACGTATATTGAAATACAAAGTGGCAATATTCGCTTCGAGTGCCACCATCGCTGCCTGATAAGCAGCCACAGTGGACACCCAACTGGCCTCATCACTTTGCACCCCACGGCGCACAGCCCCCCACAAATCGGGTTCCCAAGATGTTTGCAAACTCAATTGCTGCGCGGTACTCCCATTTGTTTTCCCTTGCAATTGACTAATCAAGTCAGGCTTAGTATAGGTGAGCCCAAATGACAATTGCACAATAGGCAATTGTGCTGCGGAAGAAATACCGAGTTGTGCTTGTGCTTGTGCAATACGCAACGCAGCCATCTGCATGCTCTGATTATTGTCACGGCCTGTTTGTAATAAGGCATTTAAGCGTGCATCAGCAAACTGCTGCCACCAATTAGAAAGAGGGATATCACTCGCTTTATCAGCAAAGGAAACCCACTCTTGCTGAACATCAACAGTAGGTCGTTGATAGTCAGGACCCACCATACAAGCAGTCAATCCCACACATAACAAAAGCGCTAGCACCCGATAAAGAGAGCGAACAAATACAGATATAGCACGAGAGAAAAAATAACTTTGTCGCCTCGAGATTAAAAGAATAGCTTTCATCATGCGAGGGAGAAAATTAAAGTTCAGCAATGGTATCCATCACTGCCGTAATCGCCAAACGCAACGCCAGCACATCATTGCCCGGCGCCTCGGCAAGCAGAGTGCGTACGGCTAAACGCTCACGCAAATTAGATTCGATGTAATGAGGAATATCTTCCAAGGCAAGAGAAGAAACCTGCTTTGTTGGTTTTGCTTCAGGAAAGAACGCGACATTTTTCACGATAAATTTCTGATAACGGTGCACCTTGATCGCAGGATCAACCCAACGCAGCACAATATTGCCCTGGCTATCTATTGTTTTTTTAAGCTTGCTGTAATCTTTTAAAAAACCTGAATACGATGACGTAGATACATCCACATCTTTATCAGGCACATCTTGAGCGATGGCCCAGACACTTCCAATGGCAAATAAGGTGATGCAAACACATTTTGCGAACTGTTTTTTATTTATCTGAATCATCGTGCCCCCGGGTATTTGTTTTAAAAAATACAATGAGAAACGCTTTTGTGTTAACGCCAACTAAATGGAAATGCGTGTTGACCCACCCTATTCGCTGATTGGATCGCTGCGGCAAGCAGGTTGTCAAATAAGGCGCACCACCTTATCAATATGACTCGCTAAAAAGACAAGCATCACTGCGACCAATATACTGCTGATCCACATCGCTTTACTTTGACAGTCACACTGAGCGGGTATCCGTTTATCTCCTCTTTTTTTCATGTCATAGGCAAAAATAAGTGGAAGCGATAAAAACAAAAACAGTGCGGGTGCACGCCTACATCTAGGACCACTTATTGGGTACTAACTAAAATGAGTAGCCAACCAAACAGCACCACGCGACGACTATACTAGTGTGTTTTTAGTTGGATTCAGTTCCAACAAAATGACGCACCGCTATCGAAAAATACGCGCTCGTGATACGACGCTTCTAAAATCACGTATCTCATTTTTATCTTACGCGACTACTCAACCATGTAATACGCAGGAGATCAAAAGCCGACAAAAGCCTGTAGAACAAACCGGGACAAAACCAGCATGACTGATGATGTTCAAAAGAACAGGACTCGCCTACCGATGAAATTGATAAGCGCAGACAATATGTAAATTAATGTTTCTGAGTGTATCAAATTTTTCTTATTGATCTAGGTATGAAAAAACGAGGCTATCTGCTACTCACAATGCGATATGTTGGGCCATCGATCTCCTGCAAAAATAAACTCAGACATACCGATATGTATTGCAAAGTAAATTTTTTGTTTATGCAAAAAAGAAATATTTTATCAATTTTTTAACTGATATCTGCACCCAAAAATATACGGTGAATGCCATAGGCACGGAACACACTCGCCCATAAAAACAAAGAGGCCTAGAGATATCGCTCTAGGCCTCTTTCACTCATAGCGGTGCAACCGCTATGCACTTAAGTTGATTATTACGCGCGGCAAAAATAATTTGTACGCATAAAATCTACGTTAAGCGTGTATTACATCATACCGTCCATACCACCCATACCGCCCATGCCACCCATACCGCCACCTGGCATACCACCGCCAGCAGCGTCATCTTTAGGCAGCTCAGCAATTGCGCAGTCTGTCGTCAGCAGCAATCCTGCTACGGATGCTGCGTTGAGCAGTGCTGTTTTAGTCACTTTAGTTGGATCGATCACGCCCATCTCAACCAAATCACCGTAAGTGCCGTTAGCTGCGTTATAGCCATAATTCGCTTTACCTGCAGCGACGTTATTGACAACAACACTGGCTTCATCGCCTGCGTTAATCACGATTTGACGCAGAGGTTCTTCCATTGCACGCAACACAATTTTGACACCCGCATCTTGGTCAGGGTTATCGCCTTTGATATGACCAATCGCTTGTTTCGCACGAATCAGCGCAACACCCCCACCCGCAACAATACCTTCTTCTACTGCGGCGCGTGTGGCGTGGAGTGCATCTTCAACACGGGCTTTTTTCTCTTTCATTTCGACTTCGGTAGCAGCGCCCACTTTAATCACTGCAACACCACCGGCCAATTTTGCAACACGCTCTTGCAACTTCTCACGATCGTAGTCGCTTGTCGCTTCTTCGATCTGCACGCGTACTTGTTTAACACGTGCCTCAATGCTCGCGCTTTGGCCTTTACCATCAATAATCGTGGTGTTTTCTTTGCCAATCTCAACACGAACCGCTTGACCTAAATCAGTCAACTGTGCTTTTTCGAGGGTCAGACCCACTTCTTCAGCAATCACTTGCCCACCGGTGAGCACAGCGATATCTTCCAACATCGCTTTACGGCGATCACCAAAGCCTGGCGCTTTAACCGCACAGGTTTTCAAGATGCCGCGAATATTGTTCACAACCAAGGTTGCCAGTGCTTCGCCTTCCACATCTTCCGCAATAATCATCAGCGGACGACCGGACTTAGCGACTTGTTCAAGCACAGGTAATACATCGCGAATATTGCTGATTTTTTTATCAAACAAAAGGATGTAAGGATTATCCAACACAGCAACTTGCTTGTCAGGGTTGTTAATAAAGTAAGGCGAGAGATAGCCACGATCAAACTGCATACCTTCAACCACTTCGAGTTCGTCAGCCAGTGATTTGCCATCTTCTACCGTAATCACACCTTCTTTACCTACTTTACCCATGGCTTCGGCAATACGGTCACCAATCGAGGTATCGCTATTAGCAGAGATCGAACCAATTTGGGCAATCTCTTTGTTCGTTGTGCAAGGCTTGCTCATCTTGCGCAGCTCTTCAACTGCAGCAGCAACTGCTTTGTCGATACCACGCTTAAGATCCATTGGGTTCATGCCTGAAGCAACATATTTCATGCCTTCACGCACAATCGACTGGGCCAATACCGTGGCTGTGGTCGTACCATCACCTGCGTTATCGCTTGTTTTGGAAGCAACTTCTTTGAGCATTTGCGCGCCCATATTTTGTAACTTGTCTTTCAGCTCAATTTCTTTTGCCACTGAAACACCATCTTTGGTCACCGTAGGACCGCCGAAACTACGCTCAAGCACAACATTGCGGCCTTTAGGCCCCAAGGTTACTTTTACTGCGTTTGCAAGAATATTGACGCCTTCGACCATCTTGGCGCGCGCGGCATCACCGAACACTAACTCTTTTGCTGCCATGTTTGTTTCTCCTTGAATTAAATGAAAAATGGGGGCTTATTTCTGCACCACGGCCATTAAATCTTCTTCGCGCATAACGAGCAGCTCATTGCCGTCAACTTTGACGGTTTGGCCGGCATACTTACCAAATAACACGCGATCGCCTACTTTTACGTCGAGCGCAATCGCTTTGCCATTGTCATCACGCTTACCTGGACCAACAGCGAGCACTTCACCTTGATCTGGCTTTTCGGCAGCATTATCGGGAATCAACAGGCCCGAAGCCGTTTTTGTTTCTTGGTCTAAGCGCTTGACGATCACGCGATCATGTAAAGGACGCAAATTCATGGAAACTCCTTAGTAATGGGTTGGTTATACTTGCCAGCGCTGCTGACAAGGGTAAATTCACCTGTAGAGACAGTCGCACCGTTAACTACGCCACTCAAATTCTGTATTGCGCGCTGCACAAAGTGCCGCATATTCGTTATGCAGCTTGGCATTGATCATTTCGATTTGGGTGTCGCCAGTGGCTGATACAAAAGCTTTTGTAACAGGCTTGAACGTGGTTGTTAGCACTCAGCATTCAGGAGTGCTAAGTATGAGGCTAGCGCGCCTCGTTTTCAAGGGCTGCGCTTAAAAAATGCATTTTTCCCATATATATTTGAAAAAACAATTCAATATTTCATCTACAAACAGAACCGAATGACCGCCACCCTTACATACTGCTACCGCTCCATTTATATTTTTATCGTATTGTGTTGCGCCTTACTGAGTCCCAGTACGCAAGCGAAAAATAATCCATCTAAACCAAGCACCTTACCTTCCAAAATAAAGCAAGCACTCGCGCAAGCGAAAATACCTGAAGGCGCGCTTAGCCTGTATATACAAGCCGTAGATGAAACAACACCACGCTTAAACTGGCGAGCAGAGCAAGCTATGAACCCTGCATCCACCATGAAGTTAGTCACTACTTGGGCGGGGCTACGCTTATTGGGGCCGAATTACCGATGGCGGACGACTTTTTATGCAGACCAATTACCGGTTAATGGAGTACTACGCGGGCCGATCTATGTGCAAGGTAATGGCGACCCCAAGCTGATTCCCGAAGAGATGGAAAAAATAATGCTCACATTGCGCCAAATGGGCATTACCACTATGGATGGCGATTTGGTACTCGACAAAAGCCAATTTGTCACCACCTCGATAAGTCAAACTATTGAGGTAGCCTGACAAATTCGGACACTCCAACTTGGTATATTACCTAAAATTGGAGCAAGGATGAGCAAGCAAGAAAGCTACACAAAAGAGTATCGCGGCGAGGCGGTCAAACTTGTATTGGAA
>JADYYQ010000035.1 GCA_020853585.1 Ottowia sp.
TCCAATACAAGTTTGACCGCCTCGCCGCGATACTCTTTTGTGTAGCTTTCTTGCTTGCTCATCCTTGCTCCAATTTTAGGTAATATACCAAGTTGGAGTGTCCGAATTTGTCAGGCTACCTCAAATTTATATTAAAAAATAAATATAAGTCTGTTCAATAATAGACATACTGATAGCCTTATGCTTCTTAAATTAATATTATTTTTCGCAAAAAATTAATAATACAATTATATTAATATTAATCTGATTGGCGATATTACAAACCACCCCATGCACGTAGAATATTGTGAACCATCAAAGCAAACCAACTATACATTCGCTGTCACAAAACAAAACAGCATTAGATCATCACATAAGCAAAGCAATTGCATTACAAGAAAGGAAAGCAACGGGTCTAAACCATGCACCACGCAAGGCGGCAACATCAGCCTACTCAGGTATAGAATGGCGGGTTTTCGTTTATATATTTTCGGAATTCATCTACCATGTTCGACCATAACCACAGCATCGCCCACACCGACCCTCTGCTATGGCAAGCCATTGCCCAAGAAAACACGCGTCAAGAGCAACATATTGAGCTCATTGCGAGTGAAAACTATACTTCACCCGCCGTTATGCAAGCGCAAGGCTCGCAGCTTACAAACAAATATGCTGAAGGCTATCCAGGCAAACGTTACTACGGTGGCTGTGAATACGTCGACATCGTTGAAACACTCGCCATCGAACGCGTCAAAACGTTATTTGGCGCTCAAGCAGCCAACGTACAACCCCACTCAGGATCGCAAGCCAACCAAGCGGTATTTCTTGCAATGCTTAATCCAGGTGACACCATCTTAGGGATGAGTTTGGCAGAAGGCGGGCATCTCACCCATGGCATGGCATTAAATATGAGTGGCAAATGGTTTAAAGCGGTGAGTTATGGTTTAAATGCCAAAGAGGAAATCGACTACGAAGCACTCGAAAAATTAGCGATACAACACAAACCAAAACTGATTATTGCCGGCGCCTCCGCCTACTCACTTCATATTGACTTTGCACGCTTTGCAGAAATCGCCAAAACCGTGGGTGCTTATCTGATGGTTGATATGGCGCACTATGCTGGTTTAATCGCCTGCGGCCTGTACCCCAACCCCATCCCACATGCAGATTTTGTCACGAGCACCACACACAAAAGTTTGCGTGGACCCCGAGGCGGTCTTATTCTGATGAAAGCGGAACATGAAAAAGCAATTAATTCCGCGATCTTTCCTGGCTTACAAGGCGGCCCCTTAATGCACATTATTGCCGCTAAAGCAGTGGCATTTCATGAAGCCATGCAACCCGCATTTCATCAATATCAAACACAAGTACTTAAAAATGCAGATGTCATGGCCAAAACATTCAGTCAGCGAGGACTGCGTATTATTTCGGGCCGTACGCAATCACACTTAATGTTAGTTGACTTACGCGCAAAAAAAATCACAGGCAAAGAAGCCGAACATGTCTTGGGGCAAGCACATATCACCTGCAATAAAAATGCGATTCCCAATGATCCAGAAAAACCATTTGTCACAAGCGGTATCCGCTTAGGTACCCCCGCTATGACCACACGGGGATTTACAGAAACCCAGGCAGAACAAGTCGCGCATCTTGTCGCGGACGTGCTTGATGCACCTCATGATGAAGCAGCATTAACCACAGTACGTAAACAAGTAGCACAACTCACCGAACGCTTTCCGGTTTATCACAACACACCCGATAACCAAAACACATCCACCGTTTACCAGCGTTAGGCAACCTCTCTACATAAAAAAACGGTCATGATATTGAACGGCACGACTCAACACAGCACACGATGAAATGTCCTTTTTGCCACCATCCAGAAACCACGGTAAGCGATAGTCGCGTTGCTGAAGAGGGAGATGCCGTTAAACGTCGCCGCCGCTGTGATGCATGCGAGCGACGCTTTACAACATATGAACGTGTAGAGCTTTCACTGCCAACGGTTGTTAAAAAAAATGGCTGTCGTGCCGACTACGAGCGCAGCAAATTACGCAACTCTATGCGTCTAGCGCTGCGCAAACGGCCCGTATCAGCGGAAACAGTTGACCAAGCAATTATGCATATTGAAGAAAAACTTTTAGCACGCAATGAAAAAGAAATCAGCAGCAATCAACTAGGCGAGCTCGTTATGCACGAGCTTAAAAATTTGGACAACATTGCCTATATTCGATTTGCTTCCGTCTATAAAAGTTTCGAAGATGTGTCCCAATTCGACGACATGCTCCAAACTCTAACGCCACGCAAATAAAGCGAACAAATGTACTCTGACTTTGATGCCATGATGATGCGCCAAGCCTTGGCGCTTGCTGAACATGCACTTTATACAGCCACGCCCAATCCTCGGGTCGGATGCGTCATCACGCAAGACGAAAATATAATCGGCGAAGGGTATACACAACCCGCTGGACAAAACCATGCGGAACCCCAAGCCTTACAAGCTGCAAGGCTACGTGGCGCTAAGCTCCAAGGCGCAACTGCCTACGTCACGCTTGAGCCATGTAGTCATATTGGACGCACCCCTCCTTGCGTTCATGCCTTAATTAAATCGGGCATTAGTCGCGTCGTCGTCGCCATGGAAGATCCCAACCCGCTAGTCTCAGGTCGGGGCTTACAAGCACTGCGTGATGCAGGCATCAGTGTTCACTGCGGACTTCTAAAAGAAGCAGCGCAAGAATTAAATATCGGATTTATCCATCGTATGCATCACTCACGGCCCTGGGTCCGCATGAAAATTGCAGCGAGTGTCGACGGAAAAATTGCGCTCTATAACGGACAGAGTCAGTGGATTACCAGTGCACAATCGCGTCAAGATAACCACGCTTGGCGAGCACGCGCATGCGCCATTCTCTCGGGTATCGGTACCGTACGTCATGACAATCCTCAATTAAATGTACGTGGCATCACCACACCCCGGCAACCACTCAAAGTCATTGTTGATTCGAACCTACAGATTCCTGAAACGTCACGCCTACTCCATCGTGGCCTCACACTTATCGCAACTGCAGACTTACCTGAAGAACAAATACACAAGCGCAGCGCACTCCAAGCACACGGGGTAGATATCGTCACATTACCTAATGCACACGGCAAAGTAGATCTACCCGCACTTATGCACACGCTTGCAGAACGCGGCATCAACGAAGTGCATACCGAAGCAGGCAACCGGCTTAATGGCGCGCTATTAAAAGCGCATTGCGTTGATGAGCTGCTGATCTATCTCGCACCTTCCATTCTAGGCGATGGCTGCGATATGTTTCATATCGGCCCACTTGCATCCCTTAACGAAAAACATGATTTTCGGTTTCATCACGTCGAAAAAGTTGGACAAGAAGTACGCCTAATTTTGCGACGACCTACCCTCTCTACCCCGGCCCCCCCTTTTAACGGATAAAACATGTTCACCGGAATTGTCGCATCTATCGGACGCATCGAACACATCACGCCCTTGGGCGACAAACAAGAAATGGGTGTACGTCTACGTATTCATGCAGGTACATTGCCACTGAATGATATAAAAATTGGTGACAGCATCGCGATCGAAGGCGCTTGCATGACAGTGGTTCATCTTGCTAAGCCCTACTTTGAAGTTGAAGTCTCGCAAGCATCATTGCAAGTGACACGAGGATTAAGTCAACTTGGTGAAGTCAACTTAGAGAAAGCACTGCGGCTAAGCGATACCATCGACGGACATCTTGTCGCCGGCCATGTCGATGGTTTAGGTCAAGTATCGCACTTTACCCCGGTCGGCGAATCATGGCTGCTACGTATCACCGCCCCCAACACCCTTGCCAAATACCTTGCCACTAAGGGATCGATCACCGTTAATGGCGTTTCACTCACCATCAATGCTCTTGAAGACCACGCCGAAAGCTGTATATTTTCAATTAATCTTATCCCACATACCCTCACCCATACCACGCTTAAACATTTACAAGTGGGCGCGCAGGTCAATCTCGAAATCGATCTGATTGCGCGTTATGTAGAACGTATGCTGCACCTTAGCCAATCTTCAAGATCCTTGCATAACCATCATAGCGAGCAGCCTAAAAACAAAGCGCTCAAAAGTGAGGAAAGCAGCATCGGTATCGGGAATGAATAAGCCTTGCGCGCTACCCTATATTGGTCACGCAATATCTTATTAGGTACGCGCAATAAGGGTCTGGTCCTCGCATAAATGCAGCAAAAAACAACGCTGACTTTACACGTTCGCCCTCACCATTTTTCGCTATCGGCTTCGGGCCTCTATTAATACATCCTCTCAGAGGCCCTCTACGTAGCCACTCTATATATCTCAGTAAGTGCTTTGCTCGCCCCTACTCACCACCCTTTCAAATACAAGTCAATCGCAAACCATTTCCACTCAATATGCTGCTCACTCGAGCAAGATAACTTTGGCGGGCAGTACACGCATCACTCTGCTACTGCGGCATACTTATTTATGCAACTTGTGAGCCAACAAAACCAAAATAATGGCCGGAATACCTAAACACGCCGTTGCCATAAAAAAATTATTGTAGCCAAATGCATCCACATACACACCAGAGTAACCCGCAAGTAATTTTGGTAATAGCAACATCAACGAGCTAAACAAAGCATATTGTGTGGCTGAATAATGGATACTTGTCAAACTAGAAAGGTAGGCAATAAATGCGGCTGAAGCAATGCCGCTTGACAAATTATCCGCAGAAATAACCCAGATAAGTGCATTCACATCATGCCCTTGCCCCGATAACCAAGCAAATAGCAAATTACTTGCTGCACTTAAAACAGCGCCCAGCAACAGCACACGTGTCACACCCACCCGCATTGACAACGCACCCCCAACAAACGCACCTATCAGCGTCATGATCACGCCATAGACCTTACTCACCGATGCGACTTCTAGTTTAGTAAAACCCATATCGACATAAAAAGGATTCGCCATCACCCCCATCACAATATCGCTAATGCGATAAATACCGATTAACAGCAATAGCAATACTGCTTGCCAGCGAAAGCGCTTGAAAAAATCTGCAAAGGGCCCAACCAAGGTGTCATAAAACCATACTGCAAAATTTTTAGCAGCTGGCAAAGAAACCTGCGCTGGCTCTTTTGAAAATAACACCACGGTAATCCCAATAAGCATCGAGGCAGCCATAACCAAATACGTCATTTCCCAAGGCGTGTTTTGCACAATCTCTGAACTGCCGGCTTCAACAAGCGTGGCGATCCATAAAGCCCCCGCACCGGCCCAAATCATCGCCAAGCGATAACCCGTTTGATAAGCAGATGCAAGTGCAGCTTGACGATAAATCCCTGCCGATTCAATTCTCAACGCATCCAGCGCAATATCTTGCGTCGCAGAACCAAACGCTACCAACAACGCAAAGACCACCAAGGAGGACAGCGCAAGCTTAGGATCAGTTATCCCCATACCCACTAGCCCACCCACAATCAATAATTGCGATAGCAATAACCAACTGCGTCTGCGCCCCATGCGCCGAAGTAATGGAATCGGCACACGATCTACAAGCGGTGCCCATACCCATTTAAATCCATATACCAAACCAATCCAGCTTAGGTAACCAACGGTTGCGCGGTCAATACCCGCTTCGCGTAATCGAAAACTCAAAGTACCCAGCACAAGTACCAACGGTAAGCCCGCGGCAAAACCCAGTGCGAATATTTTCCAAGTAGTGGCCTCAAGATAAACGCGAAATGCATTGGCCCAAGAAAGTGTCGTACTCTGTGTTGAATCCATTATTTATTGATTGTATATTTAATATATATATCATTATAAACCACTCAATATAGCAGTAAGTTTTGTGCTATTGCTAAAACCCATTTATAAAAAAGTCAAAGAATTATTTTTAGCATTCCGATCTACACCACCACGGCCATCATCGTTCTGATTTTGCTAGATATTGCACCGCCGCAATAGGTTTTATGCGCTGAACACCGCACATAAAAGATTCACAGAATACGAAAGCACTGTAACGATTAATCAAAAAAAGTGAGTAATCATCGCACAGCATTTTATTTAATTTTTAGCTATGCAAACATACCAAAAGTTAATATTAAATTAAAATATCATGCTCAAAAAAAACCAACTTATTTTGCATCAAACAGGGTGCGATACTTTTCGCCCATTTGCGTAAATGGCTTACTGTATACGCAGCACTTATCGTAGCCAACACAATCTCTATTACTTATGCAAGCACTGGGCAAAATACCAGGATGGATTTTTTTTATGGCACGTATAAAGTTATCGACAGCCGCAATAATCATGATGCCATTGTTCTCGTAACGCTTTCTGAGCAACGCGGGCAGCCCACGTTAACCCTGCATGATTACACGCCGGGGAAGCAAATTTTGTACGGTGAAGACAATATCAGCTGTCTAGAAAATAAAAACATCGCCCCCTCAGTGTCTTCAATCCACTGTCATTTCGCTTACGAACCCTCTTATCAAAGCCAAGAGACCTGCATTGCAGAGCGAGCACATCACACAAACGCCGATATACCACCTTGTGCGATTTACCATGGCGACCAACAACCTTTTTCAGTGCCATTTCGTCGTTACCCTCGGGAATATCCTCTCCAGCCAAGTGGGTTTGACATGCTATACGCAGATAACACCGTGATTACCGATAGAGAAAAATTACGGGATCCATTTACCCCCATCAAAGTACATAATGCCTACTACTTAAAAGTGCAAGGCAAGGGCGCACCGCTGCATCTCGTACTCAAAAAAATCTAATTCCACGACATGTGATCGCCTGCGTCAAAACAGGCGTAACCACTATATTGGCATTCCGCTATAAAACCCACGCATCGCCCATACAGCTTACATACGGCATCACACCTCAACTACCCGCCCACTCACACTTTCCAATAAGCGATGCATACTCGACTGAACTTGAGAAAACTCTTTTGCTTCCACCATCAACCGTAAAACCGGCTCAGTACCAGACAAACGTACAAGCACGCGCCCTGAATCACCTAAAGACTGAGCCACTTCCGCAATCTCACACTGCAACGCAACATCATCTTGCCAACGATAGCCCTGTACCAAACCGACGTTCACTAACTGCTGAGGATAAAGCGTAAGCTTACCCATACACTGCGCCAATGTTTGACCACTACGACGCATCGCACATAACACTTGCAATGCTGACACAATGCCATCACCCGTTGTATGTTTATCTAAGCACAACAAATGTCCTGAACTCTCTGCACCCAGCAACCAGCCCCGCTGTTTTAATGCTTGCAACACATAGCGATCGCCCACATTAGCACGTACGACTTCAATACCCTGCTCACGCAAAGCGATTTCTACCGCTTTGTTTGTCATCAGTGTGCCCACCACGCCCGAAATCGTCTGACCTACTGACAAGCGATCTTGCACTAAGGCATACAGTAATTGATCACCGTTATAAAGCACACCATGCTGATCTATCATCTGAATACGATCAGCATCGCCATCAAACGCTAAGCCTAAATCCGCGCCTTCGCGCTTGACCATTGCACACAAAGCCTGTGGCGCCATTGCACCCACACCATCATTGATGTTAATGCCGTTGGGCTGTACACCCATGGAAAGCACTTCAGCACCTAACTCATGAAACACATGCGGCGCAATGTGGTAGGCCGCACCGTGCGCGCAGTCCACCACAATCTTTAATCCCCGTAAATCAAGCTCATTCGGAAAAGTACTTTTGCAAAACTCAATATAACGTCCAGCCGCATCATCCAAGCGCCGTGCACGACCTAAATGCTCTGCACTGACACACAACAAAGGCTGATCAAGATAAGCTTCAATTTCTAATTCAGTATGATCAGGCAGCTTATCGCCTTGCGAAGAAAAAAACTTAACGCCATTATCTTCATAAGGATTATGCGAAGCAGAAATCACAACGCCCGCTGACAAACGTAATGCACGCGTTAAATACGCTACTGCCGGCGTTGGCATCGGTCCACACAACATCACATCCACCCCTGCTGCTGCAAACCCTGACTCCAAAGCGGCTTCTAGCATATAACCAGAGATGCGCGTATCTTTGCCAATCAATACGGTAGGACGACCATGGGCCGCGGCGGTCTCATGTGCTGCTAATACTTTTCCTGCTGCATATCCTAGGCGCAGCATAAATTCAGGAGTAATCGGCACACTACCCGCACGCCCCCGAATACCATCGGTGCCAAAATATTTTTTTTTCATGAAAGATTAATGATTATCCAAAATAATATTGTCTTGCCATGGCACTTCGTTTAATGCTGCCCATACCTTAAGTGCATCAATACTTTCCGCCACATCGTGCACACGCAATAACGCAGCGCCTTGATTCGCTGCCAATACTGCTGCTGCTAAACTGGCTGCCAAACGCTGATCTACTGGTTTAGACGTCAGCTCACCCAACATAAATTTGCGCGACAAACCAGCCATCACAGGAAAACCTTGGCGTGAAAATAAATTCAGCTTACGCAACAAGGCCAAATTGTGCGTCAATGTTTTGCCAAATCCAAACCCAGGGTCTAGTACGATACGTTGATGATCGATACCTGCGATTAACATACTCTTTAAGCGTTGCTGAAAAAAATAATCTATCTCTTCAACCACATTGTTATACACCGGATCAATCTGCATCGTCGCCGGCTCATCAAGCATATGCATCAATACCAATCCACAGCGCGAGTCTTGCACAACATCTAAAGCATCTGGCATTGTCAAAGCACGTACATCATTAATCATATCGGCACCCGCAGCGAGTGCGGCACGCATCACTTCGGGCTTATAGGTATCCACGGATAATGGCTTACCACAGTCACGTAAGCGTTCAAGTACAGGCAAAATACGATCAAGTTCTTCTGCAAGCGATACAGGACTCGCGCCTGGGCGAGTAGACTCAGCGCCGATATCAATAATATCGACGCCCGCTTCCAACATAGTCTGTGCTTGCGCATACGCCCTACTGGGCTCAATAAATTGGCCTCCATCAGAAAAAGAATCTGCCGTTAAATTAAGAACGCCCATCACTACGGGCCGCTGCAAATTTAAACGATAACGACCACAAATCAATACAGACATAAGGCACGCTCACATACAATAAAAAATACTATTCGCAAAAATACGAAATGGTTTTACGGTAAGTCAAAACACACATCAGCATATTTAACATACCACCGCACTTCAGAAAAATTTGATTTTATAGATAAAGTCACCGAAAAAATAACAAGCCAATAAACAAAAACATAGAATCAACCGGCGTGACCATCCACACTTATACCAACAATAAATGAGATCGGTAGTATGATGGCCCGCGAAGAGTCACTTTAATCAACGAATGTTGTCATAAAAAGGTGAAGCATATGCTTGGGCAAATATGTATTGTAATAAGCGCGATAATTATTTTTCTACTCGGCACCTTGCACCTTACCTACACGTTTTTTACAGATAAATTTCACCCGCAAGATACTGCTTTACTGACCACCCTCAAAGTCGCCACCCCTATCATCTCTCGAGAAACAACGATATGGAAAGGACTGGTTGGTTTTAATGCTAGCCATAGCATTGGCTTCATTATGTTTGGGTTAATTTATGGCTATCTTGCATTCGCACATTTAGATTTTTTTGTGAGTAGTGCTTTTTTAATGATTATTGGATTAGCTACGCTCTTAAGCTATATGGCCTTAGCAAAGCAATATTGGTTTAAAGTACCTTTCACGGGTATCACTTTGGCCACCGCTTTTTATATCGTCGGACTGGTACTGAGCCGCTAATTTTACGGCTTATTTCTGATCCACATTTACGGCTACATGATGTATAGATTCATATTTAACACATATAAGAGCAGCGGTTCACTACAGCTGCTCTTTCCCATACAGTAGACAACCGCCGTTAAAGTATTTTTAGTGCAAGCGCTTTTTTCTTTTAGAAGACTTAAATTTAAATAACACTAGATAGACAGCCCCGCATCTTAAAGATCATCTACCTAAATTCAAATCACACCAGGTAGAGATACGCCTTATCTTCAAGATCATTTTCCAGCATAAGCGACAACACTTGGCCACCCCAGAAAAAAACATAGTGGGTTCACTACAACGCTATACGACATCGGTGGAAAAACAATCTATCCCCAATACGGCTAGCCCCTCTACCCATAAAAAAATGCTGGCGCACATACACACCAGCATTTCTTAATCACTGCCTTTGTAGCAATCAAATCATCGCTACACCACCACGGGAGCAGCACCCGGTGGTTCTATCGGACGCCCACCTGGTGGCATACCGCCACCGCTTTCATTGCCAGAAGAAGCACTGACTTTGGGTGCACGTGGAGGAAGCCCTGCCATGATGTCATTGACTTGATCCGAATCAATCGTCTCCCATTCCAACAAAGCCGCCACCATCGCATCAACTTTATCGCGATTAGTTTCAAGTAATCCGCGTGCCTTAGCATATTGCTCATCAAGAATGCGACGAATCTCAGCGTCTACTTTTTGTTGCGTCGCCTCAGAAACAGTTTTCGCTGATAAACGGCCAAAAACTCCATCTTGTTCAGCATCCACATACACCATCGTCCCTAACACATCGCTCATACCATAGCGCGTCACCATATCACGCGCCATTTTCGTAGCACGCTCAAAATCATTGGAAGCACCCGTACTCATGGAATTTAAAAATACCTCTTCTGCCACACGACCGCCAAATAAAATCGCAATCTCTTCAAGCATCTTATCTTTATAAAGATTGACACGATCAAATTCTGGTAATTGCCACGTAACACCCAGGGCATAGCCGCGCGGCATAATCGTCACTTTATGCACGGGATCTGCCTTAGGCAACAGCTTAGCCACCACTGCATGACCCGACTCATGTACCGCAGTATTACGACGCTCTTCTTCGCGCATCACGACAGATTTGCGCTCAGGTCCCATAAAGATTTTATCTTTGGCATCTTCAAAATCTTTCATCTCAACTAAGCGCTTATTACGACGCGCCGCAAACAATGCCGCTTCATTGACTAAATTAGCCAAATCAGCGCCTGACATACCAGGCGTTCCACGCGCAATCACGCTGGCATCAACATCGGGCGATACAGGTACTTTACGCATATGCACTTTAAGAATTTGCTCACGGCCCCGAATATCGGGCAAGCCAACAAATACTTGACGATCAAATCGCCCTGGACGCAATAGCGCTTTATCGAGTACATCCGCACGGTTAGTGGCGGCAATCACAATCACGCCGCTATTTGGCTCAAAGCCATCCATTTCAACGAGCATCTGATTAAGCGTTTGTTCCCGCTCATCATTTCCCCCGCCTGTACCCGCACCACGGTGACGACCCACGGCATCAAGCTCATCGATAAAGATAATGCAAGGCGCGTGCTTTTTCGCGTTTTCAAACATATCCCGCACGCGTGCTGCACCTACACCCACAAACATCTCCACAAAGTCCGAACCAGAGATACTAAAAAATGGCACCTTGGCTTCGCCTGCAATCGCTTTAGCGAGTAGGGTTTTACCCGTACCAGGGGGACCCACAAGTAATACTCCGCGAGGAATACGTCCTCCTAGTTTTTGAAATTTTTGAGGATCTCTCAAAAACTCAACTAACTCAAACACCTCTTCCTTAGCCTCGTCACAGCCAGCGACATCCGTAAAATTGATGGTATTGCTGCCTTCCTCCGTTAATCGCGCCCGCGATTTACCAAAAGAAAAAGCTCCGCCTTTACCGCCACCTTGCATCTGCCTCATCATGTAAAACCAAAACACAATGATCAGCAAAGTTGGCCCTAGGTAATACAGCGCAGAGACAAAAAGATTAGGCTCATCATCTGCTTTACCGGTGACTTGTACGCCAAACTTCATTAAATCCCCAACCATCCAGATATCCCCCGGGGAAATAATGGCATAGCGCGCACCATCAACTGCTGTCACCTGCAAGGTACGACCCTGAACGTCAACACGCTTAATTTTGCCGTTTCTAGCGTCTTCCATAAATTGAGAATACGGCACAGCATCTTGCGAGCGCGGCTTATCAAACTGCTTAAACACAGTAAATAAAGCGACGCCCACCACAAGCCAGACTAACGATTTTTGCAACCAGTTATTGTTCAAGGCGAATCTCCTGTAAAAGCCTTGTAAAACGATTCCTTCTATTGTAATTCAGCTTAACGAGCCTGGCTCTTAGACCTATCCCTTATTTGAGATATCGCCCCAATAAAAATATTTCGGATGACTTATCACGCGATGCTTTGGGTTTACGCGGAGCAACCACCTTAAACACCCGCTTAAATTGCTCCACAATCTGACTGTAACCACTTCCATGGAAACATTTGATCAGCAAAGCACCCTGAGGATTTAAATGCGCTAGCGCAAATTCTAGGGCTAACTCTGCCAAATCCGCCATCCGCGCTGCATCAGCCAAAGCAACACCCGATAGATTGGGGGCCATATCCGATAAAACAAGGTCTACCTGAGTACTCCCCGTTATTTTTTTCACCAGATCCCGTAATGCTTGATCTGTCGTCGGCTCCCGAAAATCCCCTTCAAAAAACGAGACATCGGCAATCGGCTCCATCGGCAACATATCAATACCAATAATCACGCCATTAATACCTCCGTTCACATCCCCTCCACCCAAGGCACGCATACGATGGCGTACGTACTGACTCCAGCTTCCCGGGGCACATCCTAAATCGACCACAACCTGAGCAGGCTTAATCAAACGATCCTGCTCATCAATCTCTTTTAGCTTATATGCCGCGCGAGCGCGGTACCCTTCTTTTTGGGCAAGCTTGACGTACGGATCATTCAAATGATCGTGCAGCCAATTTTGATTAAACTTATTTTTTTCCATTACCTAAGCCGAGAAAATTAAACATGCAAGAGAAAATTCACTACTTTTATAAAAGTCGGGGATAATAGCGCTCTTCCTAGAGACCGTAAGATTCATACCCAAAGCACTATGTCTACCCTTAAGCTGCCCCCTGCCCGCCGCGCCGAACTACGTGCCGACGCTCATGCTCTCAAACCCGTCGTATTAATTGGCGACAGTGGTTTAACCCCTGCTGTACTCCAAGAAATTGACCGCAATCTTGCTGCCCATACGCTGATCAAAATACGCATATTTAGCGATGACCGCGCGGCACGCGCCGAAATCAACGAAACGATTTGTACCCAACTACAGGCAGCCCCCGTACAAATCATCGGAAAATTGCTTGTCCTCTATCGTTTTGGTGAAGCGATCTTAGAAGAGGACAAAATATTGCCCGAACACCTCACGCAAAACAAAAAAATCAAGCAACCCGGACCCCGCAATATCGTTATACGCAAACCATCGACCAATCCTGGCCGCCGCCCAAAAGCACAAAAAATAAGGCTTCTGGGCAACGAGCGCGTCACCACCGGGGGCATTGTCAAGCGCGCACGCGTACGCAAAATCAGTCTTAAAAAACGCGCTGCCGATTAAATCCTGCAACACACTAGGTTTGTCATACGCAGGTCTTTCCCCAAAAAAGCTGACGTATCGCTAGTCGTAGTGCGAATTCATATTAAATAAGCCCGTCGATCTTTTTAAATAAAGATCAGCTGGCTTAATAAAACGCTGTCTTATTTATAACACCTACGAGGGGCAAAATAACAATACGAGTGAGTTGTTATCCCATCACCCAACATAGTATGTGCACTGCTGTACACAATCGCCAGTGCCTTAACGACGCGAGACACACTTAGCGCAGCACGTACGCCACAGGTTACGCGCAGAATCAAGACTCTTAGCAGCCGCTGTAATGGCTCGCGCAGCAAGCTAAACCATGGTCTTATTGCATTTATATAAACACAATCCTCTTTAGCTGACTGTGCAATCGCGCTTGAACTGCCCTCCACAGCGGCAATCTTTGCTGTGCCCATCACGTAATAACATGCGATAAGAGAGAGATAAGCAACGCCAGCATACTAAAAATGCGTGATCCCAATTGCTTATAATCAGTCAAAACTCTGCAGCTAATTACTTTTTCACTTTCCTACGCTACAGCGCTACAACACAAGCCCCATCGCGCAGCAATCACGATAATTTAGCGATAAGCAATATGCAGAATTTCGTACTCATGAATACCGCCTGGCGCCTTCACTACGGCCACATCCCCTTCTACTTTTCCGATTAAGGCCCGCGCAACAGGAGAGCTGACCGATATCTTGCCTAGCGCTATCTCCGCTTCATCTTCACCCACAATTTGATATGTCACGGCAACACCCGAAGTAATATCTTCTAGCTGTACCGTCGCACCAAATACAACTCGCCCTTGGCCCTCTATCGTTGCCGGATCGATCACTTGCGCTGAACCTAGCTTACCTTCAATCTCGATAATTCGCCCTTCGATAAAACTTTGCTTTTCTTTGGCTGCATCGTATTCCGCATTTTCAGATAAATCACCCTGTGCGCGCGCCTCAGAAATAGCATTAATCACCGACGGGCGATCAACCGTTTTTAACTTCTGTAGTTCTTGGCGCAGCATTTGCTCGCCCTGTTTTGTCATTGGAGTCGCACTCATTGGTCTTTGCTCTTTTATCGTTGCCCAAATTTCAAATTAATCAACAAGCTCAGCATGCGCACTTGCATGTAAATCTTGTAAAGCATAAACCTCAAGGTTTTCCTTATAGTGAATCCCTTCAACTGCCGCCCGTGCTCCAGAAATCGTGGTGTAGTAAGTCACACGATGAGCCTGTGCACTGGTACGAATAGAACGAGAATCTGCAATAGCCGTACGTGTCTCATCGACTGTTGTGAAAACCAGTGAGATTTCACCTCGCTCAATCATGTCAACAATATGAGGTGAACCTTCTTTCACTTTGTTAATGGTCGCAACAGTAATGCCGGCCGCACGAATCGCTGCTGCTGTGCCGCGCGTGGCAACCAGACTAAATCCTAACTTGTGCAACATACCCGCTACTTCGACGGCGCGCGCTTTATCGCTATCTTTAACCGTAATCAATACCGTGCCCGATGTGGGTAACGTTATACCAGCGGCTAACTGAGATTTAAAGAGCGCTTCACCAAAAGTCTTCCCTATACCCATCACCTCCCCTGTTGAGCGCATCTCTGGCCCAAGGATGGGATCTACTGCGGGAAATTTATTAAAGGGAAACACCGCCTCTTTTACACTAAAGTACGTCGGTACAATCTCGGTTTTTATGCCCTGCTGGTCAAGGCTTTGTCCTACCATACAACGCGCAGCAATTTTTGCCAGCGGCAAACCGGTCGCTTTAGAAACATAAGGCACCGTACGAGATGCACGAGGATTTACTTCCAGCACATAAACCTGATGTTGCCCATCGACCTCTTGTATCGCAAATTGCACATTCATTAAACCAATAACATGCAAACCTTTGGCCATCGCCACAGTCTGCCGCTTAAGCTCAGCAATCGTTGCTTGGGGCAGCGAATAAGGTGGTAACGAACAGGCCGAGTCCCCCGAGTGAACCCCCGCTTGCTCAATATGCTCCATCACCCCACCGACAAAAACGCGTTCGCCATCACTAATACAGTCAACATCACACTCAATCGCATCATTTAAAAAATGATCAAGCAATACGGGCGCATCATGACTTACCTTTACCGCTTCACGCATATACCGGTCAAGATCTTGGGCATCGTGAACAATCTCCATCGCACGCCCCCCCAATACATAAGAGGGACGCACCACAAGAGGATAGCCAATTTCTTCTGCTGCCGCTAATGCTTGGCTTTCGGTGCGCGCTGTACGGTTAGGGGGTTGACGTAAACCCAAAGTATGGAGAAGCTTTTGAAAACGCTCTCGATCTTCAGCAGCATCAATCATGTCAGGACTTGTGCCAATAATGGGTACCCCATTGGCCTCTAAATCAAGTGCAAGTTTAAGAGGCGTTTGCCCTCCATATTGCACAATCACCCCAATGGGTTTCTCTTTATCGACAATCTCTAGTACATCTTCTAAGGTAAGCGATTCAAAATATAAGCGATCCGATGTGTCATAGTCTGTTGATACTGTCTCTGGATTACAGTTGACCATAATGGTTTCGTAACCATCTTCACGCAAAGCCAAAGCCGCGTGAACACAACAATAATCAAACTCAATCCCTTGACCAATACGATTAGGTCCGCCACCTAAGACCATAATTTTTTTACGCTCAGTGGGCCATGCTTCACACTCACCATGCTCAGCTTCGTAACACGAGTAAAGATAAGCTGTCTGTGTTGCAAATTCAGCAGCACACGTATCAACGCGTTTATATACGGGACGTACCCCCGCTAGATGACGTGCAGAACGCACAGCTTGTGCATCCACACCCAGCAAGGTCGCCAAACGACGATCTGAAAATCCTTTTTGTTTAAGAAAACGTAACTCAATCGCGCTTAACTGCGGCAATTGCCGTTTAGTTAATTTACGCTCAAGCATAATTAATTCTTCGATTTGCGCAAGAAACCATGGATCAATCGCGGTGAGTTTATATATCTCATCAAGATTCATGCCAATGCGAAATGCATCGCCTAAATACCAAATGCGGTCAGGCCCCGCATGACTAATATGCGAAACAATGGCATCACGATCAGATGACTTCGAATCCAGCCCGTCCACCCCCACCTCTAAACCGCGTAGCGCTTTTTGGAACGACTCTTGGAAAGTGCGACCCATTGCCATCACTTCACCCACGGACTTCATTTGTGTGGTCAACAAAGGATCGGCTTGAGGAAATTTTTCGAACGCAAAACGCGGAATCTTAGTCACAACATAATCAATCGACGGCTCAAACGAAGCAGGTGTCGCACCTTGAGTGATATCGTTTTTAAGTTCGTCAAGGGTGTAGCCTACAGCCAACTTCGCGGCAATTTTGGCAATCGGAAACCCCGTTGCCTTTGATGCTAAAGCCGATGAACGCGACACCCGCGGATTCATCTCAATCACAATCATGCGACCATCGACAGGATTCACCGCAAACTGAACATTAGAGCCGCCCGTATCCACACCAATCTCACGTAGTACCGCTAACGACGCATTACGCAGCACTTGATACTCTTTGTCGGTCAAAGTTTGTGCCGGCGCAACCGTAATAGAGTCGCCGGTATGAATTCCCATCGGATCAAGATTTTCGATCGAACATACAATGATGCAATTGTCCGCACAATCGCGCACCACTTCCATCTCATACTCTTTCCAACCCAACAAGGACTCTTCAATCAGCAGTTCGTTAGTCGGAGACAAATCAAGACCTCGTTTGCAGATCTCGATAAACATATCGTGGTGATAGGCAATCCCTCCACCTGATCCGCCCATGGTAAACGAAGGTCGAATAATGACAGGATAGCCAGATGCACTCCCGGTCTCTTGTGCAATACGCTTTTGTACAACCAGCGCCTCTTCTAAGCTATGTGCCACACCCGACTTAGCCGATGCCAAACCAATATGGGTCATCGCATCTTTGAATTTTTTTCTATCTTCTGCTTTGTCAATTGCCTGCGGCGTCGCACCAATCAGCTGACAACGATACTTCTCTAATATCCCATGACGATGTAAATCTAAAGCACAATTAAGCGCCGTCTGCCCCCCCATTGTTGGCAAAATCGCATCAGGCCGCTCTTTAGCAATAATGCGTTCAATCGCTTCCCAAGTAATTGGCTCAATGTAAGTTACATCGGCCATCTCTGGGTCAGTCATGATCGTTGCCGGATTAGAGTTCACCAAAATAACGCGGAAATCTTCTTCTCGCAACGCTTTGCAAGCTTGTGCACCTGAATAATCAAACTCACACGCTTGCCCAATCACAATTGGACCCGCGCCAATAATAAGAATACTTTTAATGTCTGTACGTTTTGGCATTACGCCCTCAATGAATGATTGGTCTGATTAACCCTAGCAACCAGGATTTAACCCAAACTTGCAGTGGCAAGTTTGACACCAAAGCCGATAAACAACATGCCAGCCGTACTCCCTGCACCGAGGGTGAGCCAGCGTTTGCGACTAAAGACTGCTGCTAGCCGCATACCCAGGAAAATGAGCAAAGACAAATAAGTCACGCTGGCAATTTGCAATACCGTGCCAAGAAAAATAAAACTGAGTGCCGGATAAGGATAATTTGGGTCAACAAACTGAACAAAAAAAGAAAGAAAAAACAAAATCGCTTTCGGATTAAACAAGCTCAGCAACAATGCGCCCCGAAACGGACCGACTTCTTTGTTCAACTGACTTTTTTGCATCGCAGTCTCATACTCAGCCTGCGACGAGGAACGCCGCTCTCTCCACAGACCATACAGCAGGCTGCCCCCCATCCACAGTAAATAAGCTGCCCCCACAAATTTCGCCACAGTAAACACATGTGGATTGGTACGTAACAGCGTCGTCGCACCCATGGACGCCAAACACATTAATACGGTGTCACCTACAACGATGCCACCTGCCGCCCGGTAGCCCACACTCTTACCGTATCTTGTTGCCACACCCAACACATAGAGCGAATTGGGGCCTGGCACTAACACAATAAAAATCACCCCAAGCACATAGGTCCAAAGATCAACCACGCCGAGCATCTCAACTCCCATCTTTAACTTTAAAAAACAAATCTCTCTTGATTTAGACCACGCTCACTGTCGTAGCCAACTTAACACCAAAACCCACAAACAAAGCACCCGCACCACTCTCAGCGCCGGTCACAAGCCAACGTCGCTTGCGTAAAGCCGCAGCTAAACGCACCCCTAAAAAAATCAGCACTGACAAATATGAGACGCTCACCACCAAAAAAATCACACCCAGCGTGATCAAACTGACCAATGGACGTGGATAAGTAGGGTCAATAAACTGCACAAAGAACGAAAGAAAAAACAAAATTGATTCAGGATTCAGTAAATCAATCAGCAAACCTTTTAGAAAAGGATGACGTCCATCAACCGGGGCCATCTCCCTATCAACCACAACATGATCACCCTGGCGCCATTTACGCCAAGTGGCATAAAGCAGTCTTAAGCCAATCCAGGATAGATAAGCTGCGCCAATCACCTTGATAATAAAAAATAAATTTGGATTTGACTGCAATAGCGGAACAGCGCCAGTAAAAGCTAAACTCATTAAAATCGTATCACCTAGGCAAGTACCCACTATGCCCAGATAGGCCGCACGCCGACCATATCGTGCAGCCATCGAAAAAATATAAAGCGAATTAGGCCCAGGCAAAATCACGATCACAATCGCGACAAGGATATAAGCCCAAATATCGGTCACGCCGAACATCATAAAGCGACTACCTTATTAAAATTACTAGGCGTATCCGTCACGTGCATATGAGCATCCATTAACGAAATAAAACGATCAAACAAATAACCCAAATCATGAGGACCGGGAGATGCCTCGGGATGCCCCTGAAAACCAAACGCTGGGCGATCTGTGCGTGAAAAACCTTGTAACGAACCATCGAACAAAGACACGTGCGTCACGCGTACATGACTGGGCAAACTCAGCTCATCGACAGCAAACCCATGATTTTGCGAAGTGATCACCACACGCCCACTATCAAGATCCTTTACTGGGTGATTAGTTCCATGATGGCCAAACTTCATCTTAACAGTCCGAGCCCCTGAAGCTAAAGCCAAAATCTGATGCCCTAAGCAAATACCGAAAACAGGAATACCCTGATCGATCAATGTACGCGTTGCCTCAACCGCATAATCGCACGGCTCTGGATCGCCCGGCCCATTAGAGAGAAAAACGCCATCAGGTTTAAGCGCTAACGCATCAGCAGCTGAACTTTGTGCAGGCAACACCGTCACCCGACACCCGCGCTGCGCTAACATACGCAAGATATTACGTTTTACGCCAAAATCAAAAGCAACGACATGGTATGTGGGGTGCGACAATTGGCCATAGCCATGCTCTCGTCGCCACTCAGTCTCATTCCAAACATAGGGCGTCGTCGTACTCACCACTTTGGCTAAGTCCATTCCCGCCAAACCAGGCGAACGACAAGCAAGCGCTACGGCCTGCGGAGATAACTCAGCCATACTCAACTCACTACCCGGCGCTGCACTTAAAATAGCACCCGCCTGCGCACCTTTTTCTCGCAAAATGCGCGTTAATTTACGGGTATCAATACCTGCAATCGCCACTGTACCTGTGGCTTGCAAGTAGGCCCCCAAACTCTGTTGCATACGAAAATTAGAAGCCAACAAAGATAAATCTTTAATGATCAAACCAGCAATATGAATATGATCTGCTTCAACATCTTGGAGATTGACACCCACATTACCCACATGCGGACAGGTCAACATAACAATTTGCCGCGCGTAGCTCGGGTCAGTCAATACTTCTTGGTAACCTGTCAGCGCGGTGTTAAAAACCACCTCACCGCAAGACTGTCCAGAAGCACCAATACTCAAACCCTGAAAAACGGTACCGTCGGCAAGAGCAAAAACGGCGGGAGAAAATGACGGCACCACGGGGAAACTCCATTTCATTACCCTGGTTAGCCAAGCTCCACGGACACCACGATGGCAACCGGAAGACGAACCGAAACTCAGCACCCTGAGCGAATTCTAACCACAAGGGAAGCCACTGAAATCGGGGTTTTGTAGCGGGTCAGCGCTAGGGTGAA
>JADYYQ010000036.1 GCA_020853585.1 Ottowia sp.
GTAAATTAGAGGTATGCAATATCGATGGCATACCTATCGATTTACCTAGCTACACAAAACTAAAACAATTATATGCACCACCCACACCTCACTAAAACGGTGGTTCCCTTCATAACAAAACACATATAAAAAATTTTATTATCAATAGAAAATATAGCCGTCCCATTTTTAAGGCACATCTCTTTCCGAGAAAAAAGATTTTAAATATCTCTTGTTATAAAGAAAGAGATGCCTAATGCGTCACCTGCTTTGATTATAAAAACCAAATACCTTAGCCATAACGATAAACTTACCGGGAGATACAAAAGGGGAAGCAGTTCAACTTACTAATCAACGATAAGGTGCCAAGGCATGTTGCGCTGGATCATGTCGACATAAAAAACAAATGATTAACATGCCATCCAGATAAAACTAAAAAATTTAGCTATGAAACCTAAGTTATTTGAAGTAACAAACGTAGAGACTTTAATCAACCATATTTACGCACCTGCGGGAATGACGCATTCCGGCCCGATCGTAGAAGATATAGAAAGTGCGCATTACAGCGGATGTCGCTTCCAATTGAATGGACGCACGATTATTTTTCGCGTAGCAAAAACGACACCCACCAAGCTTGGGCAGTTTGTAACGCTATGGAAACGCCCACAGCCCGGTAGCGCAATCGCGCCTTTTGATGAGCATGATGCTATTGATTTTTTTATTGTGTGCACATCAAATACGACGCATCACGGGCAATTTATATTCGACAAAAATATATTAATCAAAAATGGCGTTTTGTCGAGTTCAGCACATATGGGAAAACGTGCGCTACGTGTATATCCCCCCTGTAGTAGGCCTTTAAGCAAGGAGGCTATTCGCACCCAAAAATGGCAATCGCCCTATTTTCTTCCCTTATCAAAAGAAGACCATGCCGATCTAACCCTTACCAGGCAACTGTTTAAGCAAAGCGAAATATATTAATCAAAAAAAGCAGAGGGGAATAATGACGATATCTTTGTTGTTCAAAAATAAACTTGCCTTATAAATCTGCGCCCTTTTTATCGTTCAATAAAATAAAAATTCGGCGTGATCCATTACCCAGCTAAGTCAAATCCCTACCTTAAGAAAAAAGCCTGATTAAAGATAAGGCTAATACACAGCGTAAACAGATATCGATAACCTTCTCCTCTATGAAAAATGCCGCACATCATGCGGCATCAAGTAAAGTGAATGGATTAATCCAATCGTTGCGATACAATTTATACAAAGAGAAGCCGATGCCGCACATGCGCTGCTAACTTACCTACTTCACCCAAAAAATGACTATGATCTTTAAGTGCCGCAGCAGCCTGCTCTTTTGTAAAAATCAAAGATTGCAAGTGAGGCAAACCAATATCGCTACGCTTAAAACAAGTACTCAACGGATTTCCATCAATAGCGAGTATTCGCAAATTAATTAAGCTGTCCATCATTTCAGGCAATGCACTCAGCTGATTATTAGAGACGACTAGCTTTTGAAGATAGTTTAGCTGCCCCACAGTATGAGGTAATACAGTTAATGCATTATCAGACAAATTTAATTCTTGAAGGTTAATCAAACTACAAACCACATCCGGTACGGCCCTCAGCTCGTTATTTTCTAAAGACAGCTTTTGGAGATCATCTAAATCCCACATCGTCTCAGGCAAAGTACTCAGACGATTCCCATTTAAAATTAATTTTTTAAGGTTACCTAAATTCCCAATGGCATCCGGCAATGTGCGCAAATTAAGGTTACTCAAATCCAGACTCTCTGATTGAGATAAGTAAGCCTTTTTCATCCGCTCTGCAGCAACCTCTCTATACTCAATATCAGATGCAAGCTCTGGCTGAGCTTCACTTACCCATTTATCGATTTGCTCAAAAAAAATTTTCTTATTTGTATGCAGCGTCTCTGAAGACAAACAGGCTTCAAAAATTCTCATTGGCTTAATAAAAGAAATAGGCATACAGCGCACCTTGTAATAAATTAATCTCAATAGTAGTTTGCACAAAAGCACTATCATGTTTAAGCAAAACGCCGATAGGGCCTAGTTTGGCCGAAATTGTTTGCTATTTTTTGCTAACAAGCTTGCCAAAAACTACATTTTCTATCGAAAAAATCACCTACTTACCTTATTTTTTACCCATACCCCCTCATTCGCACTCGCTCATTTAAGCTTATTTAAATAAGCTTAATGTCCCAAAAAACACTTATAAAACACACACAAGCTAAGGAGATGACCGTAAAAAATATAAGTTTTACTTTAATTTAAAGCTGATGAAACAAGCATCAATCTGATTACTATTTAAAACTAAACTCATCCATACTGTTTTGACACAGCCGTTCATATTCAAAACTGCAAATTCATTACCTGATCGTATTAAAATACGGAAAAAAATTTTGTTTCTTAAACAACAGCAACAAAAACATATCCCTTATCACAACAAGCAAGGAAAAATAATGTTCTCAATCACGAAGCACTCTGCCCGCTTAGTTTTTGTCATCCTACTTACCAGCTTATTTTTCATCACTCCCGCCCGTGCCCGCGACACACAAGAAATGCATTCCCTGGAAAAAGCACTCAATACAGCTGAAGCAAAAAATAAATTAAACCCGCATATTCAACTGTACTTTGGCAATCAAAGCCGTTCCCAGATAGCGAAAAAAATAAGTGAGATAAAAACAAACAAAAAAACCAATGGCTTTAACAAATCAGATGTAAAAGCATGCCAACGGGCTTTTTTAAGCGCCGTGCTTGAGCTGCAAAAACAAGCAACGCAAGATGGGGGCGATGCTGTTATCAATATCCTCAGTAACTACCGAAATAAAGAAATAAGCAGCGATACAGAATATATGTGTGGTAGCGGCGCGCTCATGTCAGGCGTCGCATTAAAAGGGACCGTCGTAAAACTAGCGCAATAAAAAAACGGATAGCGCTACGCTATCCATTTATGTAAAGGCCACGATAAAGAATGCATAACGACAGCAAACATCGGAACCAGGATATCTTGTCCCTTATTTAAAGATAGCAAACACACCGCCGTACCGTATTAGCGCATGCAATTAAAATGCAGCCTTTATCTATTTAGACTAAATGACGGCTCATGCTCTGTTCTACATCCGCAATCAGCTCCGCTGGGCTTTCCAAACCACAATACAAACGTACCAAACACCCCACTTCATCCCGATCATGCCACTCAGTGGGAGGCCAAACCGCAATGCTACGCTGACTCAACACATCGTAGTGCATCACTAAGCTATGCGCACCACCCCAGCTATATCCAATACCAAAGAGCTGCAAATCTTCAATAAAAGCATCGACCTGCGTTTGTCGATAACGTTTATTAAACACCACCGAAAATAATCCACTTGCACCCGAAAAATCACGTTGCCAAAACGCGTGACCCGCGCAATCCGGTAAAGCAGGATGCAATACGCGCACTACTTCTTTGCGCTGATTAAGCCAATTTGCCAAAGCTTGCGCATTTGCACCATGTTGTGCAATGCGCACCGCCATCGAGGGCAAACTACGTAATAAAAAATAGCAATCATCACTCGACACGCCCCACCCCATGTGACGGCGTCGCGTACGAAGCTGATCGTGCAATCTAAGCTCACGCGTCACAATGCTGCCCATCAGCACATCACTTCCACCCGATTGATATTTAGTTAGCGCTTGCATGGTAATGTCTACACCCAAATCAAATGGACGACACAACAAACCTCCCGACCACGTATTGTCAATTGCAGTGATCACTCCACGCGATTGTGCCAATGCCGTGATCGCAGGAATATCGGGCACCTCCATCGTTATCGAGCCCGGCGCCTCGATGAAAATCAGCTTTGTTTTTGCTGTAATCAGCTTAGACAACGCGGGTAAATTCATCGGATCATAAAACTGCACCTTGATACCAAAATCACGCATCAACCACTCTGCATGTGTACGATTTGGGAAGTACACTGAATCGGGTATCAATAGCCCATCACCATGCCGCAAGAAAGTAAATTGAATCAGCGAAAATGCCGCCAACCCGGACGGCAACAATAAACTGTGATAGCCACCTTCGATCTGTGCTAATTTTTGAGCTAATTCATATTGCGTAGGCGTACTTTGCAAACCATACGACCAACTTTCTTCATCACTGGCATGGTATTGGCGCAATGCTTCCATATTAGGAAACAAAACGGTTGAAGCACGCCAAACCGGAGGACTAAGCGAAGCAAAGCCCTTCGGTATGCGCACACGCAGATGAGGTAAACAAGGCAGTGGCGGCTGCGCTTTAGTTTGTACTACGCATTCTGTATCCATCTGTTCCGTTTCCATCTTGTTCCTCACATGTACTCAACATAAAAAGCCTTCGCACAGCACGCAACAATAACACCCTCGCACAAACAGTAATACCCGTAACCCTCAATCTCTTTTCTATCAAGCAAACTAGAGTGGATCCGAAAAACGCGCCCACTTATCTCAAGCGAAAACACGACAGCGACCCGTCATTACGATAATCCGGCCCCACTTAGTGCTACTCAATCTGCTTACAAAAACATCATTCTAACGGCTTGCCTAGGTTGTCTATTGACGGTCAGCTAAGTAGCTAAATTTTTGCCCATAAATCGTGGCCATTCGCACGCGTTACTTTGACATCCACAAAATCCCCAACTTGATACGCTTTCAATGCACGCGACGATGCAATAAAAACATTGCCATCAATCTCGGGCGCATCCGCTGTTGATCTAGCAACCCCACCTTCAGGTGTAAGCGTATCAATTAATACACGCAGCGTTTTGCCTACTTGGCGCTTTAATCGCGCAGCCGATACCTCTTGTGCGACTTCCATCAAACGCGCTTGACGTTCATTACGCACCTCGTCTGGCAATGCACCCTCTAATTCATTTGCCTTCGCACCTTCAATCGGTGAATAAGCAAAACAACCCACACGATCAATTTGTGCCTCACGCAAAAAATCAAGTAGAAAAGAAAATTCTGCCTCTGTCTCACCCGGAAAACCTGCAATAAAAGTGCTGCGCACAGTCAACTCTGGGCAAATCTCACGCCAAGCGCGAATACGCTCTAAATTTTTCTCACTCGATGCCGGTCTGCGCATCCGCTTAAGTACATCAGGATGTGCATGCTGCAAAGGCACATCTAAATAAGGCACCACATGCCCTTGAGCCATTAAGGGAATCAACGCATCCACATGCGGATAAGGATAAACGTAATGCAAGCGCACCCAAGCACCATAGCTTGCAGCAAGCTCACCCAATGCAGCCACCAACTCATAGACATGCGTGCGTAATGGGCGACCCTGCCAAAAACCCATGCGAAATTTCACATCCACACCATAAGCGCTAGTATCTTGAGAAATAACCAACAACTCTTTCACACCCGCTTTCAATAAATTTTCTGCCTCAAGCATGACTTGCGCGAATGGGCGCGACACTAAATCACCACGCATTGAAGGAATGATGCAAAAAGTACATCGGTGATTACATCCTTCTGAGATTTTTAAATAAGCGTAGTGGCGTGGCGTTAATTTAATACCTTGAGGGGGCACCAAATCACTAAAAGGATCATGTGGACGAGGCAAATGCATATGGACCGCTGACATCACTTCGCCCAGTGCATGAGGTCCCGTTACCGCCAATACACTGGGGTGAATACTGCTAATCAAATCTTGTCCATCGGCATTTTTTTTCGCACCCAAGCAGCCAGTTACAATCACTTTGCCATTTTCTGCCAAAGCTTCACCAATCGCATCTAAACTCTCTTGTACGGCGGCATCGATAAAACCACAAGTATTCACAACAACTAACTCCGCCCCATCGTAGGTGGGCGAAATGGCATACCCTTCCGCACGTAATTGCGTCAAAATTTGCTCAGAATCAACCAGCGCTTTTGGACAGCCCAAGGAAACAAAACCAACTTTAGGTGAATGTTGTACGGTCATAGGAACAAGAAAAAATAAAGCGATTAAAAATAAGTACGATATTTGTCTACCCTAAGTAGGCTACGGGCAATATCAATATACGCAGGATCCCGCTATTGTAACGGTCTCTTCTTTACGAAGGCTGTCTTTATCCTGCCGAAAATGCTTTAAGCAAAAAACACATTCACGCAAGCTTCCACAGAAAGAATATCTAAATCAACATGAGGATTTATACCCTCAACAATATAAATATTGAAATTAAATATATAATTGATATTAGATTTCAGCAAGGTATAGCAAAACCAATGAACAGCAATCTACACACAGCCACGCACATTACGGGTGAGGTTTTCAGAAACATCCTTTAATGGAAAGCAACAATGCACACGTTTAAAAAAATAACGCTAGTCGTAAGCGTTTTCATCACATGTACCACTGCCGCATTCGCTCAAGATATCAGTCCTAAAAGCGTCACTATTAATTTTACAGGTAAGGTTACTGCCCCCACTTGCGCTATTTCCCTCGGGTCTAATCTAAATGTAGAGCTAAATCCCATTACCCTAACAGAGATCAATAGCCCATCAAACACAGATTTCAAAGAAAAAGACTTCTCAGTTGAATTCACAGCCTGTCCTGTGGCCCGTGATGCAATCGAAGCGAAATTCATAACAGCAGGAACATCACCCTTTGAGATACTTCCAAATAAAAAAGGGGCGAAATATGTAGGTATCCTACTCACCCAATCGATAGATACGATTGCACCATACACATCAATCAAAAATGAGTTTTTCAAACTCACACCCTCGGTAGACAACAGTCCAAAACCGGGGACTCACACCTATAAAATCAACTTGCGAGCGGCTTACAGAAGAACCGACCCAAATAAACTTGTCACCGTTGGTGATGTTCAAGCACAAGCAGTACTACAAGTAAAATATAAATAAGCGCATGGTTTGCATGCCTGAGTTGTACCAAAGCGAATGCCCGCGACACTCAAGTCCCCCCACGGATCTAAGAAACACATCGACACGTACAGCGCTGTGAAATATTAAATGGGGTCTTAGGTGGCGCTTTGTTTAAAGCGCTTTGGTGAATTCCTTTACCATTCATATAATTCATGTGAGTGATTTTGTAGGCAGCACAACATGAGTAACACACTCCATCGCGACAAGAGTTGATCGCACAGCACCGACTACGCGGTCTTATTCATAAGGGACGCGGATAAGTGCACCTGTACGTGTGCTTTTTATTGCATGCCTCATCGCACACGCACAACAAAACAAAACAAAACAAAACAAAACCAAACAAAACAAAACAAACGATTAAATCAGTATTAACCACAAAATAAATACTTAAATTTTAATTTAAATATATAATTGACATTTAATTATAAAAATTTACAATAAAAGCTGTTGATGGCCATCAGCAGATAGTCAAACTCTCCTCAGTGATGGGTTTTTATTTACCGCTTTCAATGGATGCAAAATGCATATCTATAAAAAATTAACGCTGGCCACCGCTGTTTTAAGCACATTCACAACAATCGCCATTGCACAAAATGCTAATGATTTTGTTACTCCAGACCTTGGTGCAAAAAACATTAGTCTGCGTTTTGAAGGTGAAATAGCCAATGCAACCTGTGAGATTGTTATAGCAGAGGCGCCAGCAAAAACCGTCAAATTAGAAACAATCGGCGTGGCAGCATTCAACGCAACCGATAACGCCCAGCTCGCAGCCAAAGGAACAACATTTGCTGTCACCTTAACAGCTTGTCCAATCGCACCCACAACTGTTCAAGCAAAATTTACCCAAGCAGGAGGCACAGCAGGCATACTTGATAACACAGCAACAGGCAGTTATGCCCCCACCAACGTAGGCATCGCGCTATCACGCAATACAGGTGTCACTTATGAACTTGTCAATAACGAGTTTTTTGATTTAGTAGGCACTGAAAAAGCAGGCGGGCTTGCCAACCAAAAAGACTACACCATCGATTTACGTGCGGCCTACCACAAAAAAGATGACGTTGCTGTTACAGCAGGTAAGGTTATCGCATTAGCTGAATTACAAGTTAGCTACAAATAATCACCCGTTTTTTATATAAGCACTAAGTGACGTTGTGTCTTCACGCAGCGTCACCTCCTCTTGTATTTTTTCATTGAAGTTAGTCCCATGCATATGCTACCTATCCGCCGCATTGTGGCGCCCCTTCTTTTTTCGCACCTATTGTTAGCTACCTCATCGGTATCGGCAGGACTACAAATGACGGGCACACGTGTCATTTTTTTAGGCGATAAAAAAGAAGCGTCCATTCCTGCTGAGAACACCAGCAAACGCCCAGTGTTAATGCAAGCATGGATTGATCATAATGAGGAAGTTACGCAAGGCTTAGCACATCAAACGTCAACAGCAGATACCAATACATCATCGACCAACCCATCTACACAAGCAAGTGCAACTGAGCCGGCACCGATTCCATTTTTTGTCACCCCACCGCTTTCGCGACTCGAAGGGGGCAAGCGAAACGTTCTGCGTATTTTGCGTATTGGACAAGGATTACCAGATGACCGGGAATCTATATTTTGGCTCAATATCAAAGAAATTCCCGAAGCCGTAAAAGGCGAAAATATTCTGCAATTGGCCATTCACACGCGACTTAAATTATTTTTTCGTCCCAGCAATTTACCAAGCACGAGTAGTGAAGCCTATCGTCAATTGCGCTGGTATGTCGTGACACCCAATAAAAAATTGGCATTACGCGCGGTTAATCCCACGCCTTACTACATCACGCTTTCAAGACTTAAGACTAATCACCAAGAAGACGTAGCCGTGGCCGGTATGGTGCCGCCTTTCGGCGAAATCACCTATCCACTTGAGCAAACAACGTACGCAGCAACAGACATCACACAGATCACTTATCAAACTATTAACGACTACGGCACAGAGACAGAAGCCATACAAACCAAACCCACGCTTTAGACCCACACAATAAATAGCCTCATACAAAGTCTCCATATCAATCCACGCATCCCACCCATAATGCTATGAAGTGCCTCGCTAATAATCGATGGCCCGATACTTCATACGCGCGGCGATTTTTATCCTGTTTTTTTCTACAGGGTGTACGCGCAAAAAATGCGCTCATCAATAATGGGCGTTTATTTCTTTTGATATGTGCACATAGCTTTTTTTGCAGTGCCTATGCAGCGGATATAAGCACACCACACCCTATCCACATTGATAATGCAAAAAACGCGGCGACACCACATGAAGTCAGCACATATCAAAACACAACAAACTCCACGATAAACACAGAAATAGCGCCAGAGTTAGCATTAGAAAATGACGCGGCTACCGCAGTAGAATTTAATGCGTCTTTTTTAAACACGCCACCTGGGCAAAAAAGCGTAGATCTATCTATTTTCGCGTACGGTAACGCGATGCTACCCGGCGTTTATTTGGTTGACGTATATATCAACCGCCAATTTATTGAACAAAGCGAAATACGCTTTGAACTGCCCAACATCGCAGCCGCGCACATCGATGCACCCAACACACAATCAAACCAAGACAAGCAAAGTGATCATAATGTGCCCATTAGCCGTACGCCAAACAACGCCCAAGCCTGTCTAACGAAAAGCATGCTCGCCCGCTGGGGTGTGGTAATTGAAACGCTCCCTCTCATACTGGATACATCGCAAACTAGTTGCATTGCACTCAGTGACATCATTGCCCATAGCAGCGTGACTTTTGATAATGAACAGCAAAAACTTGAGATAAGCGTACCGCAGATACTGATGCGTAAAAATTTACGAGGGCGTACACCACCTGAGCTATGGGACACCGGTATCTCTGCGGCAATCATCAATTACCAATTGATAGCCACACGCAACGAAAATAAAACGCAATCATCTACACAACACACAGACAATATAAGCGGCACACTACAAACAGGTGCCAATATGGGCGCTTGGCGATTACGTAGTCGCGCCAATTACCGCCATCACCACAGCCAACATCATTGGCAGACACTAGAAACTTACATCACACGTCCACTCACACAATGGCATAGTCAATTAACAATCGGTGATAGCTTTACACCCGGCTCCATCTTTGAAGGCATTGCCTTACGCGGCATTAGCATCGGCACAGACACATCGATGTTGCCTAGCTATTTACAAGCTTATGCCCCTACTCTAAGAGGCGTCGCACAAACCCATGCCGAAGTCACCGTTAAGCAAAACGGCTATGTGATTTACACCACTTTGGTGTCCCCCGGCCCTTTTGTGATTGACGATCTTTCCCCTACGTCATCCAATGGCGACTTAGAAATGATCGTCAAAGAAGCCAATGGTGCGACGACAACAACTCGGCAAGTGTACGCAACACAACCCATGCAAGTACGTGAAGACAGTTGGCAGTT
Source organism: Ottowia sp. (assembly GCA_020853585.1). GTDB lineage: Bacteria > Pseudomonadota > Gammaproteobacteria > Burkholderiales > Burkholderiaceae > JADYYQ01. Next base: position 10,352 of record JADYYQ010000036.1, read on the forward strand.
TTATCTTGCCGCAGGACGCTATCGCAACAATAAAGGAGGAATAGAACCCAATCTTGTACAAGCGACGTTAGCGTATGGCATCAACTCCCTTATCACCGCCTACGGGGGCACACGCGTAGCCAATATTTATCAGTCACTGTTAGGCGGAGCAAGTACAAGCTTAGGGCACTATGGTGCAGCCTCACTCGATACCACATTTGCACGAAGTCAAACACCAGGGGGACAAACGCAACAAGGGCAAGCCGTGCGCTTGCAGTACAGCAAAACCAGGCAATCCACGGCAACTGATTTCGGCTTTAGTGCATCGCGCTACAGCAATGCTTCATTTCTTACTCTAGCGGAAACAACACATCTGTATGACCCCCATCATCAATACGGTACATCGGCACAACGATATCGTTTTGAGGGCAATATTTCTCAGGGGATAGGGGGCGGCCGTTTCAATGCCACGCTTGGGACCACTCATCACTGGAATGATGAGCGTCATTATTTTTCGACCCTAGGGTATTACAACAATATTGGGAAAGTTACATATAATATCTATTACAGCAATAGATGGCGGCACTCCGGCTATAGCGCCCAGACACCACAAGGTCAACTCACACTCACGCTATCTATACCACTCGATTTTGGCCAAGCTTCTCCGCAGTTTATGAGCTATCAAACAAACAGCAATCTTCGTGGCGCTATTAGCCATAGCATCAACACTTCGGGCAGTTTATTAGAAGATCAACGCCTCACTTACAGCGCAGGCGTTACTCATACGAATCAACCTGACAATCAAGCTTTTGCTTCACTTAATTTGCAAAGTGCTTATGCCAATATGGGAGTGAGCCGTAGCCAAGGAAATACCTACGCACAAACCACCGCATCTATTGCTGGCGGTATTGTTATTCACCAACAAGACATCACCTTCTCACAACCTTTAAGTGAAACGATCGTACTCATCAGTGTACCCAACGCAAATGGTGTCGCACTCACTGATCATCCTGGTATTAGAACCAATAGGAATGGCTATGCGGTTTTGCCTTACGTTACGCCCTACCATCGCAACCGCATCACTTTAGAAACAGAAAGTTTGGGTAATGACATTGAAGTTAAGCAAGCATCGCTTGATGTCATACCCACAAAAGGCGCGGTTGTCCTCGCATACTATGAAACACGCAAAGGCTACAAAATACTGTTAACTGTACGAGATGAAGAGGAACAACTTGTACCATTTGGCGCACGCGTAGAAGACCAAAATGGTAAGGAAGCGGGCATTGTCGGTCCCAACGGACAAATCTATTTAACTGGAGCCAGTCAGACAGGTCTGCTTAATATCATATGGGGAGCTGATCTCACCGCACGATGCCAAGTGCGCTATCACCTGCCCGAACAATTGGCGCAACCCAGCGCCCTTATCACCACCACTGCACGATGCAACAAGTGATGTCTTTAACTTCCTCGGGTAAATCCTCTCGTGATTTCTCCGGCAAGACACCCCAGCAAGGAATACTCATGCGATGCCGCCTACAATTTATTAAACAACTGACCAACGCTTACCCCATTTCATGCATCAGTTTATTGCTACTCTGCTTATGTTTATGGTTTAGCCAAGCGCAGGCAGCATGCACGGTCGTCTCACACACCGAAACTTATCCATGACCTGGGTTAACCGATTTTTCTGCCGTCCCGATGGGTGGACTTATTTATAAAGTAGAATTTATTCTGAACACCAGTACGCCATATGCTGAGTGTGACACACAAGGTGGAAGCATTCGTTACAGCACTGATTTGCGCCACTTTGGGACACGCAGTAGCGGTACTGCCACATACTATCCAACAGATAATGAAGGAGAAGTCGTGATTGGTGTGGTTGCCACTATTCGCAACTGGCTAGATGAGTTGACGATCAATGAACCACGAGGCCCACAATACGGCACACATCAGTTCGGCGGCAATCAAAAAATTACTATTGAGTTCAGAAAAGATCGCGAAAATTTATACGGGTATAACGATCCTCATGGGGCAAAAACATTTTCCAAAATACCCTCTATTGAGGTTTTTAAAATTTGGGGTGATCGCGGCCTGCGTACCTACCGTACAGGCGCAGCCACCCTTATCGCTAGTCAATGCCAGTTAGCAGCCGTACCTCCCGTCATCCTACCTTCCGCAACGACGGAGGAGATCAATAGCAATGCCGCAAAAATAAAACACTTTACTGTTAGATTTCAAAAAAAATGTCCCACGGGATTCGTTAAAATTAATATAAAAAATAGCGGATCACCCAATGCGCAACAAGGTATCCTGCCCAACAACGCCAAAAGTAATGCAGCGCGCGGCGTTGGTGTACAGCTGTTGAACGAGCAAAGCAATGCGGTACAACTCAATACGGCGATGCCTGCCAACTACAGTAGCACCGACCCTTTAGCCATGGTTTATCAAGCACGTTTATATAAAAGTGGCAGAGCCAACGTGAAAGCCGGTGCAGTAGAGGCGCAAGTAGATGTAGAAGTGACTTACAACTGAGGTGTACAAAAAATTTAAAAATAGAAGCGCATCTGCAATAAAGCACGCACTTGGGCGAGTACACACACGAAGCAAATAATACACACACGAAGCAAATAAAATAGAGCTTAAAGGCGCAACGCAGACATACACCTTTAAGCCCCATGTAATACAGCTAACACACCATTCTCTATAACAATAAAGAGACTTCATCAACACTTCCCTCCCCCTGCTGTGCGCTTCCTGCAATCCAATGATGCGCGCAGCAAGCGAGGATTAGTCGCATATTGTCATGCTGATCTTTACAGCATCTCAAATATTGACAACTAGGCCATATGCAAACCACCATTTACCGAAAAATCAGCACCCGTAGAAAATCCCGATTCGCTTGATGCAATCCAAGCACAAATAGATGCGATTTCACCGGGCAAACCTAAACGTTTAAGCGGCACCGAATGAACAATTTTCTCAAGTACATCAGGTCTAATCGCGTGAATCATGTCAGTGCCAATATAGCCCGGTGATACCGTATTCACGGTGACCCCTTTAGCCGCTACTTCAAGCGCAAGTGATTTAGAAAAACCATGAATCCCCGCTTTCGCGGTTGCATAATTAGTTTGACCAAACTGTCCTTTTTGCCCATTCACCGACGAAATATTAATTATCCGCCCCCAACCACGCTCCACCATCCCGTCAATCACCTGCTTAGTGACATTAAATAGCGCGCCCAAATTTGTCGCAATGACGGCATCCCATTCTTTGCGTGTCATTTTTTGAAATACCACGTCCCGCGTAATACCCGCGTTATTGACAAGTACATCGATCCCTCCTATCTCCGCCTTTACCTTATCAAACGCCGTTTGTGTGGAATGCCAATCATCAACGTTACCCTCGGAAGCAATAAAGGTGTAACCAAGTGCCGCTTGTTGTGCAAGCCAAGTGTCCTTACGTGACGAGTTAGGACTACACCCAGCGATCACTTTAAATCCATCATCAAACAAACGCTGGCAAATCGCTGTACCAATACCACCCATTCCACCCGTCACATAAGCAATGCGTTGACTCATAGACTTCTCCTTTTTATTACACCTCGTAATCTATCTTTCACTCGCACCCGTAAAACGATGCAAACCACAAACACATCTCATCGTTAAGAGCATCATCACCCAATGCGTTCTTTGACATAACGCCCGGGAGCAGGCTCAATTATCGGGTAGTCATCGGCATTCCATTCGTTGGCCACACCCTCTCCCGCATACTGCACTAACCATTGATCCCATTCTGGCCACCAACTACCTGATATTTTTTGCGCCTTGGCTAACCATTTATCAGGATCAACACACTCATCGGATACATGACGCCAATAAGCGCGTTTTTTGAGGGCGGGCGGATTGATTACACCGGCAATATGACCCGATGCACCCAACACAAAAGTGCACGGCCCACTTAATATTTGCCCACATGCAAACGCAGATGTCCACGGCACAATATGATCCTCATATGACCCATATACAAATACAGGTGCAAGGATAGTACGTAAATCAACACGTTCACCACATACCGTCAAAGTACCTGCTTGCTTAAGCGCATTGTTCACATAGCAATGGCGCAGATACCAAGCAACCATCGGCATAGGTAGATGGGTACTGTCTTCATTCCAGTAAAGCAAATCGAAGGGTGCAGGTTCCTCTCCTTTGAGATAGCCATTCACCACGTAAGGCCAAATCAAATCATTGGGCCGCAAAGAAGAAAAAATATTAGCTAAATAAGTACCATGAAGCATCTCTACGCCACGCTCACTTTGGCTTTGCTGTGCAAGCATAGATTCACACCCCCCAAGCACAGAGGAGTCCACAAACGCATCTAACAAACCCACTTCTGAAAAATCAAGCAAGGTCGTTAGTAAAGTCAAGCTAGAAGCCGGATGTTGGCCGCGCGCAGCCAACACAGCCAATGCCGTACTCACAAGCGCACCGCCAATACAAAAACCAAGCAAATTAATTTTTTGTTGCCCAGTCATCGCGCACACCTGCTCAATGGCAGCTATCACCCCTTGCTCAACATAATCATCCCAGCGAGCCTGCCGCATACTGGCATCGGGATTCCGCCAAGACACCATAAACACAGTGTGGCCCTGGCTTACCGCATAACGTACAAACGAATTGTCCGCCTGCAAATCAAAAATATAATATTTATTGATACAAGGGGGAATTAACAATAAAGGTACTTGATAAACCGTTTTGGTCAACGGTTGGTATCTTAATAATTGGAAAAATGCATTTTCAAACACCACGCCACCCGCGGTATACGCTAAGGTTTTGCCCAACTCAAAGGCATTTTTCTTAGCTTGAGACACCCGCCCCCTCGCTAAATCAGCGTACATATAATGTAAGCCCGCTCGCAACGACTCACCTTGCGTTTCAATCAATTTGTGTTGCGCATCAGGGTTAGTACTTAGAAAATTAGAAGGCGCCCAAGCAGCTGCCCACTGCATCGTTGCAAAACAAATGCGTTTACGCGTCTTCTCATCTGCCTGCACCGCATCGGCCATAGCCTCAAGATAACGTGTCCCAAGCAAATACAAAGCAGCATTCATTTGATACAACAGGTTGCTTTGCCATGCTGCCCCACTAAATCGACGGTCTATAACGGGCGCTTGCCCAACGGTATTGGCGCCAAATGCCTGCAATAATGCGTTCATTTCCGCGAAATAACGATCCTGCAACCGTGCCAGCTGACCCGCAGGGATATGGGGGTACTGGGTATTCATATCAGGCAACACACTTTGTTTATCCACTACCGCCCCTCGTTTCACCTCAAATCATCTTCTTTTTATACCCATTTTTACAGCCATACACCCTCACGACACCAGGGCATTCTAAACAGAATTGAGCGGCAAATCGCATTACTTATAAAAACAAAACAGCTCATAAAACAAACATGCAATCACCGGCGTTCATTGATATTACAAGCTAAAAACGGTATACTTGACTAAATTAATACGGAATTATAGTAATCCAATAGCAAGGTACCGTGTCATTGTGAGGGAAAAATGAGACTGACCACCAAAGGGCGTTTTGCGGTAACTGCAATGATTGATGTCGCACTGCATCAGGCACAAGGTCCTGTTACTTTAGCGGGCATTAGCCAACGGCAAAAAATATCGCTCTCTTACCTTGAGCAGCTATTTAGTCGATTGCGACGTGACGAAATTGTCGAAAGTGTACGCGGCCCAGGCGGTGGTTACCATCTGGCACGCGCACCTGAGCTTATAACCGTCACCGATATTATCGTTGCCGTAAACGAGTCGCTCGATGCAACACGATGTGGAGGAAAAGGTCACTGTCACGGCCATGATGGGGAAACAACCTGTATGACTCATCACTTATGGACGACTCTAAATCTAAAAATGGTGGAATATCTTGATTCTGTTTCCCTACACGATTTGGTAACACAACAAAAACAACGTTCACAACGACAAAATACTGTACAGATAACAAGTTCTGCACCGCTAACACCCAAGGACCAAAGGTCCCATGTATTAGCATCAACAGGCGCCCAGCGCACTGTCCGCCCTGACATTAATCATTGATGACGTAGAGAACAACATGAGTACCCTGCACCTTCCCTTGTATATGGATTATTCGGCAACAACACCGGTCGATACACGTGTCGTTGACAAAATGGTCCCTTATCTGCGCGAGCAGTTTGGTAACCCCGCTTCACGGAGTCACCCCTATGGGTGGGCAGCCGAAGCCGCGGTAGAAAATGCTCGTGAACAAGTCGCGGCACTTGTTAATGCCGATCCACGTGAAATTATCTGGAGTTCAGGTGCAACAGAGTCGATTAATTTAGCGATCAAAGGCGCAGCCCACTTTTATGCCGGCAAAGGCAAACATATTGTCACCCTAAAAACCGAACATAAAGCGACGCTCGATACCTGCCGTGAACTCGAGCGCCAAGGATTCGAAGTCAGTTATCTTGATGTACAAGAAAATGGTTTGCTCGACATCAACACCTTTATTGCTGCTTTACGCCCAGATACCATTCTTGCTTCCGTGCTGTTTGTTAATAACGAAATTGGCGTCATTCAAGATATTGCACAACTCGGCCAAATTTGTCGTGAGCGCGGCATTATTTTCCACGTCGATGCAGCACAAGCCACAGGCAAATTAGCCATCGATATGCAAATGCTGCAAGTCGACCTTATGAGCTTTTCAGCCCACAAAACGTATGGCCCTAAAGGGATCGGCGCTCTGTATGTTCGCCGTAAACCGCGTGTACGTATCGAAGCCCAAATGCACGGGGGGGGACATGAACGTGGCATGCGTTCAGGGACATTAGCCACCCATCAAATCGTAGGCATGGGGGAAGCATTTCATATTGCCCGCGAAGATATGGATAAAGATAACGCACATATCCGCACATTGCGTGATCGTTTGTGGAGCGGTCTATCCGGTATTGAAGAGGTGTATCTTAATGGCGATTTTGTGCATCGTGTGCCACATAACCTCAATGTTAGCTTTAACTACATTGAAGGCGAATCCATGATCATGGCCTTAAAAGATGTCGCCGTATCCAGTGGCTCCGCCTGCACATCCGCATCACTTGAACCCTCATATGTACTACGTGCACTGGGCCGCAACGACGAGCTAGCGCATAGTTCGATTCGTTTTACGCTCGGCCGCTATACGACGATGGAAGAAGTGGATTACACCATCAACCTCGTTAAAGGAAAAATCGCCAAGCTACGTGAGCTATCGCCACTCTGGGAAATGTTTAAAGACGGCATTGACCTTAATAGTATCCAATGGGCCGCACACTAAATTAGGCAGCATATTTCAAGGAATGAATCATGACATACAGCGAAAAATTACTCGACCATTACGAAAACCCACGTAACGTAGGTTCTTTTGGCAAAGATGATGAGGATGTCGGCACTGGCATGGTCGGTGCCCCGGCTTGTGGCGATGTGATGAAGCTCCAAATCAAAGTCGACGCCAATGGCATCATTGAAGACGCGCGGTTTAAAACCTACGGTTGTGGCTCCGCAATCGCATCCTCTTCACTCGTCACTGAGTGGGTCAAAGGAAAAACACTAGATCAAGCCATGGAGATTCGCAACACATCCATTGCTCAAGAGCTTGTATTGCCTCCCGTCAAAATCCATTGCTCCATCCTTGCGGAAGATGCAATCAAAGCAGCGGTGCAAGACTATCGACAAAAGCATCCCAACAAAAAACCACCACAGGCAGCTTGAAAAGAACTGAGTCCATCATGTCTATCACACTCACCGAACGCGCAGCTCAACATGTGAGCAAATACCTCAAAGGTCGAGGCAAAGGGCTGGGCCTGCGCCTAGGTGTGCGCACCACCGGCTGCTCTGGGTTAGCTTACAAACTAGAATATGCAGATGAAATTACGCCAGATGATCAAGTCTTTGAATGCCATGGTGTCACTGTTTTAGTAGACCCCAAAAGTCTCGTTTACATTGATGGCACGCAACTCGATTTTGTCCGTGAAGGCGTCAATGAAGGCTTTCGTTTCCAAAACCCAAACGTCAAAGACGAATGTGGATGCGGTGAATCTTTCCGTGTTTAATCTGCTCCACACTCACCTCAATAGCCCACCATCGTTGTATCCCGACTGCCAACAGAAAAAACAAGGCATCAGGTATCCACAACAGCATCTTTATTTCAGACGATGCCACGCCTATGCCCATCTGAGTGATACATGAACTTGCTTGCCCAAAATTTCTTTGCGCTATTTCACCTGCCTGAACGCTTTAGCATTGACCTAGCTCAACTTGACTACGCTTATCGCGAAATACAAAAACAAGTGCACCCAGATCGACACGTTAATGCCGCAGACACCCATCGCCGTCTCGCCTTGCAATGGGCGGCACATGCTAACGAAGCATATCGCACACTACGCGACCCCATCGCAAGAGCACGCTACCTATGCCAACTGCGCGGTATCGATACCCAAGACGAGCACAATACACAGATGCCCGCAGAATTTTTAATACAACAAATTGAGTGGCGCGAAGCACTCGCGCATGCGCAAGGAGAACCGGGTGCCCTGGGCATATTGCACAGCGAGATATCAGCAGCAAAACAATTCGAGCTCAATCAAATCACATCACAGCTCGATCAAACCAACGATACGCCAGGCGCGTATGCAAGCTTGCGTAAACTAATGTTTATTGAAAAATTTTTTGCTGACATCAAAAGCGATTTATCCCGATTGGCACCCGTAGAAAACGGAAAGCAATCGTAATTCGACAATTACAAACCATACAATCTGTGTCATATTAAGCGCAGCATATCAACACATATCAGCTAAAAAAATAAGTCATGGCACTACTGCAAATCTCTGAGCCCGGCATGTCACCCTCCCCACACGAGCATAGGCTCGCGATCGGCATCGACCTTGGTACAACTAACTCACTCGTTGCCACCGTGCGAAATAGCGTGGCAGAAATTTTGCCCGATACGCAAGGCCACATGCTCACGCCCTCCATCGTGCGCTATTTACCTGATGGATCAACTCAAGTGGGGCATACCGCTGCCGCGCAGGCAACACAAGATCCAAGCAACACGATCATCTCAGTGAAACGTTTGATCGCAAGAAGCGTCAACGATATATTGCATACACAAAACAACGCCTACGATTTTGTGCAAACAGACGGCATGTTGCAAATCAACACCATTGCTGGCAAAAAAAATCCTGTTGAAATTTCTGCCCAAATTTTGATGCACCTGCGTCAACGCGCAGAATCCACCCTAGGTGATACGCTTGTGGGAGCCGTTATCACGGTACCCGCTTACTTTGACGAAGCACAACGACAAGCAACAAAAGATGCCGCTAAATTAGCGGGGCTTAACGTCTTGCGCTTACTAAGCGAACCCACTGCCGCAGCTATCGCGTACGGTTTAGACCACAAGGTAAGTGGAACTTACGCCATCTATGATTTAGGAGGTGGCACATTCGATATTTCGGTTCTTAAACTCAACAAAGGTATTTTTGAAGTAATCGCCACAGGCGGCGACTCTGCGTTAGGTGGAGATGACTTTGATCACGCTTTGTATTGTTGGGTCAAAGAAAGTCAGCACATCCCCACCTTATCAGCCACCGACACACGCCAGTTACTTACCGAATGCCGCAATGCCAAAGAGCGTCTTACTCAACACGCAAGCACGCACATTCGTGCTGCACTTGAAGGCAAAGCCATCGATATTGAAATTACTCAAGCACAGTTTTTTAAGCTCACACAAACGCTTGTGGAGCGAACCCAAAAGCAAGTGACGCGCGCATTGCATGATGCCGGATTAACCACCGCACAAATCGACGGGATTGTTATGGTCGGGGGCGCTACACGCATGCCACACGTACAGCAAGCCATCACAACGCAATTTCAACGCCCGCTCCTAAACGATCTTAACCCTGATCAAGTCGTCGCACTGGGCGCAGCCATGCAAGCCAATTTACTGGCAGGGAATGTTGCACAAGAAAGCGACTGGCTATTGCTTGATGTGATCCCTCTATCACTGGGGGTAGAAACTGTAGGCGGTCTCGTCGAAAAAATTATCCCGCGCAATGCAACCATTCCGCTGGCACGCGCCCAAGAATTTACAACGTTTAAAGACGGGCAAACCGCCATGTCGATTCATGTTTTGCAAGGCGAACGTGAACTCGCCAGCGACTGCCGCTCGCTCGCTCACTTCACCTTGCGCGATATTCCACCCTTGGTGGCCGGTGCAGCACGTATCCGTGTTACCTATCAAGTCGATGCAGATGGTTTGTTATCCGTTAGCGCCAGAGAAATACACTCTGGTAGCGAAGCCAGCATCACGGTGAAACCTTCCTATGGTCTAGACGACAAAGATATTGCACAAATGCTGCAAGACAGTTTCGCCTACGCCGATGAAGACTTACATACGCGCGCATTGCGAGAACAACAAGTCGAAGCACAATGCATACTGGATGCCACTACTGCGGCGCTTACACAAGATCCAGATTTGCTCGATCCCATTGAACGCAATAGCGTGGATACCCAACTCAATGCATTACGTCTATGCGTAACTAATAGCAATGATCCACAGTCCATCAAAGATGCCATTGCTGCATTGGCTCTTGTAACTGAAGAATTCGCCGCAAGAAGAATGAACAAAAGCATACGTCTTGCGCTAACCGGTAAAACGCTCGATCAACTTGATCAAGTCTCAGGAGCACAATAAATGCCTCAGATTAAGATTCTTCCGCATCCGGAAGTATGCCCACACGGCGCAACGCTTGAAGTAGAACGCGGTGTTTCTATTTGCGAAGCAATGCTAGACCAAGGCATAGAAATAGAGCATGCTTGCGAAATGTCTTGCGCTTGCACAACCTGTCATATCGTGGTGCGTGTTGGTGCAAGCTCGCTTAATGAAGCAGATGAAAATGAGGAAGACCTGCTTGACCGGGCCTGGGGTGTAGAACCACTTTCACGCTTATCCTGTCAAGCTATTGTGGCAGATCAAGACTTAGTGGTAGAAATTCCAAAGTATTCGATCAATCATGCTAAGGAGGGTCACTAAAATGAAATGGACAGACAGCCTCGATATTGCTATTGCACTCGCAGACACCCATACCGATATTGACCCGCATACCATTCGCTTTACCGATCTTCACCGGTGGGTATGTGCATTACCTGATTTTTCAGATAACCCCAAGCAGTCTAATGAAAAAATATTAGAAGCTATCCAGATGGCCTGGATTAACGAAATCTAAGACTACTTTCTACGTAGCAGCATCTAAATGATCGCTTGTCAGGGCTACAAACTGACAAGCGATCAATAAATCGTCGCAACGCCCCCCATCACTATTCAACCACCTCGAGTAAAAAGTATTTACTCGCCGTCGCACCATTGTGATCAGTAACAGTAATCGTATACATAGTCGGGTCAAGAAGCTCCTGTGGCCCAGGGGGATCTGGGTCTATCTCACCGATACTTGAATTAAGAATTGCACCAGAAGGTAAGGCAGGACTAATCGTATAAATATAGGGAGGCGTACCATCCTCAGCAATAAATGGTGTAAATCGCGTCGTACTATCTCCCAAATACATGGAAAATAGCGCACCCTCATCTTGGAACCGCGTCGTCCTCAATTTAGGCGGAAACGGCTTAAGTGTCATATCAAATTGCGCATTTGTGGCACGCCCATCGACATCCGTTATGGTAACGGTATAAGTAATAGTGGTTTCTGGGGCACTCACCATCGCCGCACCACTAATCATCCCAGTTGCTTGATTAAGTACCAAGCCAGCAGGTAATGCCGGGCTAATGCTAAAGCGATAAGGCGCGGTCCCACCTGTCACCGTTACGGGCATAAATTCGGGTGTGTACTGCTGAGCCACGACAACTTTATTGCCCGCTGACAATGCACTTACCGAGGGTGTGGCAACAGGATCAGGATTGACCAGAACTTCCATCACATTCGATATCACATTGTGCCCATGATCATCACTTACATTCGCTTGTAGCTGATAACGATTTGTTCCAGTGGGGTTGTACGCCGGCAACATCAACATAGATTGCCCGCCTACATTACTCACACAACCTGCCACAAGTCCACAAGCGCTCATTGCACTACCAGACCACGTGATTGCTGTAATAGGATAACGGGCACGTAATACAAAGTTAAAGGGAATATTCGCCAATGTGTCTCCAGCCAAAGTGGCAGGCAAACTCACTTGAAGAAATTCTTGCTTGTATTCAAGCGTAATCGCGCTACTACGATCCACCAAATCATATCGGCTACCCATCAACGAACGCATGGGCCTGACGCCCTCTGGGTTTAATTGCTGTCGCCATGATTTACCTGACTGAATATTTAATTTCATCGACACCCGTGTCTGTGACAAATTCGCGGTGCCTATTTGCTGATCTAGCGCAAACGTTAATATGGGTATCGGCGTGTAGTTAATCCCCAAACTTAATGCGTGAGGATTTTTTTGCAAATTGGGATAAGTGAACAGTCCAACATTCTCACCAAAATATTGCTCATATTTAATACGCCCACCCAGCTGGGGATAAAGAGGTAGATACCCCTTCATATTTATGTCATACCCATAAGTTGGACGTACATCCCAAAGCATTGGATCAGTCGATTGCTTCCAACTGGATACCGGCATATAACCATTACTACTTAATTTAAAATAGTCATATCCCATCTCAAGGCCTACACCAGCACGTAGATAACCATGTTTCACATCAGCATCAAAAAATGCGTTATACCCCGCCATCCAATCATTTGAAATAAGCCGCTGCCCAAAACCCATATTCAATAAAGTGGATCTTTGCTCATTACCCACACCAATCTGGGTAAAAAATACGCTACGTTCATTATCAAGAATAGGCAGCAACCAATCCAGTCTACCTCTGAGGCCACCATGGCGATCAAACGCTAAGTCAACTTGTCCGTTGCCATATTGATTTAATTGTTGCCCAATCTGTTGTGCAACAACACGCGCCATCGTCGTAGGAAACGCACTGGCAGATAAACTGCCTGCGTCCATACTACGCCCATGCTCAGTTAACCCAGATAAAGCCAGGGTCCACATATCACGCACACTCGGAATTTTCTTAATCGGTGATCTGGCATTTATATCGACAGATGGCCACATTACTGATAAACGCTCCTCACCACGCTCTACAGCTACACAGGTTTGTGCAAACATCAACAGATAAAAAACCACAATGACTAAAATCGTATTTTTTTTGTGAACTACATCAAGGCTATTTGAGGTAGCCTGACAAATTCGGACACTCCAACTTGGTATATTACCTAAAATTGGAGCAAGGATGAGCAAGCAAGAAAGCTACACAAAAGAGTATCGCGGCGAGGCGGTCAAACTTGTATTGGA
>JADYYQ010000037.1 GCA_020853585.1 Ottowia sp.
AGAGAACGGTTATAGGTGGACCCATGGGTTGTTTTGTAGCGCGAAGCTTTGATGCTTCCATCTGCTTAGATCACAACATCTGTCAAGCGGTGATCTAAGCAAGAATTATGCACCCAAGGTGCAGATCAGATAAAACAAACCTATGCCACAGATACAGTCAGCAGATTATGCCATTGGTTCATTGCTTCCCTGGCTAATGAATTAGCCTGCATCTCGCCAATACTCGCGAAACGGTTCATGCCAGCCATCGCCTGGATAAGAGGGTCAATGTCAGTGAGCGCATGATTATTAATAACGATTTGCTCGATTTTATGCTGATCATAATTTTTAATAATGACCTGTCTAGACTGGTCGCTGCGAAATAAAATGTACAGATGGCCCTCTGTAGTTTTTTCCAGCCACAGCTCTTCTTGTGTTTTCCCCTCTGCCAGCAATATCAGTGAATCTTCACCCGCTGTATCGAATATAGTCGCGCTGCCGGCAACATAGTAGGCATCATCTCCCTCTTTACCTTCTAGGTAATCAGTACCTACGCCACTACGCAATTCATCTGCTAAGCAGCCACCATATAATCTGTTGTTCTCACCACTGAACACTTGGAGGTAATTACGTACATTTTCCGTTCCAAGCAGACGATTACCCTGACCGCTTCGATCAATGATGACGGTAGACCGAGTGTTATCCACTGACAGATCACGACTGCGACCATCGAGTTCTAAGTTCCCCTGTGAGGCGCTGTATAGCTCAAGTCGATTTTCCTGATTTAAGCTTAGCAAACCGGTAGCCAAATAAGCTGTCCCGTTTGTACTCACCTCTAGGTTAGCGGTTTGACCTAATAGGGACCGCACTTCGAGGTGGCGCGCCTTGGGATCAAGCATAAAGCGCTTTAATTTAACTTCCGCTTGCTGGCCCGCGGCCTTAAGAATGAGATCACCATTCTTAACTGATAGCACTGTTGCCGATATTTCCCATGACACAATGAGGGTGTCTTTTGCTGGGGCAGTTACACCATCAAAATTGTTTATTTCGATGACACCCTGGGCGCCATTGGCTATGAAATAGGTATCTGCGCCCTGACCACCCAACATCTGGGCCCCTGTAGCCGCGATAAAATTATCTGCATTATTAAATCCCGTTAGAAAATGCGTTAAACCAAAAGGAAAGTGGAGGTTCAGGTCAAACATTGAGGGCAATTGAATTTCGTGCTTGACGTTTTCTTTCCCCGCAATTGTTTCGAATATCTCTACCCGCGCCCTCGTGTGCTCAGTCTCTGCATAAAGATAGATCTTCGCTTTTTTAAGATCTTGTTCAGTCAAAGCACTTTGGAAGGAAACAGCAATGTCACGCAGTGGGGCTAGGACGGCTGGTAGCTGAGCGGCTGTTTCCAGGCGAAAGCGAAAGCCATCTGCGGTCCTGAAATACCAAGCTGATGCAGGTCCCGAGAGCGTGTTATTAGCATAAAAATCACGCACCCGACATTGCCCACCATCTTTAAAGGTAAACAGAAGATGTCCTCCAACTTCAGGCGCGATTGTTTGAATATCGGTTATACGGTAGTGCTCAAAAATGACCTCACTATCTTCACCTTTACTGTAATCTTCCTCAAGGTTGACCACAGTCGGGGTATTTGTGAGCGAACGTCGAAGATGATAAGTATCAACGCCTGCGCCTCCTTTGAATGTTCCGGCAACGCCGCGGAGCGTATCATCGCCGGCTTCCCCACTCAGAGTATCGTTGCCGCCGACGCCGTCGATAACATTGCCTTTGCTGTCCCCCGTTATTTGATCATCGCCGTGGGTGCCGGTGAAATTCTCTATATCGGAAAAATACACACGTACTTTCGATCCGCCATCTTTTAGTGTGATCGATGCCTGGCTGCCCCACCTCTCATCCACCCTATTGCTGGCGTCGACCTGGATCCCAAGAACAGTTTCTTGACTAAGCCGACTGAAATTGAGGGTATCCGTCCCAGCATGTCCTTCTAAAAAACAAAACGTTTGACTATCGAGGATAAAAAAGCTGTCGTTATTGACGCCGCCACTAGCTTGTTTATCTCGGCCACCCCCTAGATAAAAAATAAAATCGCCGGCTTTAGAGTCTTTAGGCGCGACAAACTTATCGTGCCTGTCCTTCTCCTGCACCCCCTGACCTCTGTTTAAATTGACCAACGATACGCGCGTCTTCTGTTCCGTTGCAGATAACACCGCATGGCCATACCGTGTTCCTCCAGAAGTAGACGAATACAAGATACGAGATGTATCCCCAAAACCCAGGATGCTGTCATACCACGCAATATCCAGCTTGTCTCCATCGTGTTGGCGATAAAGGCTAAACTCTGTTGTCAGTGCAAAACTACCATCGCGCTTCTGGAGCGCCACCTGCAAGTCCCCGTTTTTACTAACGATGACCAGGTCTGCCAGACCGTCGTTATCTAGGTCATGAAAAAAGGGCCATGCTTCCCGCGCAACGAATCTCTGGGGGAGACTAATACCCCCGAGGGCCAGTCCCTCAGGCATTTTTTGGGTTAGATGAGCGGCTACCGTATAACCTGATGAGTGTCCGCTGAATTTGAAGAAACTGATTTTTGTCGCGTTGTCGTGAATGCAATATAACGCTAAATGTTCTGTCTCATCAGCAGCAAAAAGCTGCGCATCCGATTGCGTCGTTAAGATGTCCCGCAGCGCTTGAGGTATAGCGACCTCAAGTGATTTCGATACCGACCCACTATCCAGATTTTGATTCTTTGTCCCTAACGATGCCGAATTAGGCAGGTTAACTGTTCTTCCATGCAAAGTTAAGGTTGCGCCGGACGAATAGGATTTATCCGTTGAGATTTGCTCACTGGTTTTTCTTGTATGGATAAAATCAGCCGGAGTAAGCCATGTGTGCTTTTTGCCAGAGTCGTTAGAGGAGATGGACAGGTAGTAGCTAGTATCGAAGTTGATATCAACGCTAGGGTGGTAGGTGTGAGGCGGGATAATTTCATGACGGATAACCTCCATCTTTGGGTACCCTTCTTCAGAAAAAGAGCTGCCCATTCTAATATCGAAGATCTCTTTGCCTGGTATCGTTTCAATGGGGAAGAAATAAAAATGTTTGGCGTGCGGCAAGCTTTCCACAAGCTCACTTTTTTCTAATCGAGCCGCTTTTTCAACCATCTCTTTGAATTTCTGATGCTCCAAAGAGATGCGCAGATGGTATGGCACATAACCAAACATCGAACCAAAACCTAGCAAGAATTTATCGAAGCTATCCAATGCGATGTGTTTAGAAAACTCTTCTACGGTTTTTACACCGTTATAAATCCACAATCCAATAAAAGCACCGACGAGAATCGCGCCCCCTATTGGTCCTGCCACTGACATAATCGCGGCACTGCCCTTAAGTACGCTTGCCGCTCCCGCTATTTTCAATTGGACAGCGATACTACTTATGATAGAAACCGCATTTCCGGCCGTTAAACCGCTGCCGATGATGGCAGTGGCCACATTCACGCCTAGATTGACATGTAAGCGTTCAATCTGCGCAGTGAGCTCCGCCTTTTTTCCAAGGTCAGTCAAGCTATCTTTAGAATGGTTAAGTTTTTTTATTTCTGTGGCTGCTGCATATACACCGTACCAAGAGAACGCTGTGCCTACGAGAGACAAGGCGGTCGCGCCAAGCGTTGCAAAAGGTCGCAGACCAGATGTCAAGTGTTTACCGAGTTTGAGATTGCTCAGTTGTTGTGCACCTGTCCTTGAGTTTGCTACAGAAGATGTGGATTTACTAAGCGGAATCTTCCATTTATTAGCTAACCACTCCGCTGCCTCACCCGTGACATCCACACTCAGTTCGGATATCGCAAGCGCTTTTTCAGCCCGCAATTTTGTCTCTTCGTCTTTGCTTAAATTTTTGTTGAGCAGCTGATGATTGATTGCGTAAATACGGCAGAGTGCCGCTGCCGCCCCTATCCCGAGGACGCCTTTACCTAGAGAGGCAACGTGAGCTTGTAATTTTCCAATAATGTATGCACGCTGTCCCAGTGTTTTTTGGGTATAGCTATCAATCGCTACCCTTGTGTTGCCAACCGATGGCATGGTTCGCATGGTGTGAGCGATGATTTCACTTGCGTTGGTATCAGCCTGGTCATATCGGGCAATCCCTAGCGTATCCGCGATGGCTAACCATCCATCACGTTTTGTGTCAAGCATTGCCTTAAACGTTTCCTTGCCATTTAAGCGTGCGAAATCACTCTGATTAGGATATTTTTTGACCAGATCTCGGATCGCTTGATGGATCACTTCGCCATCTTTGCTGCGCTTAGATAATTCGCTAAGCTCTTTAGCGCCTAGAAAACGCGCAATTAATTTTTGATCTTTTGTACTGAACTCATGAAATATTTTTTTCCCATCGAAGAGCTTGTCTGTCAAATACGCTAGCCGAGCAGATGGGATTTCGGCAACCATCTTCTGCGTTTTGCTGTCGTAGTGCCAAACGGATTTGTATAGTTCATTTTTAGTGATGGCCTCTTCTTTGGTAGCCCAACCGTGATTGGGCAGATAGATCTCTTTTTTGCCGTCCTCGCGAATCACCCGCATGGGATAGAAATAGGTAGTAAGACTAATATTGTCAGGATCAATTTGGAGTGTTCGGCTCTTCTCTAATAGTAGTGTGGCTAATTGATCGGGAAGCTGGCTTTTAGATAAATTCTTATCGATTAGCTGACAACCGACGAGATCGATGTCAAGTTGCTTAACGCTTTGCGCGGGGATGTGTGCCAATGCGTTCTGGAGCTCGATTTTTAATTCATCGATAGAGCGCCCTCCAAAAACAGGATTGTGTGCGTATTCAGGCCAATTATTGTTTTTAATCGCATCATTCACCGGGGTATAGCTGGCCACGACTTTCCCAAGTCGGCTATCCTCATTTTTCCTTTGGGCTAATTGCTGAGGATCAGGATCGAACGCATAAACATGGGTCTCAATTCCCCTATGTTTGGCTTCTATGGTTTCAGAATGGGCGACCTCCCCTCCGCCTAAGGTATAAAAGGCGCCGCCTTCTGCGGCTAAGACCATATACGAAGATTTTCCGTCAGGCGTGAGTACTTTCCATGTTTTGTTGGGATCATTGACCAATACAACATCTTCTTTTTTGCAGTATGAGGAAATGCTGCCCTCACCTTCTTGCGAAACGATCCCTAATTTTTTAATGCCGAGCTCATCAGCTAATTTGTAGACTTTGCCAATACCTTCGTCTGTTGCGCCTGCTACGATAATGAGCTTGTCGTAACCTCCAGCAAGCTGCGCTTCTTCGTCAAGAATAATCCGTAATGTGCTTTCAAACGCTGCGGTATCTGCATAGCCCAGTTTAGAAAAGCCACTAAAGGTAACGACATGGTAGCCAGCTGTTTTTTCTCTTATCGCCTTAAGCGTTATATCAGATTGGTAGTCCTCACCATGGCCCACCATCATCAGTTTTAACTTACCCTTTGCTTGAGATAAGGGACTCTCGACGACTGACTGGCTCTGACTATCCCATCTCAAACCGGTATTAGGCCAATGTGTTTCACCTTGCTTGCGCAATATCAGCCAGCTTTTTTTGGGATCTTTTAAGAACAACGCTTGGGCTGCATGAGCAGCGGTCTTATCACCTTGCAGTTGAATGATCAACCTTGTTTCCTGCACGTCCTGGTTACGATCAGGGGTAGCCAATCTTGATTGAATTGCACGCCCAAATTCTTGCAAATTAATCGGCTGCCAAGACGAGGCATCTGAGGACTCTCCACCCAGCGAGCCAGACAACTTGCTAGCTGGAACCCGATTATTGCTGGGAACCGCGTGAAGGACTTCACTACCAAAACTTAGAGAGGAGCTTCGGATATCAATCATCCAGCCATGAGCTGGGTCTCGGATAGTCACTGTATCTGTATCAAGATCCACTGCATCTACAATGACAACATGCCCTCCAACGCCACTATCTACAGTAACGATTGCGGAACCATGTCTTTCAATTGATTTTTTTAATTTAGAAAGATCAGAATTTTTTGTTCGCAAGGGCCGAAATCCCGCAGCTTTGAGATCGCCCATCATCGTCTCAGTATCGCCAAGATTTCTTACTGATAAAGAATTAAGGTCAGGCGCCCCACCTTGATCAAGAATAAGCATCGCCGTTACAGCAGCGGTACACCCTCTGGTCGCATCTTGTAAGATTACTGATTTATTACCATTGATTTTATGAAAACTAAAATTTTCAGTACGTATCGTTTCTAAATTATCGCTTGTGCTTTGCCCATGGACTTTTAAAATATCACTGTCTTGAAATGAATGGCCATAACCATGAACCCCTGCTGCAGAAAAATTTTTTAGCTCGGGATCTATACAGCCAGCCAAAACCTTCATATACAACTCGTCTTCGGAGTGTGCTCCTACTTGGCTCGCTTCATCATAATATTGCGATCCAAATCTTAGTGCCTTAATAGCGCTTCTTTCTACAAGTTGAATATTATGTTCTCTTGCGAAAGACTCTATTTCAGCAGTCAATTCTTTTATCTTGGTCTGATCAAGTGCTCTTGGTCTACCAACCGTATCACTTACCGACAAAGGGGGATATCTTCTCAGCCATGTACTTGGAGGCGCACCATATAGCTCTGCTATTTTACTGTGCAGAGAGGTTGTATCTGGACGAAAACGTTTAGGTAATGGTTCGCCTCCAGTCTCCTGAGCAGAATTCGACGCAAGCAGTTCTGGGGTCTTTGGAGAAGTATCTTCCTGAAGCGGTTGTTTATTAATACTTGAGGTACTTTGCTCGGTAGCAGGATTATTGGAAGATAAGTCTGTTGGCATAATTCTCTTAGAAGATCAGCGGTTAAAAATAGGTTCTGCCGCATAACGTACTTTTCAAACAAATAAATTTTGAGGTAGCCTGACAAATTCGGACACTCCAACTTGGTATATTACCTAAAATTGGAGCAAGGATGAGCAAGCAAGAAAGCTACACAAAAGAGTATCGCGGCGAGGCGGTCAAACTTGTATTGGAA
>JADYYQ010000038.1 GCA_020853585.1 Ottowia sp.
ATATCAAGCTTTATCCGGATTTATTTTGGCCTGCGATCTTTGTTGCGACAGCGGGCAATGTCACCGGTGGCATGATTGATTGGTGGATGGGATACGGCGCCAAACTGGCTGTCTTCAGATTACGTCGCGCAAAAAAATATCGCACTACACCACGCAAATATAATCGCCATTTGCTTATTTGGTGCAGACGATATGGCCCTCCCATGTTATTACTCTCGTGGTTACCCATCATCGGTGATCCGCTGTGCATTGTGGCTGGCTGGTTACGACTACCGTGGCGCGAATGCTTACTGTATATGACCATCGGAAAATTTTTGCGCTACACCACCACCACACTTTTACTGTTATGGGTACCTAACCAGTTTTGGCAACAACTTTGGACACAGCTGTTTTAAATAACAAATCCGACTTCCATCATCACACGCTCATACGCAATTAGCTAGCCCTTAAAAATCCTGAATTGATGTTAAACGGTCCTAACCAGTTAGATCATTAGACCATTGCCCAAAATACAGAAAAATTTGCTCTACCTGTTCTGTTTTGCGTAAATCCTACTATTGATGAAATCCATCGAGACGCTTTATGAATGCACCTTTTATTGCCCCTGCTGAACCATCGACAACGCAAGCCAGATTGCGAGAAATCCCCTACAACTACACCTCTTTTTCCGATCGAGAAATCGTATTGCGTTTATTAGGCGAGCACGCCTGGGCCATGCTTAACGCACTGCGTACCGAACGCCGCACAGGACGCTCAGCACGCATGCTCTACGAAGTGCTAGGGGATATTTGGGTAGTACAACGTAACCCCTATTTGCAAGATGATTTACTTAACAACCCACGCCGCCGTAAACAACTTATTGATGCATTGCATCACCGCTTAGGTGAAATTGATAAGCGACGTGATGATCATGAAACGATCGATGAGCTTGATACCTTGGCGCAACAACATGCGATGCAAGTAAAACAATTACTTGATTTAGCACGTCATGCCATAGAAAAATTTTCTCAAACATTTTCCATGACGGCACAACTGCGTCGACGTAGTTTGCGCCTTTTAGCGCGCTTTACGGCACGGGACAATATTAAATTCGATGGCATGTCCCGTGTCTCACATGTCACCGACGCAACTGACTGGCGCGTTGAATACCCTTTCCTGGTGCTCACCCCAGACCGTGAAGAAGAAATGGCTCATTTAGTCAGAGGGTGTATCGAATTAGGTTTAACCATTATCCCGCGGGGAGGCGGCACCGGCTATACCGGTGGCGTGATTCCCCTTACGCCTTTTTCTGCCGTTATTAATACGGAGAAATTAGAACAACTCAGCGCCGTCGAACACCATGTCTTACCGGGATTAACGCACTCCGTCGCCACGATTACGAGTGGCGCAGGTGTAGTTACTCAACGCGTAACCGAAGCCGCGCAGCAAGCAGGTTATATCTTTGCAGTAGACCCCACCTCCGCACAAGCCAGTTGTATTGGCGGCAATATTGCAATGAATGCAGGCGGGAAAAAAGCCGTGTTATGGGGTACGGCATTAGATAATTTAGCTTGGTGGCGCATGGTCGATCCCGATGGCAACTGGCTTGAAGTCACTCGCCTTGAACATAATCTTGGCAAAATACATGATGCCGCGCACGCTCAATTTCAACTGGTGTGGTCCGATGGTCGTGCTTTACCCGGGGTGCAAATATTACGGGAAGAAATATTAACGATTGCCGGGTGCCGTTTTCGCAAAGAAGGTCTTGGAAAAGATGTGACAGATAAATTTTTATCGGGTTTACCCGGCGTACAAAAAGAAGGTTGCGATGGATTAATCACCTGCGCGCGCTGGATTTTACATCGCATGCCACAGCACACACGTACTGTTTGCTTAGAGTTTTTTGGTCAAGCATCTGAAGCAATTCCAGCCATCGTTGAGATTAAAACTTATCTTGATCAATTAAGCCAAACGCATGCACCGGCATCCCCCAGCGTAACGCCAGATCAACAGCACGCTGCTGCTACCAACACAGAAAATCCTGACGCTTTTACCGAAGAGCAACAAGCCCTCGCACTTGACACCAGAAAATTAGAAGAAGCCCCATCCATCACATCGCCGACATGCAAAACAGATCCTTCCACATCCACGCCATCGTGCTCCTCAGTAAAATTAGCAGGGCTTGAGCATTTAGATGAACGTTATCTGCGTGCGGTCGGCTACACCACAAAATCAAAACGCCATACTTTTCCAAAAATGGCTTTGTTTGGCGATATTGTCGGCGATGATGAACACGCTGTTGCGATTGCCGCATCCGAAGTTGTGCGTATGGCTAATCGTCGGGGTGGCGAGGGATTTATTGCGGTAAGTCCAGAGTCACGCAAAAAATTCTGGCTCGATCGTGCACGCACCGCGGCTATTGCACGACACACCAATGCATTCAAAATTAACGAAGATGTCGTTATTCCTTTAGCACAAATGGGCGCTTATACCGATGGTATTGATCGCATCAATATTGAGCACTCCATCGCAAATAAAATCAAGCTTATCGATGCGCTACAAGATTTTTTTAAGGGCAGTTTGCCACTCGGAAAAACAGAGGAGGCCGATGATATTCCGAGCGCTGAATTACTCGAAGATCGCGTACAACAAGCCATACAGTTATTGGCAAGCACCCGCACTCGCTGGTTATTTTTGCTCGACAATATTAAAAATGACCAGACCTTTTTAAAGTCCGCAGCACACTTGTGTCATCCCGCTGGACAAGAAATACTATTAGATACATTACCACCCGCTGCACAAGCGCGTAGCCTCTTTGCCTTACTACAAGATCGCAGTATTCGCGTCTCCTGGAAACGCACGCTGCGCGATACTTTACAAAAGATATTTTCGGGAACAGCGTTCTCGCCTATCTTTAATCAATGCCAACAAATCCATCAGCAGATATTGCGTACCCGTATATTTGTCGCCTTACATATGCATGCGGGTGATGGCAATGTGCACACTAATATCCCCGTTAACTCAGACAACTACACCATGCTACAAGAGGCGCACGCAAGTGTTGTACGCATTATGCATATGGCCCATGCATTGGGCGGTGTGATCTCCGGTGAGCATGGCATTGGTATCACCAAACTCACTTTTTTAAGTGATGCGCAATTGCATGATTTTCAAGATTACAAACAACGCATCGATCCAGAAGGACATTTCAATAAAGGAAAATTACTCCGTACGCCCGATCTGCCCGCTGATCTACGCAACGCTTACACACCCAGTTTTGGTTTAATGGGTCACGAATCGTTGATCATGCAGCAAAGTGATATCGGTGCCATTGCGCATAGCGTGAAGGATTGTTTGCGCTGTGGCAAATGCAAACCGGTCTGTGCAACGCATATTCCACGTGCCAATTTGTTATACAGCCCGCGCAATAAAATTCTTGCCACCTCACTATTAATCGAAGCGTTTCTTTACGAAGAACAAACCCGCCGTGGTATTTCGATTCGTCATTGGGATGAGTTCTCCGATGTGGCAGATCACTGTACGGTATGCCATCAATGTTTAAGCCCATGTCCTGTCGATATCGATTTTGGCGATGTCTCTATGAATATGCGCAATCTATTACGCAAATTGGGCAAGAAAAAAATCAATCTTGGTACCAGTGCGGCCTTATTTTTTCTCAATGCTAAAAACCCCAATACGATTAAATTTGCGCGTAAAACCATGATCGAATGGGGCTACCGTGCGCAGCGTGCCGCGCATACTCTGCTCAAAAAAATCGCGCGCACGCAAACCCGTACTCCACCGGCAACGCTAGGCAAGAGCCCCGTACATGAACAAGTGATTCACTTTATCAACAAAAAAATGCCTGGTAATTTACCGAAAAAAACAGCACGGGCTTTGCTAGATATTGAAGATGACAAAATCGTTCCGATCATTCGTGATCCGCTTAATACTTGCGCGGAATCGGAAGCCATATTTTATTTTCCCGGGTGCGGATCTGAACGATTATTTAGTCAAGTAGGATTAGCGACACAGGCAATGCTCTGGCATATCGGTGTGCAAACCGTGCTTCCCCCCGGTTACTTATGTTGTGGCTATCCGCAACGGGGCGCGGGCCAATACGACAAAGCAGAGAAAATCGTGACAGATAATCGCGTCTTATTTCATCGCGTAGCTAATACACTCAATTACCTTGATATTCGTACTGTCATTGTCTCCTGCGGTACTTGTTACGATCAGCTAGCAGGATATGAGTTCGATAAAATTTTCCCAGGATGTCGCATTCTCGATATTCACGAATACTTACTGGAAAAAGGGCTGCGCCTTGAGAACATCAGTGGCACACGCTATATGTACCATGACCCTTGCCATACACCCATTAAAACAATGGACCCACTACAACTGGTCAATCAATTAATCCAAACCAATGATGGCAACAGCATCAAAAAAAGCGCGCGCTGCTGCGGAGAATCCGGCACCCTTGCCATCACGCGCCCAGATATCTCCACCCAAGTACGTTTTCGCAAAGAAGAAGAAATCGTGGCGGCAGCCAATACCTTGCGTGCAGATGGATTAGCCAAAGAGATCAAAATATTGACCAGCTGCCCCTCTTGTCTACAGGGTTTATCTCGCTTTAATGACGATGCCAATACCCAAGCTGATTACATCGTTGTGGAAATGGCACGCCACTTACTGGGCCCTGACTGGTTACCGAATTATGTTGCACACGCAAACCAAGGAGGCATTGAGCGCGTCTTAGTATAAATACACCGTGCAGCGCGAGCCTTACATAACATAAGGTTCGCAAGAGATAACATTGAAGCACGCGCAAAATAATACGGCCAACAAAAATACGGATCTTATGTTTTACCTCCCGCTCATTGCGATGTACCCAACATACGCTGCCATATTACGCATCGCCCCTGCCCACCCAGCAGCGCAAATAGAGAACACCCCCTTTATTTATCGCCATCACACTATTCGATCATGATAAAAAATCACGCGACCGACATGCCCATCGATCCATCCATGACGCATTCACCTTGTGTACTCTGCCAAGAGATGACCCGCCTTACACACAGCCCAACCGATACGCTCGTCCTCTGGGAAGATAGCCGGGTGCGTATCGTGCAAGTTAAAGATCCACTTTTCCCTGGATTTTGCCGCGTCATCTGGCGTACGCACTGCCGCGAAATGACTGATCTCAATATCGAAGAGCAGCGCTATTTTATGAACATTGTTTTTACCAGCGAACACGTATTACGCACCCTGCTCTGCCCCGAAAAAATAAATCTCGCCAGCCTCGGTAATCAAGTTCCGCACCTCCATTGGCATGTCATTGCACGCTTTGCTTGGGATAGTCACTTTCCTCATCCTATTTGGGCACAAGCACAACGCGATACGCCGACGCGACAACTTATCGATGTACAACAACGCTTAATCGCACTCCCCGCAGCCATAAGACAAGCGTGTAGCCAATTTTCATAAACAACACTTCAAAATAAAAATACATACGATGAACACATCATCAGCACCCATGCCCACTCATATTGTGTTGCATAAAAAATCACGCATACTGACACTCATCTACGCAGATGACCATAGCTATGAACTGCCGTTTGAATATTTACGGGTGTACTCCCCTTCCGCGGAAGTACGCGGTCATGGCAAAGATCAAGCGATATTGCAGTATGGCAAACGACATGTCGATATTGTTACCTTGGAAGCGGTGGGCCATTACGGCTTACAACCCATCTTCTCAGACGGACACCGTAGCGGTATTTATAGTTGGCATTATCTTCACCAACTCGCAACAGAACACCACCCACGTTGGCAACAGTATCTGCAAAAGCTGACCGCCTCCGGGAAAAGTCGGGGTTAGGGCAGCAGATATCCCCCTCACACTCACCCTTCCATACAAAAAATTCATAGCGGCCCTCAACACGCCGCGAGCATCACAACAAAAACATCCTCCCCCTCTGTTGCAACATTGTTATTCACTGATAAAAATTATGGCATCACGACAGCACACAAACTAAAAACACAGCGTGCGCATCTATCAAAATATAAGCCCCCGGTAATGAACTCGTGCGCTGCAAGCGAAATACGCCCCGGTATTTTGCTTGCCTTTCCAAAAAACAAAGGGTTTTCCCTAACGAACTACCCATCTTTATTCCACACTTACGATTCGAAAAAAACATAAAAAGGTGATTTTGTATTGAGATAACGATTAACACACATATGTGGAGCGCAACAATGGTCAAGGTCAACGTAACAAACGGTAACGACACACGATATCTAGCGACATCGATCTCACGTAAGCCAATACAACTAAACAAAGTCATACACACTAACGAATACAACGCAGAGCGCAGATCTGACTATTGCGCAAACGTCAATATAGACAAAGAAGATCACCCTTCGTTAGCCAATTTCTGTCCCTACACGCCCCGTTCCTCTTTCCAACAAAGCGTAGCCCACCCCCGCTATCCAAGCGATCAAACCACACTAAATGATCAGGACATCAAGACCCCGCGAGACCCCGCACCGCCCTCTTTTCCCTGGGTACCCTCTCTCCCATCCCTTCCCTCTTTTGCATCTGTCACGTCCTTAGAATCCTTAGAACCCTTAGATCTGCGATGTGTTAGCCACAATACTGCCTTATCTAATACATCTCAAAACGAATCACCGAGGCTCACTTACGCTCAAACCAGCGGACTTAACACCACGCGCATGCTTTACTCGGGCCACAATCACAACGATAGGTTATTTTCCACTTCGTTTGCACAACGCCTATACGTCCCGCAAAATAATCTCGATGGGATACACAAGGACTACCCTATCGTCGGTATTCATACGCAACCGTTACAACGCCCTGCTTCTACGTCCTCTCAGTTCTCCCTTCAGGAAGAAATAAAAACTTCGAACACCACCTTACATTTTTATATCGGTGATACGCCGACACCACAACGCCCCACTCCTGCACCATCTCATCCCTCCCCTGAGGAAAAGGGAGCGGCTTCACCCACCACATTGCATTTTTACGTCGGTAATCCTTCGATAGATAGAACGCTTCCTCTTGATGACGAAAGCAGCGCATGCTCCCCCACTCCGTCACCCGAAACGGCACGCAGCACTTATCCCGATGACCTTACACACAATACAGAATCATTCTCTGAAAATTTTAAACATACGCACTATTCGACCCACTGGACAAAAAATACCCATCCCTCTCCCCCTTATGTGCAGTTTCCCATGCGCGTACCTCGAGCACCGACCGACACCGGCGCACCTGATCATCCCGTCACACCACCCATAAACAGGAACCCACACGCTCAAACAGATAGCCAAATAAGCTATACCTCCTCCTATACACCTCCCCATACGAGAGGGATAAGAGAAACATATCAGGTGCCATTATCGGAAGGAAAGCCACGCAGAACGGTGCAATTTCAATTAGGTGATGATGCATCAGACAAAGCACCTGGGGAGTTTAACGAATACCTTCGCAGTCATTTTTTCCTCTCATCTGGGCAACGGAATAATCGTTTTGGCTATGCATCAACATGGCCATATAGCACAGGTGATATAAAAGCCATCGCGCAAAATTTGATAACGGAATCACCCGAAGCAAATGCCCCGCAAAGGGGGAGTCAGCTGGATCTTAGCAACGCCTGCTCAGTAGGCTCATATGATAACCATGCCCTATTAGCGGGCCTCAATGCTGATCTCAACGCAGAAAATAACCAAAACTTACCGCGTCAAATTTATCGAACAAAAATTGAGGATGCGTTTTTAAATTGGGTAGAAGCCGATGAAAGAGAGTTTGCCGATCTAAATAAAGTGATCGAAGAATGGATTAATCGACTGCCCATCCATGACACCACCACACAAAAATTAATTGAGGCACATCGTGAGATCGACAATTTTATCTCCACAGCCACCACTGCATGTAATGAAAAATTAGAAAAAGTCGCCAAGTCAAAATATGGCAGTCATCTATTGCAGCACAGCGCAAATAACGATCAGGTAAAAAAACTTGATGCTCTATTTGACAAGACAACGAACTGCCTGGAGACACTCGCCGTTCATCTTGACGATCCTCTTTACATTGATTTACGCGCGGAAGCGCAGTATGCCTTAACAGCGTGGAATAGTGCAGCCCAACTAAAGCGCACTTTCCAGTCCTTGTCTAGACTCGCACAGCAAGCAAATCCAAACATCCCATTCACTGAACACGAAGTGCTCTCGGCAAACATAGAAAACTTCATGAATGTAATGCACCTCTTTGAAATTGTTTTCGAGACAAAAGAAAAGGTCTATCTGGCTAAAGCCAGCGTGGCACATCTACAAGCCCATGCAATTTATGAACAACAACACGGCTACCGCATTTTACAAAAAAGCACCTTACCAGGAACCCATGTCGCGCATACAAAAGAGCTGGCAATCTCCTGTGGCACAGGCATCCCCGTTTCAAACTCGCAGATAAAATGTGGTGTAAATTTAGAACTGAGTGCCGCCGATAGTAAATCCATTTCTCTCGAGCCCGACAGCGTTGTGTCTTACGCCAAGATGGTAAGCGGCAAAACAAAAATAGCAGCGCGATTATCTTTTTTCAAAAACCTATTCCATGCCGGCGTGTATGCATCCATCGCTGGCACACAAAAAGGTGATTATTTTGAAACCGATCAGGGCACTCAAGGTGTAAGAAACGCGATTATCTACAAAGCGGTCATCGAAAACGATCGACGCTTTATCAAATTGCATCCACAAAATGGTATGCGCAAAAAAGTAAAGACCATCAGTAATCGACTTGGGAAAATCGTTGGATTTTCTCCTAAAGATCCTTCTTTACCAACCTACGCAACATCAAAGGTACTTGAACAAGCAAATGGTGCCTTTGCCATCTTAAGTGATATCTATCAACAACTCGGCATCATACGCTCACCCAAATGCAGCACTAACTACAAAATAAGTGACACCTTAGTGCTTTCGATAGCCAGTGTCATTTCCTCACCCGGCACCGCTCGAAGAACACGTTATCCATGGACCGTGATAGAGGGGTCAACAGGCGCAACGCTCGGCATATCAGCGGATAAAGCGCTAGAGCATTTACCAGAACATGTCTCTCGGCGATATATTCCCCGTCTTGATGTTCATGGACGCGCAGCAGCCAGTCAACGGAAAGTAGGTTTAGCTATTGCGTTACTCCAACCGCCTCATATCTTGCTATCAATGGCTTATACACGTGATTACAAAGCAAGCATGGCCGCGGCAGAAGAAGTAATCGATACAGTTTGGCACGCATCCACAACCAACCATCGATATCCCGAACATCTACGTCAAACAATCTCATTATTCAAAACACCCATCAACTGGTCCCATACCGAACAGGTACTGACGCGCGTAAGAAAAGCCACCGATGTCATCAATCAATTAATGGCCAGTTACGATACGTTTGAAAAAATAGCGGCTCAATTTATTGCCTGCGCTAAACGTGATTTAACCGATCCTTTTCATCGGGATCGCTACTTATCGCTGCGCAAAAAAATACATCACTATCAATTTAAAAACGATGCCACGCTCAACAAAGAACCCAAGAAAAAGTATCGTGCAACAAAAAAAGCATGTGCCAAAATTTGGGATAGCTATAGCACCTCACTGGCTATCGCTGAATTAGCCGGATTAGGTCAAGTACTAAATAAGGAGCGCACACTCGACGCTCATCCTTCTTTAAGATTTGCCGTCAAAATATTTTGTGAAATTTATAATGCCTTCTCAGCACGATTAGCCGAACCCGATTTTCAATTCACACAAGATGCCTTATACCGCTATGGCGCAGTGCAATCAAAAACCAATGTAATACGAACACATACCACCATCGAAGGCCATCTAGGCACCTCAATCTCTGCCCCCGCGCTCACCATACCGGGATTGCACCGAAACGATGACCATAGCGTAGGCATACACCCAGCTCAACGCACCCGCCTTGGTGTGGGTGTTTCTGGACAAAAAACCAGCACGAGCGTCGAAGCTCACCCTAATCCATTTAGAACGGGGAAATTTACCACTTGCACAAAAGCGGTGTCAGGCACCGCGCCTTTTGTGGACTTGCTAATCAAGTCCGAGGAAATAATAAAAAACAATAAAGATCGTGGGTGGGCCACAGTAAGAATGATCGTCAATACACTGGGCATCTCCGAAATGAGCGGTCAATATACAAGCAAAATCCTGCGGCGCAATGGCAAGATACAACTCATTACGACCAGCAAATCTAATACAGGCTCACTGGATATCACCACCCCCAATCTACTCACGCCCACAGGTGTGGGCGACCTCGATCTATCCTGTAGACGATCAGAAACACGCACAAGCGTCGCAACCTTTATGGGACCTGAGCTGGGTATTCATGTGCTGCAATTTCCCATGTTGGCGCAATACGGCATTTCGATAGACACGCTTGATCAAATTAAACAAGAAAGCCAAATAGACTTGCCTGAAAACGCCAACATAAAAATATTGCTTAAAGATTTTTTTACAAAAATAAACGCCGATATCGCTGTCTGTGGTCATTATTTTGGGATTAATGCCATCGCGGAATTGCTCGAAGAGTTTAGCCTCATGTCCACAGAATCACCCACACCGCTTGTTCGTAAAAAAAATGGTAATTACGAATTTGATGGATTTGATGTATTTACCAAAAAGATAACTCAGATTTATTTTGAAAAACGCAATAACGCAGCCAACACTTGCCAAAATATTCTTTCTGCAACCATCAAAGAAAATCCCGATATTTTTTCTGAAATAGGCGTTAGCCGCCATCAGGTCGCAAAATGGCTTGCGCAAACGTATCAAGATCCAAAAAATGAAGGCTACCAAAGGCAAACAAGCATCAAACAATTTCTAGCCCAGACGACCCCTTCTACCAGGGCCCATTTTTTTGCATCCCATCCAACCGGTAACGCTTTATTTGCCGCCTATCTATTAATTGTCAATATGGCAAACGATATTAAATGCGCATTTAATGTGTACGAATTAAGTATCGAAGAGCATCGAAAAATAAGTCCCCCGTCGACACCTACTCAAACTCACTCCAATCCCACTAGCCCTATCAATAGAGCAATGACATGGCAGAAAACACTCGCCTCCGGGCCTGCTGCTTTCCCACCCCTGGGGGGGCTTGGGCAAAAAGCCGGTTGGACACTCTAATGATGAGCTAAGAGTCGGGTTAAGCCGCGTGGCACACAGTCATAGGCCTAGCGTTTGCCAAATGGCGTCAACACGTGCGGACAGCGCCTTATCTACATGAATAAGGCGCCCCCATTCTCGCTGGGTTTCTCCAGGCAATTTATTCGTTGCATCTAAACCCATCTTTGAACCAAGACCTGAGATGGGTGAAGCAAAATCAAGATAATCAATCGGTGTGTTGTCGATAAACACACTGTCGCGACTCGGATCAACCCGCGTAGTAATGGCCCAAATTACATCCTTCCAATCACGAATATCGATATCTTCATCTAAAACCACAATAAATTTCGTGTACATAAATTGCCGCAAAAATCCCCAGACACCAAACATCACACGCTTGGCATGACCTGGATACGCTTTTTTAATTTTTACTAAAGCCATACGATAACTACATCCTTCTGGCGGCAAATAAAAATCGATAATCTCAGGAAATTGTTTTTGCAAAATAGGAACAAATACTTCATTAAGCGCCGCACCTAATATGGCAGGCTCATCAGGCGGCTTTCCCGTGTAAGTGGAATGATAGATAGCATCCCGGCGCAATGTAATACGCGTCAATGTAAACACCGGGAAAACAGCCTGCTCATTGTAGTAACCCGTGTGATCTCCAAATGGCCCCTCCAGCGCATGCTCATACCCACTCGGGTGCCGTGCATCCGGCAAAATATGTCCTTCAAGCACAATTTCAGCATTCGCCGGCACATGAAGCGCATGCAAATCAGGCGTCAAACAAGTCGCTAATTCAGTGCGCCCCCCGCGCAATAATCCTGCAAACTGGTATTCCGATAAAGTATCGGGCACTGGCGTCACCGCGCCTAGTAAGGTTGCGGGATCAGCACCCAGCGCCACCGCCAACGGGAAAGGCGTGCCTGGATAGGCTAAAGCATGTTCACGAAAATCCTGCGCACCACCCCGGTGTGGCAACCAACGCATAATTACTTTGTTATGTGCAATGACTTGTTGGCGGTAAATACCCAAATTTTGGCGTTTTTTGTGAGGACCTCGTGTAATCACCAGCCCCCATGTAATCAAAGGCCCGACATCACCTGGCCAGCAGGTTTGTATAGGCAGTTTCGCCAAATCCAAGTCTGCCCCCTCCCAAACCTGATCTTGGCACGCAGGACTTTGTACATATTTAGGCGACATATCCCATACCGCCCGCGCCATAGAAAATAATTTGCCCACTTCTTTTACCCCTTGTGGAGGGGTCGGCTCTTTTAACGCTGCCAAAACATGACCGATATCGCGTAAATGCGCTATCGATTCAGCACCCATCGCCAAAGCAACCCGCTCAACCGTACCAAATAAATTACCTAAAACAGGCATTGCGTAAGGCTGTCCCTCCGCCGTTATAGCTCGTTGGAACAGAAGTGCAGGCCCACTTAAACGTAAAACACGGTCACATAGTGCGGTCATCTCAAACTGAGTTGAGATGGGCGTTGACACCCGCTTTAACTGGCCCAAGGCCTCAAGCTGTCGAATAAAATCGCGTAAGTCTTTGTATTTCAAGATGATTTTTTTGAAGTTAAAAATGAATATTTTTATAAAAAACGTATATCTTTTTATTTTTTTACATTATGAAATGCTCACTCTACCTTCTGCAACAGACTTGAAAATTCAACGCTACAGACGATTTAATCAGCATACAAAATGCCCTTTTATACCAAAAAGTTATGACTTTGTTGTTTATTATTATTGACTGAGTATAAAAGCCTACCTACAATCCGCCCCGAATAGTGTGACTTGTTTAGCGTGATTGCGCTAACTAACATTTTTTTCCATGTTCTAAAAAGGAGTATTGCTTGAGTATTTGGCAAACCTTATTTTCTGTTTCACATGGGGTGCCCCGTATAGGCACCGTGCGTAGTGTACTGCGGTCTGCGACAAAGTCGATCTCAACGACAAGTAGCCATACTGATCGTAGCCCTATGTTATCGCGTAACCACTACGATAAGCTGTTGCCAGCAGGGATGCGTACATCCAGACAAACCTTCACCACGTGGATCAAGCATGTACTCGTCTTGCTTGGGTCTCTAGCAGTGCTATGTGCGCTGAGTCTCGCTTGCAACCCAAGCTGGCGTGCCCAATTCGCATCGCACATCACCCCCACAGCCGAAACCGAACTTCACGCCGTGGACAACGGCGCTCAGATAAAGACAGACATGAGCACGCAGACGCTCTTCTCCAGTCAAAATCAGCGCACACCTATGGTTACTCTGGCTTCTGCACATATAACGTCTGCATCTAACTTAGAATCAGACAAAATAGCTTTGGCTCGTTACATTGCCCGTCGCTACCGTGTTGCACATATGGCTACACAACAATTGGTCCAAGTTGCCCATCGGGTGGGAAATGAATTTGCCCTAGACCCTCTTTTACTTTTGGCAATCATGGCCATCGAATCTAGCTTTAATCCTTATGCCGAAAGCGTAGCGGGCGCACAAGGGCTGATGCAAGTGATGACACGCGTTCATGAAGATAAATATGCCCATCTCGGCGGCAAAGCTGTTGCATTGGATCCCTTAGCGAATATTCGCGTTGGTGCCCGTGTCCTTAAAGACTGTATTACCCGTGCAGGTTCATTAGAAAGAGGACTTAAGTTTTACGTGGGTGCAGCCACAATGAGCACGGACACAGGCTACGGCGCACGGGTATTAGCGGAACGTGAACGCATGCGGCAAGCAATTGATGCAGCACAAATCGCGCAAACAAAGTTATCACAACCCGTTTACTTAGCGGTCAATACAAACCCGCATACGCCTTAAAAATCACAGCGCAGCACAATGAAGAGAAGATATCTTTGGTGAGATATCTTCTCTTCATCTATCTCAAAGAAAACTCCCTGCACAATTTCGCCAACGCATTTTGATCTTGGCAGACTGGACGCAGAAAGGGGCGTGCACATAACATGCATGCAGATTTCGCGTACCCTCTAACCCAGAGATGGGGGCGTGCAGCCAATTGTGCACAAGCGCTCAAAGTAAGATAAGCGCTCAATATATTGAGATTGCGAGGCAGCATTTATATGCTAATAAAAAAGAAATGCATCTTATTAGACTATGCCTTGGCGCTTAATCACGCAGGGCCCGTCAAAGCATCTCAATAAAATAGCACCGCATCTTATTAAAGAGGTAATCGTGCATCCGGTTTTGCCACCATCAATATCACTCAGGACTCATCAAAGCACCTCAATAAAATAACGCTCACCTTATTAAAAAGGTAATCGTGCACCCGGTTTTGCCGCCATCAATGCCTGCTTAAAATCTGCTTGAATACGCTTTAACGCTGTTTCGCTATCCGCCTCAAAACGCATAACAAGAACAGGCGATGTATTAGAGGGACGCGCTAAGCCAAACCCATCTGCATACTCTACCCGTATACCATCTAACGTATGTATCGTATGAGCCAATGGAAATGTGGCATGAGCCTGGATATACGCGAGCAAAATAAATGCCTCGCCTTCAGCACAGGGCATTTGCAACTCAGGTGTGCAGATCGCGTTCGGTAAGGCATTAAGCACGCGGCTTGGTGTCGGTGAGCGCGACAAAATTTCAAGTAAACGCGCGCCCGCATATAGTCCATCATCAAAACCATACCAACGATCTTTGAAAAAAAGATGCCCACTCATTTCACCTGCAAGCGGCGCCCCCATCTCTTTAAGCTTCGCTTTAATCAAGGAGTGTCCTGTTTTCCACATCAGCGCCTGGCCACCATGTTGCTCAATCCACGGGGCCAACTTGGCTGTACATTTCACATCATAAATAATAGATTGACCTGGATGGCGCTGTAATACATCTTGCGCAAATAGCATTAACTGACGATCCGGGAAAATGATTTCCCCTTCTTTCGTCACCACACCTAAACGATCTCCATCGCCATCAAAGGCAATACCAAGCTCACAATCTGTTTGCTGTAAGCAGCGCACCAAATCTTTTAAATTTTCGATATGCGCAGGATCAGGATGGTGGTTAGGAAAATGTCCATCAACCTCACAAAATAATGGCGTCACCTCACAACCAAGTGCGCGAAAAAGATTGGGCGCAAAAGCGCCAGCAACCCCATTACCGCAATCAATCGCAATTTTCATTGGACGCGCAAGTTTGATATCACTCACAATACGCTGTTGATATACATCGGTAATATCTACCGTGCGACACACCCCTTGTTGCATCTGATCCATTTGATCAAATGGACGCGTGCAAATACGTTGGTAAAGCATCTGGATGCGCTCACCGTAAATGGCATCACCCGCCAGCACCATCTTGAAACCATTGTAATCAGGAGGGTTGTGACTGCCTGTCACCATAATGCAAGACTTGGCCGATTGCTGATCGATCTCAATATGCGTTGCAAAATACGTGATAGGCGTGGTCACCATACCCACATCCATCACCTGGATACCCACACTCAGTAAACCCTCAATCAGCGCCGCACTTAATGAGGGACTCGATAATCGGCCATCACGACCCACCACACAGACGGTTTCGCCCAAAGCATACATCGCACTACCGAATGCTTGGCCAATCTGCTTTGCAACGTCTTCATCTAAAGTGTTGCCCACAACACCACGAATATCATAAGCTTTGAAAATGGAAGCAGAAATCGGCATAGCACAACCAAATAAAAAAAAATTAAAATAGCAACAAATTTAAATCACGTTCTACATTACAAAAGACCACTAGACAACACTCGCGAGGGCGAAAAAGCATACAGGCGCCAGAGAATACTTAAGAAATTACGCGTAGCGCTCAACACTGTATTTGGCCACGCACTCAGTGGAGCAAAAACCGCGACAGATTAAGACGCAGCACTGGCCTTAAGGTTTATCTTTTGTCGTCGCCTCACGGACACGTAATGCGACAGCGAGCTTATCCAACACACCATTGACAAATTTATAACCCTCAGGTCCTCCAAAGGTTTTTGTCAATTCGACTGCTTCGTTAATAACTACGCGGTAAGGAATATCTGCGCAATACATCAATTCATAAGCACCGATCAGCAAAGCAGCGCGTTCAATCGGTGAAAGTTCAGTAATCGCACGATCTAAGCAAGGTGCCAACGCTAAATTAAGCTTGCTATATTCACGCACAATGCCATAAAGCAGTAAATCAAAATGCGCCACATCTGATTTTGCAAAACCATCTGTCTCCCGCAGATCTTCATCTAAAGTACGCATCTGGCAATCATTAATCAACCACTCATACAAACCTTGGAGAACAAATTCGCGCGCACGTCGGCGCGCGCTTTTAACCGGTTTTTTATAGGGCGTATTCATTCGGCATCCTGAGCATCATCATCTTGCAGTTGATTATGTGCCTCGACAAGATTAGCCATTTCTACTGCAACACGGGCACAATCCCGCCCTTTCCCCGCGGCACGCGCTAAGGCTTGCGCTTCATCTTCTGTGGTCAACACACCATTCGCAATGGGAATATCAAAATCAAGCGCAACACGCTGGATGCCTGCCGCAGATTCATTAGCAACTAATTCAAAATGATAGGTTTGGCCGCGCACGACTGCACCCAACGCCACCAGCGCATCAAACTCATCGCTTTGTGCTAATTTTTGCAATGCCAGCGGAATCTCAAGCGCGCCAGGTACCGTAATCAGTAACACATCTTCGCCTTCCACACCCAGTTGAGCCAGCGCTTCCATACAGCCATCGCGCAATTGCTCGCAGATCGCAAGATTAAATCGTGCTTGTACGACAGCGATGCGTAACCCACTCCCATCTAAGGTGCTTTGATGTTGAACATATTTCATGGTTTTCCTTTTAGTTAAATGGGGGTATTTGTATTGTGTACGGATTCATATCCGGTAATTTCTAGGCCATACGCTGTCATAGCCGATATATTGTTGTGAGGGTTGCACAGTAAGCGCATTTTCCCAACGCCGATATCTTTAAGGATTTGCGCGCCAATCCCATAGGTACGAAAATTAGGCTTACGCGGCACCCCATCGACCACTTGTACCTCGCCGGGTATAGCAAGGGCATCAAATTGCGTAAGCAAATGATCACTATGACCACTGCCACAATTGAGTAATACAGCAACGCCTTGTGTTTGTTCAGCTAATATTTTCATTGCGCGGGGTAAATCCCAAGAGTGCTGACTCTGCGTAGGCGCAAGCAAATCAAGTAAAGAAAGAGGCTCATGTACCCGTACAAGGGTTTCGTGATCGCTCCTGATATCACCCTGAATCAGGGCAAAATGAACTTCTCCTCTAGGCTGATCGCGATAAACGAGTGTTCGAAAGCGTCCCCAAGGGGTCTGTAATACACGCTCGCTTATCCGCTTAACGATACTCTCAGTACGACTGCGATGGTGGATCAAATCCACAATCGTGCCAATCTTAAGATTGTGCTTTTTACCAAAGCGAATCAAATCTGGCAAACGCGCCATCTCGCCATCGTCTTTCATGATTTCGCAAATTACCGAGGCTGGAGAATGTCCCGCCATCATGGCTAAATCACACCCCGCCTCCGTATGGCCCGCGCGCATCAATACCCCACCTGGTTGCGCCATAATCGGAAAAATATGTCCTGGTTGCGCTAAATCACTCGGTCGCGCATCAGCCGCGACAGCCACTTGTATCGTACGCGCGCGATCAGCAGCCGAAATGCCCGTCGTTACCCCACTCACCGCTTCAATCGATACCGTGAAATTAGTCCCATAAGCACTGCTATTACGACTCACCATCGTCTGCAAATTAAGTTGCGCGCAACGCTGTGGCGTCAAGGTTAAGCAAACCAAACCACGCGCATGGCTGATCATAAAATTGATCGCCTCTGGGGTTACACAATCAGCCGGCAGAACAAGATCGCCTTCATTTTCACGGTCTTCTTCATCAACCAAAATGACCATTCTTCCGGCGCGTAACTCAGCAACAATCTCTTCGGTCGAGGCAATCGTCATTCCAATTCCGTATCAAAAAAGACATCTACATATAAAAAATAAAAGAGTGAAAACACACGTGCACTCCCTACACATACACACCACTGGACCCAGCCACATTCTCTAGGCTTCACCTTCTGCGCGGCAAGCACAAAAATATCAAGCGCAATGGTGCAACACAGCGCACTTACGTGAATTCAAGTGAAGATGGATAACCCATCATCACGATGGCATGCTGGCCTAACTTCACCTAGTTAGCGTTTTCCCCACTCGGTGCGTAATCTATTTCTGGCACATGCACCCCTTGGCGAGAAAACGAATGCGCTGTTTCAACACCTCGGGATACCTGTGCTACGTATTGTTATGTACACACCTTGCTATTGCACTGTGGCTGTTTCTTGATAAGTAGTAGAGTTAGGTAACTGCGCAGCCAATGTGCGCCAGGTTTGCAGCACACTGTCGGGATTCAGCGAGATTGAGCCAATACCCTGTGCCATTAACCATGCTGCAAAATCGGGATGATCTGATGGCCCTTGACCGCAAATACCAATATATTTTCCCTGAGCATGGCAAGCGGCAATGGCGCGCTCCAGCAAAAATTTCACAGCAGGATCGCGCTCATCAAAATCAGCTGCCAATAGGGCAAGACCCGAATCACGATCAAGGCCTAATGTAAGCTGCGTAAGATCATTCGAACCAATAGAGAAACCATCAAAGTACTGTAGGAAAGCAGCAGCCAAAATCGCATTCGAAGGCACTTCGCACATCATGATCAAACGCAAACCCTCTTCACCGCGTTTTAATCCATACTTTTCAAGAAGCGCAACCACTTCTTTGGCTTGCTCTAAGGTGCGCACAAAGGGCACCATAATTTCGATATTAGTAAGCCCCATCTCATTGCGCGCATACTTTAATGCCTGACATTCCATGGCAAACGCCTGCGAAAACTCAGCCGCAAGATAGCGCGATGCACCCCGAAAACCTAGCATGGGGTTTTCTTCGTCAGGCTCATAACGCGCGCCACCCATCAGTTTTTTATACTCATTTGACTTAAAGTCAGACAAACGCACAATCACCGGCTTGGGATAAAAAGCAGCGCCAATGGTCGCAATACCTTCGGTCAATTTATCAACATAAAACGCACGGGGGCTGGCATGACCACGTGCAGCACTCTCTACGGCCTTTTTTAAATCAGGGGAAACATGCGGATAATCCAACACGGCTTTAGGATGAATGCCAATATTGTTATTGATAATAAATTCTAAGCGCGCTAACCCAACACCGGCATTGGGCAACTGACAAAATGCGAATGCCAGCTGCGGGTTACCGACATTCATCATTAACTTAATAGGCAGCTCAGGCATAGCCCCACGCTGTATCTGCGTGACCTCTGTCTCAAGCAATCCATCATAAATATGTCCCTCATCACCTTGCGCACACGAAACCGTCACAAGCATGCCGTTTTTAAGCGTCTGCGTCGCATCACCACAGCCCACCACCGCCGGTACGCCCAACTCACGCGCAATAATCGCAGCATGGCAAGTCCGTCCCCCGCGGTTCGTCACAATCGCCGCAGCCCGTTTCATCACAGGCTCCCAATTGGGGTCTGTCATATCCGCGACTAATACATCACCCGGCTGTACGCTCTCCATATTGGCTACATCGGTGACCACTCTCACTCGACCAGTACCAATTTTTTGGCCAATCGCGCGACCACGCGCAATAATTTGAGCGCTGCCTTTTAGCGCATAGCGATATTCGGTTTGCGATTTTTGCTGGCTCTTTACTGTCTCCGGCCGTGCTTGCAAAATATACAACTGCCCATCTTGCCCGTCTTTACCCCACTCAATATCCATCGGACGGCCATAGTGGACTTCGATCAAGAGTGCAATACGCGCTAATGCCGTTACATCTTCATCACTTAATGAATAACGATTGCGCAGTTCGGTGGGGACCGCTAACGTTTTGACACGACCCGCCTCACCGGGCGCAGCAAACTCCATTTTGATCAACTTAGAACCGAGATTGCGCCGAATAATCGCTGCTTTATCTGCACGTAATGTCGGCTTAAATACATAAAATTCATCTGGATTGACCGCGCCTTGAACAATGGTTTCGCCTAAGCCATAACTCGATGTGATCAAAATCACATCATCAAAACCTGATTCTGTATCTAAAGTAAACATCACCCCCGCAGCACCGCAATCGGCACGCACCATACGCTGTACACCCGCTGAGAGCGCCACATCAGCATGGGCAAACCCTTTGTGTACACGATAAGAAATTGCACGATCGTTGTACAGTGAAGCAAATACCAAGCGGATTTTTTCTAACACATCCTCAATGCCTTCAACATTGAGATAACTTTCTTGTTGCCCAGCAAAGGAAGCATCGGGCAGATCTTCCGCAGTCGCCGAACTACGTACAGCAAACGACCCGCCCGCCCGCGCTAAGGCCTCGTAATGTGTGCGTATCTCCGCTTCCAGTCGGGGTTGCAAGGGGGCCGTCGCGATCCATTGGCGAATTTCTGACCCTGCCTCAGAGAGCGCTCTCACATCTTCTACATTTAAACGGGTTAAGCGCTCAGCAATTTTTTGCACTAAATCGTTATGCGCTAAAAAATCGCGAAATGCCAGCGAGGTAGTCGCAAAACCAGTGGGTACGCGAACACCGGCTTCGTTGAGCTGCGAGATCATCTCGCCTAGTGAAGCATTTTTACCACCGACTTTATCAACATCAGTCATACGTAACTGCTCAAACGGCAGTACATAAGCAGCGCCGTGCATATCAACAGAGGCGTTTAAATGATTAGGGGAATGCATGAATGACCTCGATTAACTTAATAAAAACAGGCTGCGTGTAGCGCAAGTGAAAAAATCATTGAACTAACTCACGCCTAATGTGCTTAAAAAAGATTTACTTAACAACCGATCCAATATGTTTACAACACAGCTACCCGCAATACGGGCTACTTTTCTATTGAAATCTAAGCAGGACAGCATCTGCCGTTCTACATTCAACCTACTATCCACACTTAACGCCTCAATCAACAATGAGGACACCACCAAATCAGCCCATGTAGCCCGATTATTAAGGGTTTTGCTGCGCAAACCCACTTAAATGGTGCCTAAGCAGTACACTTAAGCTCACCGCCTTTAGTAAGGCCCCGGCATTTTACGCCAGCGCAAGGCAAAATCGCTTTTCTTGATCTTTTTCTTTTTACCTATTTTAAATATCACTATGCACACCGTTCCTGCCAAAGCACGCTCTGTATTTATTGTTTCTGATGGCACAGGAGTCACCGCGGAGACATTTAGTCATTCCATTTTGTCGCAATTTGAAATTAAATTTAGGATCATCAAACTCCCTTTTGTCGACAACGCTGATAAAGCACGCGAAGTCGTGATGAAAATTAATGACTCTTTTCAAACTGAAGGGGTGCGTCCCATTGTTTTTTCTACGCTGGTCAATCCCGATGTCAATCGTATCGTC
The DNA here is from genome assembly GCA_020853585.1 of Ottowia sp. Lineage (GTDB taxonomy): Bacteria > Pseudomonadota > Gammaproteobacteria > Burkholderiales > Burkholderiaceae > JADYYQ01. The sequence goes on from JADYYQ010000038.1 coordinate 21,612, forward strand.
GCGACCGGGGGCGGATTGATGATGGATATGTTCCAAACATTTATCGAGCCCATTGAGCAAGAGCTGGGTGTTAAATCAACGCATGCACTCGGACGAGTGCATCAAAATATTGATTCTAAAGCGTACCGGCAACGTATCGAAGCCATTAATTTTTCACTCGCGCATGACGATGGTCAATCTGACAAAAATTTATCGCAAGCCGATGTGATTTTGGTCGGCGTATCGCGCAGCGGCAAAACACCAACTAGTCTCTATATGGCTATGCAATACGGTATTAAAGCCGCAAATTATCCGCTGATCCCCGAAGACTTTGAGCGGGGTAAATTACCTGATCCGCTCATCCCTCATATTGCTAAAACCTATGGTTTATCAATTGATCCAACACGTCTGTCAGAAATTCGTAATGAACGCCGACCGGGTAGCAAATACGCCGCGCTCGACAATTGTCGCTATGAGGTTAATGAAGCCCAATCATTGATGCAAAGAGAAGGAATCAAATGGCTATCATCTACCCACAGATCCATAGAAGAAATTGCCACCAAAGTGCTACAAGAACTCAATATTGAGCCGGAAAATAATTGAGATAACAATGACCGAAAAAATCACGCGTTTGTATTTCGCGTTTGTACTTTTATCCACCTTGTAAAAATACAAAAACCACTTCGTCACCACATATATGTACCTATCTTGCATAACAACAGACAGGGCTAAAAAACGCCCGAATGCGCGGAAATCGGCATGATCAACAACAAGACTGTGAGCAGCGCCATGTAACTCATGCGGCAAATTATCCAATGGTCTGCGCTACCTATCAAAAAGAAGATACATTAAAGCCATACGATGTCATACCCGACCCTATTACTACAACCGCTATCAATCGCATCTTTTTAGGCAAAAAATACTAGAGCACCCCCAGCGCACAAACCGAAAGGCATCTTGATGAAGCTCAACATACTCAAAGAAACTTTTGCACGTTTTGTGCGCGGCCATGGCATGTCCCATTACTTTCGCCGTTTAGCGATTTTGGATATGTTTCGCAGTACACCGCCTGCGGCAAAAACTTTATCCCCCGCTTTAGCCGAAGTCCTTATCCACGCCTCGGATACGCTACCTTTTTCCTTGTTAAATCACCTTCACAGTCGACCTGAAGGATTAACAGAGAGCGAAGCCATCACGGTGCGCGAACAAGTAGGCCCTAATGAAGTCGCGCACGAAAAGCCCGTGCCATGGTGGTTGCACTTATGGAATTGCTACAAAAATCCCTTTAACTTATTGTTAACGGTGCTGGCTCTTATTTCGTACTTTACCGACGATATGAAAGCCACTATTGTTATCAACGCCATGATTGCATTGTCCACCATCATGCGCTTTGTACAAGAAGCACGCTCTAATCAAGCGGCAGAAAAATTACAAGCTTTAGTCAGCAATACAGCGACGGTACTCCGTATTGATACGCAGGGGGAAGATAACCCAACTCACGCTCATCTTGAAATAGATACGCAGCGCATCACACCTGCGAATGGCGCACAAAATCAAGCTATTAGCCTTAATGAATCATCTCAACAAACAGATTTAGCATCCACTCACGATGACGCACACAATGCAGACGATCGCGCCCTTGTTTCTTCACATATACATAAGCGCATTGAGTTACCCATTAAACAACTTGTGCCGGGCGACATCGTGCAGTTGTCTGCGGGCGATATGGTGCCCGCAGATATCCGTATCTTGACCGCCAAAGATTTATTTGTCAGTCAATCCGCCATGACTGGGGAATCTATTCCTGTTGAAAAATTCACAACACACCAAGATAAAAAAACGAGCAATCCACTCGAGCGCAATAATTTATGCTTTATGGGCACCAATGTCGTCAGCGGCGCTGCCGCTGCCGTGGTTATCAACACCGGCAATAACACTTATTTCGGTGCACTGGCTCAACGCATTACCACTTATGACAATCAAGTAACTACATTTCAACTTGGCGTAAACCAAGTGAGTTGGTTACTTATTCGTTTTATGCTGGTGATGACGCCTATTGTGCTGTTATTAAATGGGCTCACCAAAGGAAGTTGGGTTGACGCCTGTTTATTTGCGCTCTCGATTGCGGTGGGGCTCACCCCTGAAATGCTCCCTGTGATCGTGACCTCTACGCTCGCTAAGGGTGCCGTAATTCTGTCGCGCAAAAAAGTCATCATCAAACGTTTAGATGCGATTCAAAATTTTGGGGCAATGGATATTTTATGTACCGACAAAACCGGTACATTGACGCAAGATAAAATATTTTTAACGCGCCACACTGATGCCTTTGGCGAAGAATCTGATTCTGTTTTGGAATATGCTTACCTTAATAGTTACTATCAAACGGGCCTAAAAAATTTACTGGATGTGGCAGTGCTCGATCATGTAGAGGTGCTACGTGAATTACGTGTTGCAACGGCTTTTCGTAAAATCGATGAAATTCCATTTGATTTCACACGTCGCCGTATGTCAGTGGTCGTCGCTGAACACGATGCGTGTCATCAACTTATCTGTAAAGGCGCCGTCGAAGAAGTGCTATCTATCTGTGATCGCGTCGCACATGGACAAAATACCGAGCGCTTAACGCAAGAATTGCTCATTCGCATTAAAGCAATCACCGCCGATTTAAATGAAGAAGGACTACGTGTGGTCGCCGTTGCCGCAAAAGAGTTGCCTGCTGACAAAGAAATCTACGGCGTTGCTGATGAAACTGCCCTTACCCTTATTGGTTACATCGCCTTTCTTGACCCGCCCAAAGAATCGACAGCGCCGGCATTACGTGCCCTTAAAGCGCATGGCATCGATGTCAAAATATTGACCGGAGATAATGAACTTGTCACCGCAAAAATATGTCGAGAAGTCGGACTCCCTGTCGCCGGCATTCAACTGGGAACCGATATTGATACGCTAAGTGATACCGAGTTGGCACGCATTGTTGAACACACGACGATCTTTGCTAAATTAAATCCTTCTCATAAAGAACGCATCGTACAAATACTGCACGACAAGGGCCATGTGGTCGGATTTATGGGCGATGGCATTAATGATGCGTCAGCACTACGCGCAGCTGATATTGGTATCTCTGTTGATACCGCCGTCGATATCGCTAAAGAAGCCGCCGATATTATTTTGTTAGAAAAAAGCTTAATGGTGTTAGAAGAAGGCGTGATAGAAGGTCGTAAGACTTTTGCCAATATGCTTAAGTACATCAAAATGACAGCTAGCTCTAATTTTGGCAATGTATTTTCCGTATTAGTCGCGAGCGCCTTTTTACCGTTCTTACCGATGTTACCTATGCAGCTTCTGGTACAAAATTTGCTGTACGACATTTCACAGATAGCGATTCCTTTTGATCACGTTGATCCAGAGTTTCTCAAAAAACCACAGCACTGGAATGCCCCTGATATTGGTCGCTTTATGATTTTTTTTGGCCCTATCAGCTCAGTGTTTGATATCACCACCTTTCTCGTATTGTGGTTTGCCTTGGGTGCAAACGCACCGGAGCACCAAACTTTATTTCAATCAGGGTGGTTTGTAGAAGGGCTGCTCTCACAAACATTAATTGTGCATATGATTCGCACGCAAAAAATCCCATTTATTCAAAGCCGCGCAGCCTGGCCACTGATGACGATGACGCTTGTGATGATGGCCATCGGTATTGCACTGCCTATGTCAAGCGCTGCTTCTTATTTTAAATTTGCCGCGCTGCCGCTCAGTTATTTTCCATGGCTGTGCGCCATATTGCTTACCTATATGGCACTGACACAGCTAATGAAAGGCTGGTATGCACGCCGCTATGGTTGGCAATAGTGGCAGAGAAAACTTTAATTTTCCCGTCACCTAGATAACCGGTTACACACCCCGTATTGCATCCATATCGGTGAATAGTTTTAAAACACAAAGCCACTCAGCGTTACAAAAAAAGAGGTGGCTATATCGCAAAAAAATGCCAATAATGCGCCCGGTTTTCTTCGACATAATTTGCCACTTCATTACGTAGCATGTGCACTTCATTGCTTGAGATAGGCTCGCGGCTATTACGCGCAGCCATCAACACGGATTCCCAAAAGCAATTTCCCTCATTCGTGGTTTCTGCAATATCTAATTGGCCGTCTTCTTGCACAAGCATAGGCTGATAATGCCCACGGTTTGCTATGAGAATACGTTGCAATATTAATCTCTGATTGGGCAGCGCATCGCCAAACTCCTGACAACCGGGCACAAAAACATCGCGCTCAAGATGATTAGGATGATGAATCCATATGGGGCAAGCAGAAAAGCGACTGTATATAACCGGCACCAGATCCCCCATATGATTGTTCCAACTACCCATTGTTCTAATAGATGTAATACCTTGCTCAAAGGTCTGTAGCCTTCCTCCAGACAATGCTGCTTTAACGTTCTGCCCAGGCAGAGGTGTTTTTCTGATAGGCACTTTATTTTTATCGGTAGATTGCCCTCGATTGATACTTTCCCATCCCGCCTTTAAAAAAGCACCCAACCGCCTAACCGAATGATCAGCAGCAACACTGACGATATGAAATCCTGCCGCGGCTTCACTTAATCGTATGGCAATAGAGGCAGGCAACTGCGTCACGTTATCTATCGGCAATGACCTAGCTGCATTATCCAATCGTGAGACGTGGCCAGCGGAGTGCGACTGTTTACGGGTCGCAACAGAATCTTGTTGATTATCCACACGATTATTTTCTACACGCGCCTGGATGGGCGATCTACTTAAAAAACACGACGGTATTTTCATTGCATCTATTTAATATAATTAATGAACAACCCTTTGGGTGGTAACAGGCCCTCGTTTATTTTATTAATGAGTCTTTATTTCACTTTCTTCATCATGTTTTATAGATACCTATCGCACTAGCCAATATCAAACTCACTTAATACTTTTGCACCAACATTGAGCAATGGGTCAGACAAGGAGTAATGACAATCGCGCGCATCGCAAACGATGGGTAAAAAAGAATCGGCGTACAACCACGGTGATGCCAGCACATAAAGCAAGCGATATGCAGATACATATAAAACACATATTCATCCGCATATCACATGGCCCTATTGCAGACACATGTAAGTTGCTTACTTTTCCTGACTGCGCTTATTTTTTTGGTTTATCGCATGCAATCAATGCCGCTTGTATCCATAGCCGATCAATTTCCCCGGTCTTGATCGCACATACGCTGTGTGTCGCATCCAATACCACGGTATGAGGGAGTGCAGCATAGGTATCACCAAAGCGACGCAAGAGCACTTCCGGCTGTGAGACCGCGATAAGTTGCGGATACATAGAGGGCTGTTCAGCCAGAAAACGCACAGCACTTGCCCGGTTATCCACTGCTACCCCTAAAAACTGCACATCCGGACGTTCTTTGGCATAAGCAAGCAACACCGGCATCTCTTTTAAGCAAGGTTGACAAGCGCTACTCCAAAAATTGATGACAACAGGACGTCCCACAAAATCAGCTAAGCGTACAAATGCAGAGCCATCTATCATGGGTAATATGAATGTCATCGGCACATTTAACTGCGCCGATGCGATACCCATCGATGCAACAGAGTAAATAAGCGATAGCAGATAAACACTGCACTTCATTAAAAGCGCAACTTCATGCCAGCCACCACACTACGCCCCCTATTCGGCCCCCAAATATGCGCTACATCCATCGCACCCTTTGCATCCACCCAAAGGAAGCTATCTTTTTTCGCTTGTTGATAATCAAAAATATTATTGATCCCAATATGCAGTTGTAGCCATTTATTCCACTGGTAAGCCATGCGCATATCTACCATCCAAAAACCAGGACTCTTGTTAGGTTTTGCGGTGCCATCTAAGTTATAGCGGGGATTATCTGCATAGTCATAAAATTTAGCCAAATTTTGCGGACCCGTGTAGGTCGCACGCACATTAATGTCCCATGGCCCTGCATCGTGGTCTACACCCAGTGTCACGCGATAGTCAGGACGAGCGAAAAGGCTGCCTTGAAGATCATTCGCATTAAAACGATATTGATACTGTTCCATCCCAACCGTCAACGCGTCCCGCGCCGTCATCTGCCACGTCCCCACTAAATCAACACTGTTCACGGTATACGCACTTGCTGCCGGCTTTAGAAGAAACTCACCTGATCCGTCCGTATCATCAATAAATAGAGCCAAATTTTTGATCCGTGTGTGATTAAGCGAAGCGGTCACTGCTAACTGATCATTCGCATAGTTCCAAGCATAGGACAAATTATCAGACGTCTCAGCCTTAGCTTGCGAGCGATTCACCACGGCAGCAGAAAGCATTGCATGATCAAGTTCAAAAAAAGAAGTAGGTAATCGATAGCCTTGTCCAATGGCAAAGCGACTCGACATATTGTCTGTGTGATGCCAAAGCAAATTAAGTCGCGGAGTAGTGATACCACCATAGACATTGTTATGGTCGTAGCGAATGCTAGCGTTAGCTTCTAATCTTTGATCAAAGAAAGTACGGTACGCTTGTAGAAAAATACCCGGTGTGCGATAGACATACGCATCTGCATCAGTGCGTTCGATACCGAAAGTGGATGAGGAAGGATCTTGGCTAATAGCACGACTATGCAAATCTTCATAACGATAATTGATACCCGCCATCAGCAATGTGTTACCCAACGGCGTTTGCACAGCACTTTCAAAATAATATTGCTTTTGCCGACCAAAATAATCCGCATCGCCACCATACCAGGCATCTTGCCCGTGTTGTGCATAGCCCAACGCAAACTGTAGTTTGGTATCGCCTATCTTTCGCTCAGCGCGCCCAACAAACTGATCACGTCGAGTAAAAACAATCTGCGCCAAGCCAAAACGTCCATCATCATAAATAGGCATTAACCCGCCATCAGACGGATTTATCCAACTGTTTGGATTAGGTGAGCCATGGGGTCCTTGACTAAAATCAAAAGGATTACCACGAATGCTTGCTCGCACAGCATCATAATCATTACCAAGTGGCCCGCCCATACGCTTCTCATCAACATGATCAAAGCGCGCCTTGATATTAAATCCGCCTACATTATCGAGAAATAATCCTAGGCCTAATAATGTACGGCAATAGCCCGCATACTGGGAAATGCCCGAACCAATTCCATCCGCACTGTCATGTCGCTGTGTTGTACCGTTGATCGTCATCGCCCCACCATCCAATACCTTAGCAGCATAAACAGCACCATGTCGGTATCTAAAATCACCTCCGCTCAAATCAAGTTCCCCACCATCACGAATGGGACGTTTGGTGATCAAATTAATCGTTCCCGCTAAAGATTCGGGAGCAATCAAACTTGTACCCGCGCCACGCGAAATATCAATTCGCTCGATGCCATTCACGCCAACCATATCTAAACCATAGGCACTTGATACTGAGGAAAAAATCGGTACCCCATCAAACAAAAAAGTGGTGAAACGACCCGGCAAATTATTTAAGGTGATATTGCGTACATTGCACACCGAGCATTCCACCTGCACATCAATCCCTGCTCGATGTGACATCAGCTCAATTAAATTCGTTGCACCGGTTTTTTCAATTTCCTGGGCATTAATGGTTTCTGTCTTAATGATTTCGTCACGAAGTGCACCTGGTTGCGTTGCCCTAGCCTGACCATGAGTAACCACAACAGGTAAAAGGGGCGTGGCTGAATCAACCGTCTTTGCAACATCAACTGCTTGAGCAGAAATAGGGAAAGCACAAGCCATGAGTATGGCTTTGTGAAAGGGACATAACATGTGAAATTCCTCTGAATATAATAAATAAAGCCACTCCGATAAACACGTTGTTATCGCAGTCAACTCAACACAGCGACTCAGAGAAAAAGAGGTGGACCTCGATTATGTGGCGCAAAAAATACCGCAACAATCACCGCGCCAAAAAATGACCCCATCCATGCGGAAGACAAATGCTCAAGCAAATACGGCGTGATACAACCGGCCATCGCCGCAATATCAACATGCGCAAAAGCAAGACAAAGCGCACATAGCGGCGTATCTACATGCCGTTTTTCGCTCTGCGTATTCGTTTCAGTGGGCGCATGGTGGCTTAAGGTGTGCGACAACGCACCTTGTTGGGCAAGCAACAACAATAGGGAAAGAAAAATGCGCCAGAAAATTCGGCTCATCGCCCCCTCCCTTGGCCTGTCTTGGGTGTGCCATTGCATACTCCATCTACCACCATAACAATCTTATTCATTAAACAAATCTCAGCGGCTTGCACACCCCCGCTGCAAAAAATATATACGCTAATAAATAACCTCTGCGCAACTTATACACACCCGGCACATAAGCCTTTCACAGTCCATTCTATTTCTAGGCCTTGGTACCCTTTAGGTAAAGGAGGGATTTTTTTCACTGCCGGCACATCATGCAAGCAAACCACCTTGGCACAATGATTACATTTGAAATGGGCATGTTGATGTTGTTCCACATCGTTGATTTGAAATCGCCAAGCACGATCAACGCTCGCCATTTTATAAACCAACCCCGCCTCCACCAAAAAATCTAAAGCTCTGTATAAGGTCACACGGTCTAAGCGAATGTCCATACGCAAATTTAATGCGATCTCGATTTGGTGATGCGTAACAGCACTTTTTTGCGCCAGCAAAAAAGCCAATACCTCCTTACGGGTGGGTGTTACGCGCGCGCCTATCTTGTTTAGATAAATTTCGGCTTGATCAGGAAAGTAATGTTCACTCATAGTCGGGCATTGTAATGCAACATAGTTGCATTTTGCAAAAAATTAAGCGCCCATCATCATGTGATTGCCAATTTGGAGAGTTAAGCAGCTCATTTTTTATTTCTACGGTTTCTACATCGCTGCCTGTCCCCTCACTTTATCTACTGAGGGCAGCCATCATAAAAACGCTGCGGGTTAAAAAATCTTGCCAGCGCATGTTTTTTAAACACACCTGGAGTAAGGAAAAAGGCAAAACACCCATAAAAAACATTTTTAAGAATATCCTCGTTTATTTGAAATAAATATTCCCATCAATAAGAGCACGATTACAATAGCGCTGCGCAGAAAATCTGCCCAATCTTCTTTCTACCCATGCGCTTAACTCAGACCATCCTTGTTGTGCTCAACCATTTGCTCCAGCATGAAGCGTGGGCACGCGATCAGCTACGCCCCTACACGGGCCAGGCTATCTGCTGCAGATTACCACGGGGCACGCTTACCGTCGCTGTGAATGATAAGGGGCTACTTTGTCTTGCCCAAGATGAGCCGGTCATCGTGGCATTTGATATTCCCATCGCTGCTGTACACGCTTTTTTGGTCGGTGGCAAAACACAGGCGCTCAAATTAGTACATATCGAAGGCGATGCACAATGTGCTGCCACTTTGTCTTTGTTATTAGAACAAGTGCGCTGGGAAGCCGAAGAAGATGTAGCAAAAATAGTGGGCGCAGCGCCCGCGCACCAGCTGATGCAAGGTATCAGACAACTGCGTGACGCACTTAAGCAAATCCATCACACTGCCACAGCCAACCTAGTGGAATATCTTGTATACGAACAGCCAACACTGGTCTCGCAACTTGATCAAACTTCTTTTACAGAACAAATAAGCACCTTACGCGATGATCTCGCCCGTTTGGAAAAACGTATCGCGCGACTATGATGACATCTTATTTTTACGCACAGTTCAGTAACATAATGCAGTGCACACCGTTTGCTACACACAAAAACACGCCTTGTGTTGGCAGTGTTTTCCCCGCTTCGCACCCTATTCTCAACGTAATGTGGCAATGAGACGACTACAGCGCTTTTCGCAAATTATTTTCACCTGCTTAGCGTTTGGACTACTCACGCTGGTTGTACAAACAGGCGTGTTTGGCTGGTTTGCACGACATACCTACTGGCGTGGACGAGATGCACGACCAGGCGTGAGATTACGTTTAGCACTTGAGAAACTAGGTCCCATTTTCGTGAAATTTGGGCAAGTGTTATCGACGCGACGGGACTTACTGCCGACTGATATCGCTGATGAGTTAGCACGCTTACAAGACCAGGTACCGCCATTTGCTACTGAAGAGGCCATTGCCCGCATTGAAGCCGCATTAGGTCAGACTATTCATCAAGTATTCTCTTCATTTGACACCATACCCATAGCCAGCGCCTCTATTGCTCAAGTCCACCTTGCCACCCTCAGAGGCCTCGCTCATCAACCCAACACGATAGGGCGTGAAGTCGCGGTCAAAGTATTGCGCCCGCATATGGTCACGATGATTGAACGCGATTTAGCCTTGTTACGTACCTTAGCGCATTGGGTGGAGTTGTTTTCTGCTGATGGCCGTCGACTTAAGCCACGCGCGGTTGTAGCAGAATTCGATACCTATTTGCATGATGAGCTTGATTTAATTCGTGAAGCTGCCAATGCCAGTCAATTGCGCCGTAATTTTTCACAAGACCCGATGCTATGCGTCCCCGAAATTTTTTGGGATTGGTGTCGTCGCGATGTCATGGTTATGGAACGCATGCACGGCATACCCATCTCACGCACCGATACCCTTAAAGCAGCAGGCGTTGACCTTGCCGCTTTAGCACGAACCGGCGTAGAAATATTTTTTACGCAAGTATTTCGCGACGGTTTTTTTCACGCGGATATGCACCCCGGTAATATTCTCGTCAGCGTACAACCCTCAACGCTCGGACACTATATTGCCCTTGATTTTGGTATTGTGGGCGCTTTATCTGAATTCGATAAAAATTATTTAGCACAAAATTTTCTCGCTTTTTTCAATCGCGATTATCATCGCGTCGCGCTTTTGCATATTGAGTCGGGCTGGGTACCGCACGACACGCGCGTAGAAGCGTTAGAAGGGGCGGTACGTGCTGTATGTGAGCCTTATTTTGATCGTCCCCTAAAAGATATTTCACTTGGTTTAGTGCTTATGCGTTTATTTCAAACTTCCCGTCGTTTTAATGTTGAGATCCAGCCACAGCTGGTCTTATTACAAAAAACGCTTCTCAATATTGAAGGGCTGGGACGTCAGCTTGATCCTGAGCTTGATCTCTGGGCCACAGCGCAGCCCTTTTTAGCGCGCTGGGTTAAACAACAGCTCGGATGGCGTGGCTTTACAGCGCGTCTAAAAGACGAAGCCTCACATTGGGCGCAGCTATTACCGCAAATGCCACGCCTAGCCACACAATATTTACAACATGGCATTGCGCAGCGATCCGATCAGCAGCAACTATTATTGCAACAGCTTCTGGTCGCACAACAACGCAGTCATCGTTTAATGGTAGGTTTACTCGCACTACTAAGTCTAGGCTGCGTCACACTTGCCTGGCTCGTACTGCGCCATACTCCTTCTTTTTTCTAATCATGGCTTGGTACGCAGGAGAGTAAGTCATGCTGATTTGGTTTGTCATTGCCTATTGGCTCGTATCCATCGCTATCGGTTTGTGGGCCGGGATGAGAGTCCATAACACCACCGATTTTGTCGCCGCAGGCCGACAACTTCCGCTTTATATCGTAACGGCCACCGTCTTCGCAACATGGTTCGGCTCAGAAGCCGTACTCGGTATTCCCGCGACATTTCTGCAAGAGGGCTTAGGCGGTATTGTGGCCGATCCTTTTGGCTCTTCTATGTGCTTAGTATTAGTCGGACTTTTTTTTGCTAGACCGCTTTATCGTAAAAAAATGCTGACCATTGGCGACTTTTATCGGCAAAAATACGGTCGCACAGTCGAAGTACTCGTCACCCTGTGTATTGTTGTTTCTTATCTAGGGTGGGTAGCCGCGCAAATTAAAGCACTCGGCCTGGTGTTTAACGTGTTATCCAATGATGCCATCTCCCAGCAAATGGGCATGTTGCTGGGCGCATCAAGCGTGCTGATCTACACGCTCTTTGGGGGCATGTGGTCCGTTGCCATCACCGATTTTATCCAAATGATCATCGTGGTTTTAGGCATGCTCTATATCGGCTGGGAAGTCAGCGGCTTAACCGGCGGTGTCGCTACCGTTATCAATCACGCTTACTTGTCGGGTAAATTTGCTTTTTGGCCAGAGTGGAGTTTTGCCGGTGTGATAGGTTTTTTCGCCGCTTGGATAACTATGATGCTGGGCTCCATCCCTCAACAAGATGTATTTCAACGCGTCACCGCCTCCAATAATGAAAACACCGCGGTACGCGCATCTATATTAGGAGGCATCCTCTACTTTATTTTTGCTTTTATCCCCATTTTTTTGGCTTACTCCGCCACACTCATCGATCCTAATATGGTGAAAGCCTTAAGCCAAAAAGATTCACAACTGATTTTGCCTACGCTCATCCTCAATCACGCGCCTTTATTTGCGCAAGTTATTTTCTTTGGCGCCTTGCTATCTGCCATTAAAAGCTGCACCTCCGCCACCTTACTCGCCCCTTCCGTTAGCTTTGCCGAAAATATCGTGCGCGGATTTTTTCGCCATCTCACCGATGCTCAACTACTGCGCGTTATGCGCGTTGTCGTCCTTTGTTTTACAGTGCTGGTTACTTTATTTGCCATGAACTCTACCCTCTCCATTTTCCGCATGGTTGAAAGTGCTTACAAAGTCACCTTGGTCGCGGCATTTATACCCTTGGCTTTTGGTATTTACTGGCAACGCGCCAATGCCTTAGGTGGCTTGTTATCAGTCACATTTGGCCTCATGGCTTGGGTATCAAGTGAGATTCTTGCCCCCACGGCCATCGTCCCCCCCCAACTCGCGGGATTGCTCGCGAGTCTAGCGGGCATGCTCTTAGGTGGCTTAGTCCCCCGCGCTGCACTACAGCGCGCCTAACATGCCTCATATCATTTTTTTGGGGGCTCCCGGCTCTCAAGAATCGTATATCGCAATAGCAAATAGGTAAAAGATAAAGCAAGCGCAATATCGCAATCCACAGTGCCAAATAGCGTAGACATAAATAAATGTATAACGCTGCGCTGCTTATACCCTCCGTTTGTCATGGTTTTATAAAGCAGGTAAGCAGCGCACATCATCAGGCAAAAGTCGTTTTTTGCGCCCCAAAAAGACAGATAAACGCGTTATATCACCTTCCTTTAAAGACCTCCCCTACACCCTTTCGCGAACGCATCAAGATCTAGGCTGCCTCCCGGCTCGCAGAAAGCCGGATGTACACAAGCATTTCGAGTACTGCCCAACACAGAGATTGGAGGGTGCAATCAGTTATGCAGGAACCTCTTTTAAGGAAAAAAACCGGTTGCATAAGCAGAAATCTCACAAGCAATATAGCCAAATATCATGAGCGTGTAATTATGCGAAAAAAGTGGCAAATTTGCGAAGACCGAACTAACCCGAAGCATAGACTGCTATACAAGTTTTCTTAGACCGCATTGCATTGGAGATTCTACGAGTCACTAATCCGCAATGGGTTTTGGGATAAAACTTAAAAATAAATTTTTTAATTTTTAGGGGTAAGCAATGGATAAGGTACCAGCATTTAGTAGTGTTGATCAAATTAAAAATAGTTCAGCTGCACTTAATGAAATAAAACAAGCCGGTAGATTTTCGGTGAAAAATCGCGATTACGCTGTCGTTGAATCTGACAATGGCACGCGCTTTGCACCAGTCGGAAAAAGTTTTGTTGCGAACTTACGTAATTTTTTTCAAAAAGATAGCATTATTAAGAACGTACGCAATAATTTCAGCTTATCTGCCTTATTTGGAAAAATACGCAGCGTGTCTAGCAAATCGGAAACCAAGCAACTTAACAAAATTCTTGTAGCCGAATCCGTAAAAGGCAATATAGATAAAACAGCAGTCAGCTCGTCTACGCCCGTTAGCCGTCCTCCTGTCGTCGAATTAAGTGGCAAACCTCCTCTTATCTTCAAAAACAAAGCGGCGTTGAATGATTATGTAAATGCAGATAACGGCATCCACAGAGAGGAAAGAAAAAAAGACATCGCAGGGCGTCTTATCCAGATTGGGTATGATAATGACAAACTGCGTAGTGGTCATAATTTAGCTTACGGTAAAAAAGAAAGTCGTATCCCTAATTTTATTAGAGACTTTTTTAGCCGCATCAAAAATGGTTCAACTGAATCATTGAGCAATCAAATAAAAAATTCTATGGACGATAAATTCTTAGATCGTACCCAAAGAAATGCGGTTCCCTTGATTAACCAACGTTTAGCCGTCAAACCTACCCTAGTGACCGAGCAAGATGTCATTAAAGCGTTTATCACAGATGATATCGTTGGTGATACAGGTAGTGTTAAATCGGGCCTTAGAAAAATCGCATTAAGCTCGGAAAATAGCGCCTTAAATGATCTGATCTTTAATAGTGACAATATTAAAGTACAGGATGAAGATATTCTCTTTGGCAATATTGATAGCCCTTATCTTAAAAATAAGATTATCCCAATCCAAGATGACAAGTCCGCCTATGCGGCGCAAAAAGCACAAATCGCTGAATTGCTCCAACGACCAGGCACGTCATTTAGTAACTTGGGAGAATTGGTAGCATTGATCAATGAAGACAACGCAGCGAAAAAAGAGGCTGCTGATACCGCCTTCGCGATTAGTCTGCTTAACCGCACAGCCCTCACGAACGACCGTGCCGCTAAACTACTTGCAAAAACTAATCTCGAGACACGCTTAACGTTTGACCGGGATACGAAGCAATTTTTTGCAACACCACCGGTAGCAAATGAAGAAGTAGGACTCAACAATAATTTGTTGCAACCTCTCACGACGGCCAGCAACAATACGAGTCATGCGCAGACAGTGCCTACTATTAGTATCAACAACGGCGACGCCGGGCTATTCGACAACAACGTGACAGACTTAAACGATGCCAACGACGGGAACTTTAATAACTAAGCAATACCGTCATCGCAATGTAGTTAATAACGGCAGTCAGTCTATGCCGCATTAGAAAAAGATACCTCACGGTATCTTCCCCCGATCCCCATGCACAATACAACGTGCATGGGGATTTTTTATTTACGCAACACTTCCTGCTTTATTAGTTAAACTCTATCGCAACCTACTTGCAGTACCCAATCACACCAGCACACATACGTGCGTTCACTATTCACATGGCTTATACAAGACTCAATACATCCTTGGAGCTAGCTATATAAGCACTTTACTTGTTGGCTATCATTTACCTAAGCAACGCTCGTATCCGATAGTGATACCCCGCTCACCTCTTTTTGAAACCTTACTTCACATTACAACCCCCGGCCAAACGGGACATACAACCCTATTTGCCATGCATTATTGCCTGTCCACCCAGCATCCGGCCACAAACAGTTATAATCGGGCGCGATTCATTCAGCTTATTTTTCCCTATGCCCATTTATGCTTACCGTTGCAGCGCCTGTGGCTATGCCAAAGACGTACTGCAAAAAATTAGTGATACTCCTTTGGCCGACTGCCCCGAATGCGGCCAAGCTACGTTTACCAAGCAAGTCACTGCTGCCGGGTTTCAACTCAAAGGCACAGGTTGGTATGTCACCGACTTTCGTGGTGACAAAAAAACAAACGCACGCGACAGTGAGGCAGCAACCAGCGATGCGCCCGCCCCCACGTCAAGCGAAAGCGCTGTATCCAACAACAACGCTAATACAAATACCTCAGCTGCCACCACAAATCATCCCACAGGTCATGTGAGTGAAGGCAAAAATAGCACAACACATACGCAACCGACGCCTGCCTCAACTCCGGTGTCGCCCTCAGCCACCCCTAGCGCACCTTCAGCAACCGCTAAAACTTAGCGTTCAGGATGATCTCAGCAAAAAAATATTTTGTTACCGGACTGCTTGTCTGGGCCCCTCTCGCTATCACCATTTGGGTGATTGTGTGGATGTTAGGCACACTTGATTCCGTATTTGGTTGGATGATTGGTGTACTGACCGTACTTTCTCCCGATAGCCTACAACCTGTACTGCTCGAATTACGCGACACACCCGGCATCGGTGTGATTTTGGTACTACTGGGTATTCTGGTAACAGGTGCATTTGCCGCCAATATATTTGGCCAATGGGCATTACGCCAATGGGATAAATTACTGGCACGTATCCCCATCGTTAAATCAATTTACTCCAGCGTTAAGCAAGTATCGGACACCTTATTTTCAAGCAATGGTCATGCTTTTCGCAAAGCATTACTCGTCCCTTATCCACGCCCAGGCGTCTGGGCCATCGCTTTTTTAACAGGTACCCCCGGTGGGGATGTGGTCAATCATTTAAAAGGCGATTACGTAAGCGTTTATTTGCCCACGACACCTAACCCAACATCTGGATTTTTTTTGATGTTTGCCTGTGCAGATGTTATCGAGCTGGATATGAGTGTGGATGAAGCCCTTAAGTATATTGTTTCAATGGGCGTCGTGGCGCCTGCACATTTACCTATGCTGCCCTAAATCATTTTTTTGCATCGCGCTTTTTAAAAAATGAGGATGCCGGCAAGCACTGCCCAAACGTACCAGGCATTGATAAGACCGATACACAACACCATTGCCAACATAATTGATCACAGCAATTTTTTTAAAAACAAGGTTTAAAAAATGAATATATCTATGCGTAGTCATTACTGCGGTCTTGTCACTGAACAATTACAAGGTCAACAAGTGCGCCTATGTGGTTGGGTCAATCGTCGCAGAGACCATGGTGGTGTTATTTTTATTGACCTACGTGATCGTGAAGGCTGTGTGCAAGTCGTATGTAACCCTGATCGTGCCAATCTCTTTGCTATCGCGGAAAGCGTACGTAATGAATTCTGCATTCAAATCATCGGTGAAGTACGTTTGCGTCCAAGCGGTGCCGAAAATACCGATATGGTCAGTGGCAGTATTGAAGTACTTTGCCAGGAGCTCAATGTACTGAATGCCTCCGTCACTCCCCCCTTCCAATTAGACGACGATAATCTGTCAGAGACGACTCGACTCACGCATCGCGTACTTGATTTACGGCGTCCACAGATGCAAAAAAACTTGCGTTTGCGCTACCGTGTTGCCATGGAAGTTCGTAAATATCTCGACGCTGCCGGATTTATTGATATCGAAACACCCATGCTGACAAAAAGCACACCCGAAGGTGCACGTGATTATCTTGTCCCCTCTCGTGTACATGATGGTCAGTTTTTTGCACTGCCACAATCCCCACAGTTATTTAAACAGCTGCTGATGGTGTCAGGATTTGATCGCTATTACCAAATCACAAAATGTTTTCGCGATGAAGATTTACGTGCAGATCGTCAGCCAGAATTCACGCAAATTGATTGCGAAACCTCGTTTATGAGCGAGCAAGAGATTCGTGATTTATTCGAACACATGATGCGCACGGTATTTAAAAACAGTTTAGATATTGCTTTGGTCGAGCCATTTCCAGTCATGCGCTATAGCGAAGCCATGTTCCGCTTTGGCTCAGACAAACCAGATCTGCGGGTCAAACTCGAATTCACAGAGCTCACTGACATCATGCGCGATGTCGACTTCAAAGTATTTAGTGGTCCCGCTAATAGCGAAAACGGTCGCGTTGTAGCCCTCTGCATTCCAGGTGGGGCAAATATTTCTCGCAGCGAGATCGATGCTTACACTGAGTTCGTTGCTATCTATGGCGCAAAAGGACTTGCATGGATTAAAGTCAATGCACTGAGTGAAGGCGATGATTTTCGTGCGGGCTTGCAATCACCGATCATCAAAAATATTCATGATGTTGCCCTTAAAACTGTGCTGCAACGATGCGGCGCACAAGCAGGCGACTTAATTTTCTTTGGTGCCGATCGTGCCAAAATTGTGAACGATGCCATCGGTGCACTGCGCTTAAAAATAGGCCTCTCCGAATGGGCAACGCGTCAAGGTATTTTTGAACAAGGGTGGAAGCCTCTATGGGTAATCGACTTTCCCATGTTTGAATACGATGAAACAAACGCACGTTGGGTGGCTTGTCACCATCCGTTTACAAGCCCCAAAGATGAGCACATTAATTATCTTGAAACAGATCCGGGGCAATGTTTAGCTAAAGCTTACGATATGGTGCTCAACGGCTCAGAGATCGGGGGCGGTTCGGTACGTATTCACCGCGAAGAAGTGCAACGTAAAGTATTTAATGCGCTCAAACTAACAGACCAAGAAGCGCAAGAAAAATTCGGCTTTTTACTGGATGCTTTGCAATATGGTGCCCCGCCACACGGTGGTGTCGCTTTTGGCTTGGATCGCATTATTACGATGATGACGGGTGCTGATTCAATTCGCGATGTGATTGCTTTTCCGAAAACTCAACGCGCCCAATGCCTGCTAACGCAAGCACCCAGTCCCGTGGACGAAAAACAATTACGCGAACTCCATATTCGCGTACGTAATCCGGTGCAAACAAGCTAAGGTGCAACGGAAATATGGACTATAAAATTCCAATTTCCATCTTAGTGGTTATCCATACGCCCGCGCTCGACGTTTTATTACTTGAGCGCGCGGACAAACAAGGGTTTTGGCAATCCGTCACAGGCAGCTTAGATCATCTTAACGAACCCCTAGCATGGGCGGCGCAGCGTGAAGTAAAAGAAGAGACATCGATTGATATCACAACACTTAACGCCTATGCCTTACGAGACTGGCAACATACTACGGAATATGAGATTTACCCCCAATGGCGACATCGTTACGCCCCGCATGTAAATCGCAATACAGAACATTGGTTTAGCCTTGAAGTGCCAAGGCTTATACCTATCACACTCGCTCCCAGAGAGCACCTTCAGTACCGTTGGATGCCGTGGTATGACGCAGCTACACTGTGCTTTTCTCCCAGTAACCGCGCGGCAATACTAGCGCTACCACAACGATTAGCGCACCTATCCTCTACCCCACTTTAAGCGCAATCATTGCCCACTCAATCGATAAGCTCTACGTGTGTAATAGCCCATCGATTTATCACTGCGCAGAAAACCCTCAAGAGACAAGTAACACTGTTGTTACCTATCGCTTTAGAGGGCTGGTTAAGACTAGCTCAATCTCCACGCAATGAATATATGAGGACTTAGAATGGCGATGACCCCATCATTTAATCCGTTCGCTATCGAATAATCTGACTAAATTTCTCAGTGCATTCAAAAAAGCTATTTAATGCTTCTGCAAAACGTACGCCATCACTCAAATAGTCATCATGGACAAGGACTTTCAAATCAAGATACCCGTCATTAGCGGCCAAAGAAGGATGCTCACCGCGAATAAATGGATATCCTTGCATCAGCATTTTCAGTAAATCGGGCGCAAGCCGATCAAACACATCGTCACGGGGTTCGGCCATTCTCGACCACAACCAAATCTCCTCCTCTTTTTGACTGACAAAAATACTGGGGCGGTCATGAAAATTTAACTCTATCGCGGAATGGCTATCTATTTTCTTAAACAAGCTTGGATCGCATCCTATCTCCAACAATGCCTCTTGTACTAGCTCAGCAATATTTCGTATCACCATGACCTTGCCCCTATTTGAAATATTTTTTAAGTTCACTTTTGAGGTAGCCTGACAAATTCGGACACTCCAACTTGGTATATTACCTAAAATTGGAGCAAGGATGAGCAAGCAAGAAAGCTACACAAAAGAGTATCGCGGCGAGGCGGTCAAACTTGTATTGGAA
>JADYYQ010000039.1 GCA_020853585.1 Ottowia sp.
AAAATTTGTTGGGGGCTCATGCCGCTATCTATAAGGTATGTACCTGCTTTTAGTTTGTAAGCGCATAGCTGTAATACACGCACACTTAGGTAAAACAATTCGGTTTGCTGGGTGACGCCGTTATTTGTGAGGGCGTGTGCAATACCCCAAGCACTCGTATTGGGTGCGATCATGACCTCGACGGATGACTTAGATAAAGTAATCGGCAGATAAACCCAAGTTGCGAACGCGACGAGTAGTGCGCTCAGTAACATGAATAAGCGAGAAAAGAAAGGTTGTAAGGACATGAATAATCGAGGGGAAAGAGTGCTTATATGATACCCGGTGTTATGTGTTTTTTTGCGTAATCGAAATTTTGCTTAATGTGAACGGGCGATGTGCTTTTGTTATACGACACTGTTTTTGAAATATAAGGAGATAAGTGAGGGATTGCCTTTGCCATGTAGGGATAAGGTATGGATCATCAGTTTGTACGTTATGTGCTGAAATTGTTGATAGTCATAGCGGGTTTAATGGCTTGCGATAGGCAAGCTCTAATATAATAAGATAGCCTGCTGTGTATGCGTGTGCATTTGCTGTGTAGGTAATTTTTTATTACACGAATGACTATGCCGTTAGATTATGGTTTTTGCCCACTTACTACCCAAAGTTTAATTGCCGTGCGCGGTGTTGATGCGCTTGCGTTTTTGCATCAACAGTTGACGAATTCGGTTTCTGATCTTGTACTGAATACGTTTCGCTTAGGGGGACTTTGTTCTGTTAAGGGTCGCTTATTTGCCTCGATGTATTACTGGCGCGATGTGACTGCTGATACGGATACGGTGATGTTATTGGTGTCCCATGATATATCCGCTGCACTGATTAAGCGTTTATCAATGTTTGTCTTACGCGCAAAAGTTAAATTAGAAGATATAAGTCAAGCTTATGGCATGTTGACGCTTGTGGGTCCGCAGTCAACCTTGACTAAGGCTATACCGCTTATACCTACGGCATCGGGCCAGTTAGTTGAGAGTGTGTGGGGCACGTTGTTGCGTTTAGACGATGTGGCAGGGCAATGTCGTTTGATCTATGTGATAGCGCACGCTGATATGCCTAAAGCGACGGCGCAGTTGTCTCAGATATTGCCATTGTGCCCTTCTGCAGTATGGGATAGTTTAGAAATTGAGGCGGGCGTGCCGCGTATTACCATGGCGACACAAGAGCAGTTTGTTCCACAAATGATTAATTTTGAAATATTGGGTGGCGTTAATTTTAAAAAGGGATGTTATCCCGGCCAAGAAATTGTGGCACGCAGTCAATATCGTGGCACGATCAAACGTCGTTTGCAGCGGGCCTATGTAGAGACGCAGATGCGTGTTGAGCCAGGTATGTCGGTGGTGCACAGCGCTGATCCCGATCAACCTTGTGGCATGGTGGTGAATGCCGCATTGGGTTTGCATGATTCGGGTAGATACGATCTGTTAGTTGAGCTTAAGCTTGCTGCATTAACGTCTGGGTCCGTGCATTTGCATGATGTGAATGGTCCGGTATTGTCGTACCAAGCTTTGCCGTATAGCTTGCCCGCGCAAGACTAGCCTGTTGTTTATCCGTAAACATGGCGTGAGTAAAGCGAAGTGATCGTGCATTCATAATGCGTAGTGCATCTTGCGTCTTCTATTTTTTAATAGGATAAACGTCGCAGGATTGTGTTGATGGTGTGCTTTTGTAAGTGCTTCCCTTGTAGTTTGAATGGTTGGGTGCGTTAAGTGACTGTTTGAGCGAAAAGCGTTTTATGTGGGTATGGATTTACTGTCAGGACGATACTGCATCGCTTGCTTTTTGCGGGTGCAGAAAAATGTGACGGTTAATCGACTGCTAAATAGGTAAATTGAAATCAGTATGGTCCAGTCTCTTTATGTGTATTACCGCACTTCATTGGATGCCTCGGAATGTGCTCCCCAGCTTTATGATTTTTTGTATGCCGTGGGTAAGCGAACGGGTATTTATGGTCGTATACAACGTCGCATCGACGAAGGACATATCACTTGGATGGAGTGTTATGTTTTACCGCATAGCGATGCGGCGCATTTTGCGTCTGTGCTTGAACAACAATGGCAGAAAATGAGTGCAGTACCGTTGCTGCTAAGTGAGCGCAAGATTGAAATTTTTACCGATGTGCTCAATGAGAGGACTGATATCGTGAGTGATTCAGTGTCATAAGTACAGGATGTTTTCAGAAAGTGGCTATCTCCATGGATGTGTTTTATTTCGGCAGTCTATTTTTTGTTAGTTTTTTTATTACCCACTTAGTATGTCGCTATGCTGATCAGCTTGGTTTAGTACAGGCACCTAATCATCGCTCATCTCACACGCTGCCCACACCGCATAGCGGGGGAATCGGGATTGTATTGGCAGGCACCTGCGCAGGTATCTATGCTGTATGGGGGCAGGGTGCGCAAGGATGGATTGTGCTGGTTTTGTCACTTGTACTGGCCATGATGGGATTGCGCGATGATGTGTCGCCATTGTCGGCGCGATTGCGTTTTATGATGCAGATGATGGTGTACACATTGCTGTTATGGACCTTAGGTAGTTTTGCTGATCTTTGGCATACCTTTGCTGCACAGCCCTATGGGGGGTGGTGTGCTGTATTTTTTTCTGGGCTTCTCCTTTTGAGTGGGCTATGGTGGGCCAACCTCTTTAATTTTATGGATGGTATTGATGGCTTAGCGAGTGCGCAAGCTTTTTTTATGTTGGTGATGGCGGCCAGTTTAGGTGCTTTATTTTCACCGCAGTGCATGGACACACATCTGTGGCTATGGATGTTGGGGGTAGCAGCGGCAACAGCTGGATTTGGGGTGATTAATTGGCCTCCCGCAAAAATTTTTATGGGTGATGTCGGTAGCATGTATTTGGCTTTTTTTATATTTGTATCGACTCAGCTATCGATACAGGAACGGTGGCTGACTTATCCTGTTTGGCTGATTTTGGGGGCGGTATTTATTGTGGATGCAACGATAACATTATTGCGACGCATGATCCGTGGGGAAAGATGGTTTGAAGCGCATCGAAGCCATATTTATCAGCAGCTTGCGCGACGCTTGCGCGCACACCGTCCAGTCACTGTGTTGACGATAATCATTAATGTAATGTGGTTAGCGCCATTGGCATGGGCTTCTTTGGCTTACCCCTATTGGGCATGGTATTGCGTGATGGTGGCGTATGTTCCTCTTATTGTTTGTGCGATATTTTTTGATGTAGATCTAAGGAAAAGACTTCATGCTTAAACATCTGTTTGGATTACTGGCCCATATGCCACGGGTGTGGAAGCAGATGATGATGTTAATGGCTGATTTGGTGTTGTTAAGCTTTTCGGTATGGGCGGCTTATGCATTACGTTTTGGTGATTTTTTTGTGCCCAATGAAGCGCAATTTATATTGATGGCGGCGGCACCTTTATTGGCTGTGCCTATTTTTCTGAAGATGGGTTTGTATCGCTCCGTGATCCGTTATATGGGCGAGCATGCTTTGTGGTCGGTGTTAAAGGGCGTTGCATTGTCGACTTTGGTTTGGTCAGCGCTTGCTTTTATGACACAAATGACCGGCGCACAAGGTGTGCCGCGTGCTGTGCCCTTGTTATATGGCTTGCTTAGCGTGGTGTTGATTGGCGGCGTGCGTTTTTCTGCGCGATGGTTATTGTGGTTACCTCAACGTGTACGTTACGCGGGCCGACAAGTGTTGATTTACGGAGCAGGTAATGCGGGCCGACAGTTAGCCGCTTCTTTGCAGCAAGGACGTTCGTTTTTCCCTGCGGGTTTTTTGGATGACAATCTTGCCTTGCATGGCAAAGATATTGGGGGTTTGCGTGTGTATGCCCCTAAGCAATTACCTATTTTAATTCGTCGCTTTGACATTCATGATGTGATTGTCACGTTGCCCACCAGTTCGCATGCGCGTCGCAAAGAAGTGGTTGCTTTTTTAGAGCAATATTCACTGCGTGTTCGTATATTGCCGGCGCTTTCTGATATTGCGAGTGGCCGACATTTAGTCAATATGCTGCGTGAGGTGGATATTGGTGATTTGCTGGGGCGAGAAGTTGTAGCGGCAGACCAAGCCTTACTTGCGCGGTGTATTACCGGAAAAAATGTTTTGATTACCGGCGCGGGTGGATCGATTGGTTCAGAGTTGTGCCGTCAAATTGCTGCGCTGAATCCTTCTTGTATGGTTTTGCTAGAAAGCAATGAGCATGCGCTGTATCAAATTCATCGTTCCTTAGTGCATTTGGCAACTGGACTGGTTATTCCTTGTTTAGGATGTGTACAAAATAGGCAGTTAATCACTGCTCTTCTAGAAGAGCATGCGGTGCATACGGTCTACCATGCTGCGGCACATAAGCATGTGCCGCTTGTTGAGCATAATGTGATCGAAGGGGTCCGTAATAATATTTTTGGGACACGAGCTTTGGCGCAGGCTGTACAAGCAGCACAAGTAGAAACTTTTGTCTTGATTTCGACAGATAAAGCGGTGCGCCCGACAAATGTGATGGGGGCGACAAAACGTTGGGCAGAATTGATTGTGCAAGACTGTGCCGAACGTGCCAAATTGGCGAATTACCAAACGCGTTTTTGTGCCGTGCGCTTTGGTAATGTATTGGGATCATCTGGTTCGGTGATTCCTTTATTTAAAGAACAAATTGCGCAAGGCGGGCCGGTGACAGTGACGCACGCACACGTTACGCGCTATTTTATGTCGATTCACGAAGCGGTGGAGTTAGTGATTCAGGCAGGTAGTTTCGCTCAGGGGGGGGAAATATTTTTGCTGGATATGGGTGAGCCCATCAAGATCATCGATCTTGCGCAAAATATGATTCGCTTGGCAGGACATAGCGTGCGTGATGAGCTGTCTCCACAAGGTGATATTGAGATTGTGGTGACGGGGTTGCGTCCTGGTGAAAAACTTTACGAAGAATTATTAATCGCCCAAAGTAATGCACAGAATACATCTCATCCCAAAATTATGCATGCCAATGAATACGGATTGCATGGCTTAGCGCTTGATGAAGCGCTTGATCAGTTGGCACAAGCAATGGAGCAAGACAATGTACCTCTATTACGGCGCTTATTGATGGATGTTGCCAATCAACATTCGGCATAAATTAATTTCTGTCAATAAGTCGCAGGGTGTGTGAGGGTGTGAGCGCCATGTGCGAGGTTTACAGATTCTTTATGTCGCGCCAATACATGTTGCCGTCAACCTAAAATGGCCTAGCTTAATATTTTTTTATTGAGTAAAAATGTAGGCATCAATAACCTGTTGGCTAACATTGAACGTGTCGTAAGTGTATTGCGTGATTATCCCAAGGACTGCACGCTACTTTGCAGCGTTGGTTCTCACAGGGCGTTTTTTGTTTTGTCCTTGCAATACCGGCTAGGGCGATCAGGTGCATTGACGGGTATCTTATTTTTTCATGGCCATCTCTGCCTTGAGGGCGCGTTGATATGATTTTTGATTTAAATGACGATAGTAAGCTTTTAGATCGGGTGAGCCATCTGCATCGACAAAGCCTGCTTTGACAGCTCTTCTTTTAGATTCGTAACGTCGAAATTGCGTGACGTTAGCTGAGCCATCGGGATAGGCGAATCCGTGTTTTAAGGCTGTGTTTTGCTTTTGGTGGCGAGTCAGGGCAGTGAGATTAGGCGAGCCATCGGGATAGGTGAAGCCCGCATTTAACGCTGTTTTCCCCCGGTGATATTGGTCGAGTGCCACCAAATTAGGTGAGCCATCAGAATGGGTGAGTCCCCGCTTTAAGGCTGAGCTGCGTTTTTGATGAAGAACGAGTGCAGCGATATCAGCCGAGCCATCAGGGTGAGCGAACCCTGCTCTCAATGCGGTGTTTTGCTTTCGATAGTGTGTCAGTGCAGTCAAATTAGGTGAGCCATCGGGATATATGAATCCATACTTTAACGCTTGTTTTTGTCTGGGCGTGAGCGAATGATCTTTTTTTTGCTTAGGTGAGTTATTTTGCTCGGCGGCAGATGTATTTGGCGCTATTTTTTCAGGAGACATAGTTGCATCATGAATGCAGAGATGACGAGGCGGGGTGGCGCTGAAATGGTTTAGCGTGATTTGATTATCGATCTGCGCATTAGGGGTGTGGCTTGTGCATGCGATAGGCTGATTTTTTTCGCAGGGTAATGTTTGAGGTTGTTTATATGCGATGAGGATAGATGTATGCGTATTAGGTAGGCACATTAAAGTGGGGCCTGGTGGGAACATATTCGTACGCTGAGTTGGAGAGGGTTCGGGTGCGAGAGTTTTGGTACGAGTAGAAAAAGCTGAATTGAGAATACGATTAATTGAAAACATAGTGATATCAGCATGAAAACAGGCATTAGGTTGGAGATAAAACTTGATAGCAACGTTATCTACTGACGATATCAATGTGCGCATGTTGCGTTAAGCATGCGTTGTTATATTCGATATAGATTGGATACCGCGTTGCAAATACTTGCCTTCGTTATGAATGTAAAGGTAAGTCGCTTTAGCGCATGGGTTGTTCCATTTGTTTTTCAGATTGATTTGTTTTTTCGGATCGTGCTTATTCTTTAATGGGGTATGTGTTTTTTAAGGACTGCTTCTATTTATGTGGCGTTGATATTTTTGATTCAAGTGCCTAGCGTAGGCGGCTGTGTTGGGGGAACCATCTGCATGGACAAAGCCTGCTTTGACGGCTCCTTTTTTATATTCTTCATGTTGAAACTGCGAGACATTGGCTGTGCCGTCTGGGTTTTGGAATCCGTGCTTTAAGGCTGTTTTTTGTTTTTGGTAGTGAGCGAATGCAGCGAGATCAGGCGAGCCATCTGGATGTGTGAATCCGTGCTTTAAGGCTGACCTTTGTTTTTTATAGCGAAACAGTGCAGTGAGATCGGCTGAGCCATCTGCATGAACAAAGCCTGTTTTGACGGCTCTTTTTGAGGTAGCCTGACAAATTCGGACACTCCAACTTGGTATATTACCTAAAATTGGAGCAAGGATGAGCAAGCAAGAAAGCTACACAAAAGAGTATCGCGGCGAGGCGGTCAAACTTGTATTGGAA
>JADYYQ010000040.1 GCA_020853585.1 Ottowia sp.
AAGTAATCCCATTTGGATTTGCAATCACTAAGTCTGCACGCTGACCCATGATTTCCATCAATCCATTCAACTCGCTACGCTGTGCGCCAGTGACTTCATTCAAAATAACACTGGCTGCACGATCTCGTAAATTTGGATTGCTTGTTTGGTCATTATTGAATCGCACGCCTTCGACACCTACATCAAACTTGTCGTATCGATTATGCGATAGCCCATGTTCATTCGGTGTATTGATTGTAATGACAGGCGCATTTGCGGCGACCGTTGGTATGAGGTTATTTTGTTCAGCATAAACAAGCGTGGTAAAAACGCAAAAAATAAGTCGTGCTAATTGAATGATGTGACGAAGTGGGAGCATGTTGTAGGCAATTGTCAATGCGGCTTATATTGTTATATTAATTGGATATATTTTATAAATGGGTACTGTGAACATTTTGTACTTGAGGTTGTAATCGCAATGTCGTTTACCTCTAGGGTGCGCACTATATATAGTTCCCGCATTAAATGTTATTTTTTGTATATAGAGTGATTCACATATTTGTGATGTGCCGAAGCAATAAGCTTAGGGATGTGAACTAAGTGACTACGGCTTATAGGTGAGGGCATATCGCTCAATGTGCGGTAAGTATTTTGTGGGCCCGGCAAGCTTGATTAAAGAGCGGGGTGATATCACGAACAAAGACAAGCTTCGTTGTGTATATCGGTCTACCTTGCGTGAGAACGCTTTTTTATGGGCTTTAAAGCTAAAATAGCGTTTTCTGTGAGTACGATGTATGAATCCCCCTACTATTCCTTCTCCTTTAACGGCTTCTGCTGAGCATGTTGATGCGGCGCCCTCCAATTTTTTGCGTGCCATTATTGATCGTGATTTGGCCAACGGCACTTACCGTGGACGGATTGATCGCGATGGACGGCCATTGCCCCCTGTCGTGACGCGTTTTCCCCCTGAACCCAATGGTTATTTGCATGTAGGTCATGCAAAAAGTATTTGTCTTAATTTTGGTATAGCGCGTGATTACGATGCGCACGGAGGCGCACGTTGTCATATGCGTTTTGATGACACAAATCCGACGAAAGAAGGACAGGAGTACGTTGATAGTATTTTGGATGTGGTGCAGTGGTTAGGTTTTTCTTGGGAACATCAAGGTCGCTCGCATGTGTACTATGCGAGTGATTATTTCGAGACCCTGTATGCATTCGCGGAGATGTTAATCGCGCATGGTTGTGCTTATGTAGATAGCCAAGATGCGGATACGATTCGCGCGACGCGTGGAAGTTTGACTGAGGCGGGGTTAGCGAGTCCATTTCGTGAGCGCTCGGCTGAGGAAAATTTAGCTTTGTTTCGCGCGATGCGTGCGGGCAAGTTTGCCGATGGGGAGCAGGTGTTGCGCGCCAAAATTGATATGGCTGCGCCTAATGTGGTGATGCGTGATCCGGTGTTGTATCGTGTTCGTCATGCATATCATCATCGTACGGAGAATCGTTGGTGTATTTACCCTATGTATGACTTTACCCATTGTGTTTCGGATGCCTTGGAGTCGGTCACCCATTCTTTATGTACTTTAGAGTTTGAAAATAATCGCCCTCTATATAACTGGATACTGACGCAGTTGTGTGAGTTGGGCGCATTGCCTCCTCCTTTACCAAAACAGTATGAGTTTGCTCGACTTAATTTGACGCATGCGATTACGAGTAAGCGTA
Source organism: Ottowia sp. (assembly GCA_020853585.1). Taxonomy (GTDB): domain Bacteria; phylum Pseudomonadota; class Gammaproteobacteria; order Burkholderiales; family Burkholderiaceae; genus JADYYQ01. The sequence continues at coordinate 1,702 of JADYYQ010000040.1, forward strand.
AGTTGCTTACCTTGGTGGAAGAAAACCATGTGGAGGGGTGGGATGATCCGCGTATGCCTACACTGGTAGGTTTGCGCCGGCGAGGATTTACACCGGAAAGTATCCGTCTTTTTTGTGAGCGCATTGGTGTGGCGAAAGCAGATAGTTGGATTGAGATGGCCGTACTTGATCAAGCATTGCGTGATGATTTGGAGCCCAAGGCACCGCGTGCAACCGTGGTGTTGCGCCCGCTTAAATTAATTATCGATAATTTTTTAGAGGGGCATCACGAAGCGTGCGTGGCACCGGTGCATGCTGCGCGCTCTGAGTTAGGACAGCGATCATTTCAATTCACCCGTGAGCTGTGGATTGAGCAAGAAGATTTTATGGAGGTACCCAGCAAAGGTTTCTTTAGATTATCTCCGGGTAACCGGGTGCGCTTACGTTATGGTTTTGTGATCGAATGCATTGGGTGCGATAAGGATGAACAAGGGCAGGTGGTGGCAGTCCATGCGCATTATTTTGTGGATAGCAAAAGTGGTACTGCGGGTTCCGATCTTTATAAAGTCAAAGGTAATATTCATTGGGTGAGTGCAGCACAGGCAGTGTCGACTGAGGTAAGGTTATATGCACCTTTATTTATGGATGCGCAGCCTGATACAAGTGAGCGTAATTTTGTTGCTTCGCTTAATCCGCACTCTAAAGAAGTGGTTCATGCCTATGCTGAACCGAGTTTGGCGCAGGCATTACCGGAGCAACATTTTCAGTTTGAGCGGCACGGTTATTTTGTTGCGGATCGGGTTGATACACAGCCCGGTAGGCTTATTTTTAATCGTACGGTGAGCCTGAAAGACTCACGCCATAAATAATGTGGTTATTGGTTATGGGCTTACATAACGCGACTGTACTAAACACGGTTTCCTGCACTTCTCTACGCTCTTTGCCAACGCGTTGTGGGCGGCGGTGCGCTTGTTTTGTTGATATAGGTCGAATGTGATCGTATTTAAAAAATAATGAATAAACATGCTTGGCCGATGTCTTAAGCGTTATCCGTCTAATATTTTTTCTAAAAAGTTGTGTCTATGAATCCGCGTCGTATTCTTGTTACTGCTGCTCTTCCCTATGCCAATGGTCAAATTCATATTGGGCATTTGTTGGAATACATTCAATCTGATATTTGGGTGCGTTTTCAGCGTATGCGTGGACATGAAACTTATTTTGTTTGTGCCGACGATACGCATGGCACCGCGGTGATGTTGCGTGCCGAGAAAGAAGGCATTAGCACGACGCAGTTAATTAATCGCGTATGGCAAGAACATAAAACAGATTTTGACCGTTTTCTGGTGTCGTTTGATCATTACCATTCTACAGATAGTGAAGAGAATCGTAGCTTATGCCAGCAGATATATCTCTCCTTACGCGAGGCGGGTTTGATTGCTCAGCGCGAGATTGAACAATTCTATGATCCGGTTAAAGAAATGTTTTTGCCCGATCGTTTTATCAAGGGCGAGTGTCCGAAATGTAAAGCTAAAGATCAATATGGCGATGCCTGCGAGGTGTGTGGTGCCACGTATTCGCCGACAGATTTAAAAAATCCTTATTCTGCGGTAAGTGGGGCAACACCGATACGAAAAGTTTCGCAGCACTATTTTTTCAAATTATCGGATCCTCGTTGTGCGCATTTTTTATATGACTGGACGCAAGTGCGTACCCCGCTGCAAGCAGAGGCACGCAATAAGATGAAAGAGTGGTTGGGTAACGATGCGTTAACCGCGCAAGAAAAATTGAGTGATTGGGATATTTCGCGCGATGCGCCTTATTTTGGTTTTGAGATTCCCGATGCACCTGGAAAATATTTTTATGTGTGGCTAGATGCACCAATTGGTTATTTAGCAAGCTTTAAAAAATTATGCGAGTTACGTGGACTTGATTTTCAAGAGTGGGTTAAGCCTGATAGTGTGACCGAGATGGTGCATTTTATCGGTAAAGATATTTTGTATTTTCACACCCTATTTTGGCCGGCGACCTTACAGTTTTCAGGATATCGCACGCCGACCAATGTCTTTGCGCATGGTTTTTTAACCGTCAATGGCGAAAAAATGAGTAAGTCACGCGGCACTTTTATCACTGCTGCGAGCTACTTGGACGCTGGGTTAAATCCAGAGTGGTTGCGTTATTACTTTGCTGCGCGCTTAAATGCATCGATGGAAGATTTGGATTTAAGTTTGGATGATTTTGTCGCACGCGTAAATAGTGATTTGGTCGGTAAGTATCTTAATATTGCTAGTCGTAGCGCTAATTTTTTAGTTAAACGATTTGCCGGTAAAGTCGATGAGGCTGCGCTTAATCACCCTTTAATTACGCAGTTACGGCAAGCAGCAGAAGAGCTTGCCGCGCACTATGAGGCTCGCGAATATAGTCGCGCGTTGCGATGGGTGATGGAATTGGCAGATGCGGTGAATGCCTATGTAGACACCCATAAACCTTGGGAGCTGGCAAAAGATAGTGCACAGGCGCAAGCACTTCATGCGACGTGTAGCGTGGCGCTTGAAGCATTTCGTTTACTGACTTTGTATCTCAAGCCGGTATTGCCGTCGTTAGCTTTAGGTGCCGAGACGTTTTTATCGATTGCGCCATTGACTTGGGCAGATGTGTCTTGCCCACTGCGTGCGATTCATCCGATTCTTGCTTATCAACACTTAATGCGTCGCTTGGAGGCTGCGCATATTACTGATTTACTTGTGCGCAATGGTGCGACGATGCCTTCTGAGTTGGGAGCTGTATCAAAGGCGGCGGTGCAATCGGTGGTGAATGAGATGGCGGTAACGACAAAGGATGGGATAGAAGCGATCGGTGCGCCCATTTCGATCGATGAGTTTGCCAAGATAGATTTACGTATTGCCAAGATTGTGGATTGTCAGTATGTCGCTGGCTCAGAGAAGTTATTGCAGCTCACGCTGGATGTGGGTGAGCAGACAACACGCAATGTATTTTCTGGTATTCGCTCAGCGTATACGCCTGAACAGTTGATTGGTAAGCACACAGTATTGGTTGCTAATTTAGCGCCCCGAAAAATGAAATTTGGTGTTTCGCAGGGCATGGTTTTATCTGCTTCTGGGCAGTCAGATGCAGGGGGGATTTACGTGCTAGAAGTGGATGCAGGTGCGCAGCCCGGGATGCGCGTGCGTTAACAGCGAAAAAATATTGCTTGCCCTTTTAAGCGGGTGTGTTGATCTTAAAAAGAGGGCCTTAGCAAGGCTAGGTCAGCACATATCGGATTAGCCATCTGTTACTGATCAAGTGTGATGCAAATAAATGATCTCTGATTAGACGGACTCGGATCATGACGCGAAGACTCGGCATTGCAGGCTGCGCCAGTCGATACGCCGTTGTATGTTGCGCACTTTGTATGTGCGCAACCATTTTGGTTTCTCAGTTGTCCCCATCTTGCTTTTAGTCTGCGTGTGACGGTGATGCAATATTTTTGTTGCGTCTTGATAGGGTGCGATTTAGTGTGTGTCAATGGCCCATTTTTTTGCTAAATGTAATTTGATATCTTCTTTTAGCCATTGATTGATATCGTTGAGTAAGGCGTGGTTATTTTTTTGCACCATATATATCTTAAAGCTGGATGTGCCTTCAAACACTTTGGGGGTGGCCACGCAGAATATGCCGGGTTCTTTATTCTGATAGTAATTGCCTTCAATCAAATCTGTGACCATCATATCTGCGGTGTGTTCTCTGATTGCTTGAATATTGGCGAAATTATCTTTTACGCGAATAATCTGCGCTTGTTTGATGTGGTGATCAACAAAGCTTTGATTGGTTCCCCCGGGGTTAACGACAATCTTGATTTCGGGTCGATCAATGTGTTTTAGATCGCGAAGTTTATCGGCCACAGAACATGCTGCCAAAGCGATTTTGCCGTTGGGGACCACCGGTGAGCTCAGTGCGAATTCTGCTGATCTTGTCGGTGTAGCAGTGACACCACCCATTGCTATATCAAAATGATCGGCAGCTAAATCCTTTGATAGCGTGGGCCAACTGGTTTGGATAAACACAATATCAAGTTGCAATCGCTCTCCGAGGTGATGGGCCATATCGATGTCATAACCGACTAATTGACCTAATTTATTTTTAAAAGCGAGCGGTGCATAGTCTGCGGGAACACCAATTTTGAGTATGCCGCTTTGTCGGATGGTATTGATATCTCGCCCATGGGCGCTGAGCATACCCAGTGTAAATAAACTGACAAGTAGATATTTTATTTTCATAACTGCTTTTTTTAAAAATAGCTAAAACGCGTAAAGACCGAATAGGTATAGCGTGTTAAGTTGAGTAGGATGTATCCGTTGATACAAGAGAATAAGCTGGGGTTTGTTTGACGGTATCGATGGCAATGGATACCGTCAGGCGAGCAAGGCTGCTTATTTTTGAGTGGGAGACAATTTTTCGTGCATCATTTTTTTTACCCACGGGACAACACTCGTCAGTGCGTGAGGAAGTTTATCGGGCTCGGTGCCTCCTGCTTGTGCCATCTCCGCTTTGCCGCCTCCTTTACCACCGACTTGTTGGGCAACAAAGTTGACGAGTTCCCCCGCTTTGATATGTGCGGTTAAGGTGGGCGCCACACTGGCGATAAGGCTTACTTTGTTATCTTGAACGGTAGCGAGCACAATGATCGCTTTGCCTAATTTATCTTTCAGGTGATCTGCTGTAGCGCGTAAAGTTTTGATATCGGTATCTTCGATCTGTGTGGCGAGGATATGGATGTCATCAAGCTCGATGATCTGCGCACAAAGTGCATCGCTTTGCGTGACGGCCAATTGAGATTTAAGTTGATCTCTTTCTTTTTCTAATAAACGCATATGCGCTTGAAGTTGGGTAATGCGCTCAGGGAGATCTTCGGGAGAGGCATGTAATGCGTTGGCCGCGGCGCTCAGTTGTGCATCGAGTAACTGTACGTAGTCTAATGTTTGTGTTCCGGTAATGGCTTCGATGCGACGTATGCCGGCGGCTACACCGCTTTGTGAAGTGATTTTAAATAAACCGATATCACCGGTGCGGGTGACATGGGTACCACCACATAATTCGCGACTATTACCAATGTCGAGTACGCGCACTGCATCGCCATATTTTTCGCCAAAGAGGGCGACAGCACCACTTTGTGTGGCGTCGTCAAAAGACATCACGCGTGCTTGTGTTGCCGTGTTTGACATGATTTCGGTATTAACGTGCTGCTCTATTTGCGTGATTTGCTCTACAGTAAGTGGACTGTGGTGCGAAAAATCAAAGCGTGTTTTGTCGGCATCCACCAAAGAACCTTTTTGCTGAACATGGTCGCCGAGTACTTGACGTAAGGCTTTGTGCAATAAATGGGTGGCACTATGGTTGCGCATAGTGCGGGTGCGTGGGTGGAGATCAAGTTGTGCGATGACGGTATCGCCCACACTTAAACTCCCTTGCGTTAAGGTGCCGATATGTCCGAATACTTCGTTTTGGATTTTTTGGGTGTCGTTAACAACAAACTGCGCATGGGCTGAACGTAATACCCCGTTATCCCCCGCTTGCCCTCCTGATTCTGCGTAAAAGGGCGTGCGGTCTAATATGACGACACCATTTTGCCCTTCATGTAGTTGATTGACGGGCGCGCCTTCGGTGTATATGGCGAGTATGCGTGCATTGTCTATGGCGTGCTGTGTGTAGCCTTCAAATGCTGTTTTTGCACCGTTATAGGATAGGGTGGCGTTGGCTTTGAATTTTCCAGAGGCACGCGCTTTTTCGCGCTGTTGCGTCATTGCAAGATGAAAAGCGGCTTCATCGACTGATAATCCGAGCTCACGGCATACATCTTGGGTGAGATCGAGTGGAAAGCCAAAGGTATCGTGTAATTTAAATGCTAAATCGCCAGCGAGCACTTTGCTATTGGATTGTTGCAAGGTGGTGAGTGTTTGTTCGAGTAAGAGCATGCCGTGTTCGAGCGTTTCGAAAAAACGCGACTCTTCAATATGCAAGATATCGGTGATACGGACTTGATGAGCGAGGAGTTCGGGATAAGCTGCGCCCATTTCTTGGGCGAGATCATTGACTAAGCGGTGGAAGAAGGGCGTGCGTGCACCGAGTTTATAGCCGTGACGAATGGCACGTCGAATAATGCGGCGCAGGACATACGCGCGACCTTCATTGCCAGGGATAATGCCATCGCAAATCAAAAAGGCGCAGGCACGAATATGGTCGGCGATCACTTTCAGCGAAGTGGCGCCCAGGTCCGTTTGATTGGTTTCTCGTGCCGCGGCTTTAATCAGTGTTTGAAATAAATCAATAGCGTAATTGCTATGCACATGTTGTAAAACAGCGGCAATCCGTTCTAGTCCCATGCCCGTATCAACACACGGTTGTGGCAGTGGGGTCAGTACGCCTTCTTTATCGCGATTAAATTGCATAAAGACTAAGTTCCAGATCTCAATATAGCGATCACCGTCTTCATGCTCACTGCCCGGGGGGCCGCCCCATAGGCTTTCGCCATGGTCGTAAAAAATTTCGGAACAAGGTCCGCACGGCCCCGTGTCTCCCATTTGCCAGAAATTATCGGAAGCGTAGCGCTCTCCTTTGTTATCCCCAATACGGACGATGCGCGTACTCGGGACGCCAATTTCATCGCGCCAGATTGCGAATGCTTCATCATCATCTTGATAAACGGTGACGAGTAATTTTTCTTTAGGGAGATGATAGATCTCGGTGAGCAGCGTCCATGCGTAACGAATGGCATCACGTTTAAAGTAATCGCCAAAGGAAAAATTGCCCAGCATTTCAAAGAAAGTGTGATGGCGTGCGGTATATCCGACGTTTTCTAAATCGTTATGTTTGCCTCCCGCACGCAGGCTGCGTTGCGCGGTTGTTGCACGTACATAGGGTGGTTTTGCCACACCAAGAAAAACATCTTTAAATTGCACCATACCGGAATTGGTAAAGAGCAGTGTCGGGTCGTTACTTGGGATAAGACTGGAGGAGCGCACGATGGTGTGCCCTTGAGCGGCGAAGAATTGCAAAAAGCTTTCGCGGATTTGGGCAACGTTCATGTGCGGGCAAGCCTTGACAGAGAAAGAAAATAGGAGCCGGTGATTATAAGTGATGGCGCGCACAATGTAAGCTTAACGTGATGTATAAGCTATGTTCAGATAAAAAGATGTGGCTTTTATCGTGCTTTTTGCTGTGGGGCGCTTGCCTTTGTGTAAGCAGGGTTGTGTTGATGCGCCCGTTAAATTTCGTATGCGCACTGTTAACGTGATGGGTATTGACGTGTATTTTGGAAGATTGCTATGCAAAAAGAGGGACATGGTGTGAATATTGCGAGAGAAATAGATACCTGTGGTTTGAATTGTCCTTTACCTATGTTGCGCACTAAGAAAGCATTGGCTGAGTTAGCGAGTGGACAAGTGCTGCGTGTGCTTGCAACGGATCCGGGTGCGGTCAGCGATTTTGAAGCATTTACCCGGCAAACAGGACACATACTGCTTGAGTCAAAACAGGACAAAACTATGTTTACGTTTTTAATACAGCATCGCTAGGGGATACTGTTGGCCTATTTGTAATGTGAAAATACAAAAAATATATAAATTATTGTGTGGTGCTTTAGCGCACAATACGTTGGCCTGACGGCTTTTTGTGATTTTATATTTTCGGGGGGTAGCATGAGTAGACAAGTGTTTATACGCACCTGGTTTGCGTTGACATTAACGAGTGTTTTTACTTCGCAAACATACGCTGGGGTAAATGTGGTTATCGCACCTGCTGTGGTGCCCACACCGATACCAGCACAGTTAGCGCCGATTCCTGCTCGTGTTAACCCTACACTGACGCCGGATACGACAATCTCGGTGTCTCCTCCGGGGACGGTGGTGATACCTCCTCCCGGTGGGGATGTGGTGATGGTTGCGCCGATGGCACCCCCCGCACTGATCGTTGAAGTAATTCCTGTGATGCCTTATCCAGATGGTATTTGGGTAGCAGGTTACTGGGGTTGGATTGGTGAGCGCTATATATGGGTGCAAGGCCGTTGGGATCACCGTCGTTTTGGCCATGAATGGGTGCCGCATCGCTGGGTGGCTGTTAATGGCCAATGGCATTTACAAGGGGGAGGTTGGCATCCAACAGGGCGGGGTGGACATGCTCCGCGCGGCGAAGGGTGGCACGAGCATCATGGACGATGATTTGCGTGTTACCGGTGTGATGCGCTACTTGTTTGTTTGTGCGAGAGAGTGACGAGCGCTGTCGTTTGTGAGGCAAAAGTACCGGTAGGGATGTGAAGCTTGCTGTACTTAGCCGACTGTTGAATGCGATGTGCGCTTGTCTCTCTATGTACTTGCTTGGATGAGTTCAATCAGTTTATTGGCTTCTTGCGCATGCATATTGATTGATTGTGCGACTTGTATGCGTTTGATTTGTATTTCTTGATCACTAATTGTTTCGGGTCTCATTCCGCGCGCCATTGCGATGATGGCACGAAAAAAACAATCGCCATTGGCTTTGGTCTCTCCCCAAGGGATGTGTTTTCCCTGGGTGTTTGTTTCTGATGCTTGGTAGTGTGTGCCATCGTAGATTAGGCGAATGGGTGAGCCAGCGCCTTTTCCCTCAGCGGGGAGGGAGTACGGTCTACCATTTTTCCATATATGCACAGGGTGTGCGCCGGTGAATTCATCTGGGTGGGATTGTACCCAGGCAACGGCGAGCTCGCCTGCGGTACTGTCCCAGGCACCCATTTTTTTGATGAGATCAGCACATTGTGCAATCTTAGGAAAGAGCGACGCGGGTTTTTTCGACGAGCTTGTTGTTATCGCTAAGGGCGCGCTTTCTTGTGTAAATCTGGTCTTCCAGGCGGCGCGAATATCTTCATCACTCGCGCTGTAGGGCAGTTTGAGTAGCTCGCAATTTTTCTCTCTTTGCTCTGCCTCCTCAAGTGCCGCACGAATCTCTTGTTTGGTTGCTGTGCGCGGTAATCCTAGTCCATCGCATAGCGCTGCTTTCTGTTTTTCTTCTCTTTCTGTAAGAGGCCTATTATTAGATAAATTTTTGGACGTGCTTTTATCAAGCGAAGTCGAGTCTGTTTTTTGTCTTGCTCTTGTTATGGGAACATTTTTTACGTGTTCCCAGCGTTTCAGGGTGAGGCTGTTGCTTTTTAAGGTGTCTGACCCTTTTATGTTTGATATTGCCGTGGGCAAGAAACCAGGTAATGCGCGAGGCAGCGGACTACTTAGTCCGGCGCTACGTATCTTGTGGGTGAGTCGCGTGTTGTGTGGCGACGCGGTATTGCTAGGTCCTGTTACATTTGCAGGATCCGCATGATTCACCTGGCCAATTGGGGCAATTTTGTGCGCATTCATCGTCATTCCTGTATCCATACAAAGAAAGTGCGTTGTGAGTTGAGTGCCGCCTGCAGTCCATGTAATGTGAAAATTCAAACAAAATACAAGTTGTATCAAATCAGTAAACGCTGTTTTCTGGAAGTGTGAAAACCCTAGTGGGGTAAACCCGGGCTAAGTAAATGTTAGTTAACGCCATATTTGCGGGGGCTGTGAGCATCGCCAAACTAGGCGCCATCCCGTATGATCATGATTTCTTTGATAGCGAGCGCCCTTTGCCAAAGCCAGTGTGCGATGGTGGTGCTGATGTATACGATGACAAATCCGATAAAGCACTATTTACAGTTTGGCGATTTTTCTTTACCTGAGTATGCATATCTATTACGTCGCACGGCGTTACTGAAAGCTAAATTTAAACGTTATGAGACTTGGCATCCCCTGCATGACCGGACCTTGGTGATGATTTTTGAAAAAAACTCAACACGGACGCGCTTGTCTTTTGAAGCGGGGATTTGTCAATTGGGTGGACATGCTGTTTTTTTAAATACACGGGATACGCAGCTTGGTCGTGGAGAATCAGCACAAGATGCGGCGCGGGTTATTTCGCGTATGTCTGACATCATTATGATTCGCACCTTTGGTCAAGAGATGATCGAGCTATTTGCGGCGCATTCGCGGGTGCCCGTGATCAATGGCTTGACTAATGAATACCATCCTTGCCAAGTATTAGCTGATATTTTTACTTTTTATGAGCATCGTGGTGCGATTGCGGGTAAGACTGTCGCGTGGGTGGGAGATGCCAATAATATGGCTTATACCTGGGTGCAGGCAGCAGATATTTTAGGATTTAATTTTCATTTTTCTGGTCCACCGGGGTATCAACTTCTTGATCAGCGTGTTGCTCATGCTAAGCGTTTACGTCAATTTGATGATCCTCTTGAGGCTGTGGCGGGTGCCGATATGGTGACGACCGATGTTTGGACAAGTATGGGTTATGAGGTTGAAAACGAAGCGCGCTTAGCTGCTTTTCAGGCGTGGTCGGTCAATGCTGAGATGATGCGTTGTGCGAAACCTGATGCCTTGTTTATGCATTGTTTGCCGGCCCATCGCGGTGAAGAAGTGAGTGCTGAAGTGATTGATGGACCGCAAAGCGTGGTGTGGGATGAGGCAGAAAACCGTTTGCATGTACAAAAAGCGTTGATGGAATATTTGTTGTGTGGAGAGCTTTAGTACAGCCTGTTTTTTGTAAAGCGAGCTTTGTTTCGGCACGCATTTGCGTGGACCTCTTGCTTTACACTCACGGTTAGTCGCTAGTGATATGGGGTGCTGATAAGTTTTTCGTATACCTAGCTGTTTTTTTTAGTGGCAAAAAATTGCTTTTTACATGTGTTGTGTATGTAAAAAATTCGTTTACTCGTTGATGACTGCGATACAAAATATGTCTACATCTGATATTAAAAAAGTAGTGCTTGCTTATTCGGGCGGCTTGGATACCTCGGTTATTCTGAAATGGTTGCAAGATAATTATCAATGCGAGGTGGTTACGTTTACCGCTGATTTAGGTCAAGGGGAAGAGCTTGAACCTGCGCGTGCTAAGGCACTGCAATTTGGCATTAAGCCTGAGCATATTTATATTGATGATTTGCGTGAAGAGTTTGTACGCGATTTTGTGTTTCCGATGTTTCGCTGTAATGCGGTTTATGAAGGCGAATATTTATTGGGCACATCTATCGCGCGGCCGTTGATTGCCAAGCGGCAAATTGAGATTGCCCGTGAAGTCGGTGCCCAGGCCGTCAGCCATGGTGCAACGGGCAAAGGTAATGACCAGGTGCGTTTTGAGTTGGGTTACTACGCGTTGGCGCCGGATATCAAAGTCATTGCGCCTTGGCGAGAATGGGACCTGCTCTCTAGGGAAAAATTATTAGCTTACGCGCAGCAACATGGTATTCCTGTGGAGATGAAACACAAAAATGGAGGGGCGCCTTATTCAATGGATGCCAATCTATTGCATATTAGTTTTGAAGGGCGTCACTTAGAAGATCCCAAAGCGCAAGCGGAAGAGGCAATGTGGCGGTGGACCGTTAGCCCCGAAATGGCGCCGGATGCGCCTGTTTACCTCGATATCGAATTTGATCGGGGTGATGCGGTTGCCTTAGATGGCAAGAAGATGACACCGGCACACCTGCTTACTGAGCTTAATCGAATTGGGGGCGCACACGGAATTGGCCGCTTAGATTTGGTTGAGAACCGGTATGTGGGCATGAAAAGTCGAGGTTGCTATGAGACACCGGGTGGTACGATTTTGTTGAAAGCGCATCGCGGCATTGAGAGCATTACCTTAGATCGTGAAGCAGCACATCTTAAAGATGATTTGATGCCGCGGTATGCCAGCTTAATTTATAACGGTTATTGGTGGAGCCCGGAACGTTTGGCTTTACAAGCATTAATTGACTACACTCAGCAGGCTGTCAATGGCTGGGTTAGAGTGAAGCTTTATAAGGGCAGCGTCACTGTGGTTGCGCGTGACTCTAAAAAAACCTTGTTTGATCAGACTATCGCTACTTTTGATGATGATGGTGGGGCCTATAACCAAGTAGATGCCGCGGGTTTTATTAAACTCAATGCACTGCGTTTGCGTATAGGGGCTAATGCTGCACGCAGACGATCTTAATCTTCTGCTTGAGCTTATCGAAATGCGCGCTAAGTATTTGATTAGCGCGTGTTTTATTTGTGAGTGCTACTTTGTTTGTAGCGTGTGATTAACGAGAAAATAGCTAATCGCGCGTGAATGATGCTTCTGGTCTAAGGAGGGCTTTCTTTTTTGCCCAGCTCTTGTTCAATAAAAACACGAATTTTTTCATGCCATAAACGAGCTTCTTCCGAATTAGGAAAGGTCAGTGTTGTGCGGTTGTTGCGCGTACTCAGTGTGCAGTGTGACTTCTCATTTTTATTAATCGTTTCTTTAAGAGAAAATATACGGTTGGGGCCGTTGGCATTGCTTTGAGACAGAAAGGCGAGGATGCCGCTTTGATAGAGTTCGCCACGTTGTATTTTTTTAAGCACTTCTAAAACGAGGGGTTCGGGTACTTTAGCTGCAACCAATTTTTGCGCTGTATTTGCGCCGATTAGATCAGGATAATCGTCTAAAAGTGCACGTGCGGTGAGTGGTAATTTTTCGTAAGCAAAATAAAAAGTAACGAGTGTTTTGGAGATCCCCGCATTTTTTGCAAGTGACTCGTGGCTTTGTCCCGTTCGATTGCGCAGCATTGCAAAGCCTTTGTATTTTTCGTAATCGGGAATATGTGGCGCCATTAAATTATCAAAAAAAATCCTTTTTTCTGCTTCTACATCATCTAATTGCGTCACGATAGCGGGTATTTCAGCACGTCCTAAAGCTCTAAAGGCAGCGACGCGATGATGTCCGGCAATAATTTCGAAGCAGTGTGCTTTGTCAGCGTGAGGACGAACAATAATGGGTGTGGTCAGCTGATTTTGTAGCAGATGCGCCATAAGTTCTTCGACGCGTTTTTTGTCAAGCTGGCGCGTTTGTAGTGGCGAGTCGAACAAAATCTCAAGAGGAAGGGTTAATGCACGACCCAGTCGATCACGCAGCTCACTGATCACAAAGTTATTTTGGGGAGCGGGTGTTGTGGGTTGTGCGCTCGCTTCTGGCGTTGATGCAAAGGGAGGCGTGCTGCTAATGGCAGCAGCGATATCTTTTATCTCTTTTGTATGCGCAAAATTTTTTAGATGCGCCCAATACATATTTTTTTTGTTCATGGCTGGCCTACTCATGTAACAACGCGTTTGACTTATTTGTATCTTCCGTATGGGTCTGTCGCTTTATAAAAAGATGCTGGGTTAACACACTGTGCAGCTAAAAGAGGATGTGACGTAGTGTTTGAATAGCTATGCGCGCTTTGCGCATTGGATTTACTTATTTTGATCTTTATGCCATTTTTTTGTAACACCGTTGCGTTAGTTAGGGCACTGATACAAAACGTTGTCCGCTTTTTTCTGCGCGTGCGACGATGGTACAAAATTGCGTATATCGTTAGCGAGTCAAAGTCCTCACACCGTGGGCCATCTTGTTTGCATGGTGCTGCACAATGAGCCGTTAACGGTTATTAGGTAATGTTAATTGAAATAAATGATATTTTATAGATTGTTTTGAAAGCTTTCTGTGACTTTCTTATCTAAGCAAAAGGGTTATCCAGGATTGCAGTGTGTACGGACGATCACGTTACACGTCACACAAAGATGGGTTCTGCTTCGAGCGTGACCTGAAACTGGGCATAAACAGCCGCTTGTATTTCATGTGCAAGATTAAGAAGTTGCTTGCCATGGCCCCCGCCAAAATGAACCAATACAAGGGCTTGTTTTTCATAAACGCCGACGGGGCCTTTGCGTAGCCCTTTCAAGCCACACTGTTCGATTAACCAAGCGGCAGGTAGCTTGGTTTTGCTATCGCTTTGTGGATAGATGGGCAGTTGTGGGTATTTCTTTTTTAGCTCGGTGGCGAGTGCGGTGTGAATAAGAGGGTTTTTAAAAAAACTGCCGACATTCCCGAGTATTTTAGGGTCGGGTAATTTACGTGAGCGTATGTCGACCACGGCATCAAATATTTGTGTTGCATTAGGGTGCGGTATGGCGGAGAGTGCGTGCGCAAGTTCAGCGTAGTGCAATTGCGGTTGCCAGTTTCTTGGGAGCCTTAAACGTATTTGGGTAATGATGTAGCGGCCAGGAGTTTGTTTAAATATACTGTCACGGTAGGCAAAGCAGCAGGCTGACGCTGTTAGCTCGATCATTTTTTTTTGGTGCGTATCATAAGCACGCACGGAATCGCAGTATTGCGCGATATCACTACCATAAGCACCGATATTTTGAATAGGCGCAGCGCCTACTGAGCCTGGAATTAAGGCGAGGTTTTCTAGCCCAGGCCAGCCTTGCTTTAAGGTCCATTGAACCAATGTATGCCAGTTTTCTCCCGCATTTACTTCGATTAGCCATGCCTCTTCTGAAGCGCTAAGCAGACGTTTTCCTGGAATCGCGATTTTGAGTAACAAGCCAGGGAAGTCTTGCGTGAGTACGATATTGCTGCCCCCGCCCAAAATAAAATAAGGTAAACCGATGCAGCGGGGATGTTCAAGATATAAGGGTAAGGCTTCTTCGTGAGTGATGTAAGCAGCTAATTGTGCAGATACTTCAAAGCCCAGGCTATTGTGCGAGGCCAAAGGATAATGTTCATGGAAGGTGAGGGGAAAATCATTTGTCATGCCAATCCTAAATCAAACGCGTCGCTAACGTATGCTTATTTTGTAGGGTGTGTGGTTGCACGCCTTGCTCTGTATATATTTCTTGGCTGTAAATCAAACCTTAGCGTGTCGTGGATGCGAGTCGATTAAAATCACCAGCTTTATACGGATAGAGGAAATATAGTATGCCTACATTTGATGTTGTTTGTGAAGCCAATATGGTCGAAGTTAAAAATGCCATCGAACAAGCTAATAAAGAAATTTCTACGCGCTTTGATTTTAAGGGCTCAGACGCACGGCTGGAGTTAAAAGAGCAAGAGCTTATTTTGTTTGCTGATGATGATTTTAAACTGGCCCAGGTTAAGGATGTGTTGCTGAGTAAATTGGGTAAACGTAACGTTGATGTGCGTTTTCTTGATTATGGAAAAATTGAAAAAATGTCTGGGGATAAATTAAAACAGATCGTCACCATTACAAAGGGTGTAGGTGGAGATCTGGCCAAAAAAATTGTGAAATGCATAAAAGAGTCGAAAATAAAAGTGCAGGCGAGTATCCAAGGCGATGCCGTGCGCGTCTCGGGTACTAAACGTGATGATTTGCAGGCAACGATGGCGTTGTTACGTAAAGATGTAAGCGATTCGCCCTTGGATTTTAATAATTTTCGTGATTAATTTACGTATTTAAAATTTATATTTTTTCTACAAATTAATGCTTAGAAAAATAGTCGTCTTTTGGGTGGATGCGCAGTTCGTGCGCTTATTTTTTAATGTCATATATCTACAAGGCGGCATATGTATTCGGTCGGCGTTGTAGATAAATTGTTTACCCAATACGTAAACGATAGGGTGATATGAGCAATATGAAAATTTCATATTTTTCATAAACCCTTTTCTCGTTGTTCAATATATCGACCATCTAACCATCTAACCATCTAACCCTCTAAACGGCTGATCGTTTAACGCAATGAAGGTGTTGGGCACGGGCATTGTGCTGTAACCCTCGTGGATGGTCTTGCTGGGGGCTAGCGCTTTGTTGATTTTTTACTTGGGTTAAATGATGGTGTGATTGCATTTTGTTTTTTGCCGAAAAATACGGTAAAAAATATTTTGATGCCATTGACGTTTCTTTTTCTATTTGTAACAATCCGTTTTGTTGTAAATGGTTCTCATTTATTTATAGCAATGGGGAGATGGCGTGAAGATGGGGGAAGTATTTGCGTTAGAGGAGCGAGATGGGCCAGCGGTCGACTTAAGTGCCTTATTTTTGGAGCATCACCGCGCGCTATACCGGGCTGCGCTAAAAATATTGGGGAGTCGTGAGCGTGCTGAAGATGCGGTGCAGGATGCTTACCTCAAGGTGATTTGCAGTGCCTGTGTGATGAAACTTAAACAGCCTTTAGCTTATTTGTTTAGGGTGGTAAGGAATCTGGCGATTGATCGACACCGTCGTGTGGCAATGGAGCAGCGCTTATTCGCTAATGAAGAAGAAGGGGTAGATGTGCCTATGCCGATGAATACCCCTGATGTGATTGCGATGGGAAGACAGGATTTGCGGCGAATTGCACAGGCCATGGCTGCTTTACCAGCGCGTACTCAACATGTTTGAGCTGTACCGACTCAATGGTCAGACACAGCAGAATATCGCTACTCAGCTCGGTGTTTCAACGACGCTTGTCAATTTTATGATTCAAGATGCTTTGGTCTGTTGCCGTGCTGTGATGTAAGCGTTTATGGGCCGTCTAGTTGCCAAAACGCCAAAAATAATGAGGGAAATAGCGCCAATCTGCGCACGATAATAGCGATGCATTGTGAGCATGCGCTTTCTCAGTAGAGGGACTTTCTGGCGGCATTCTCGTGTTCACGAGGGGGAGTGGATCGGCTAGCAAAAGCAAGGGATCTGGCTATTTGTCTCACTATGCGTCAAGATTGTTTCTTTTGAAACAAAAAATGTTTTATTAGAAACATTATGGGTATAATAAACCCCTCAGCATAGGTGTTTGAGGGAGGCCTAAGATGCGTGTAGCACTCGAAAAGCCGCTTATTGCGCCGCAAGATCGGGGCGCCTTGGCAAAAATGGTCATGGTTCTGCTAGATCATTGGCATCTGACGACGGAAGATCAGGCTGCCCTCTTAGGTATCGCGCTTACTAATCGCGCTGCGTTGACGCGTTATCGCAAGGGCGATATTGGTACCAATCGCGACCAATATGAGCGTGTCGGTCATTTGCTGGGTATTCATAAAAATCTGCGGCTTTTATTTCCTCAAAATAGAGCGTTAGCTTATCGATGGATGTCGACGCGTAATAAAGCATTTGAAAATCTTACACCTGTGGAGGTTATCAAAGAGTGGGGATTTGCGGGACTCTTGATGGTACGTTCTTATTTGGATAAAGCACGAGGCGTTTAGTGGATCACTTTTTCTCTGATTTATCTTTGGCGGAAGTGCATTGCGATTTGATGCGCAATATTGTGTCGTTGCGCACATCTCAAGATTTGTTCGATGATCTTTCCGATAGCCCGGATGAGTGGCGGCTCGCTCAGCACGTTGAATCGGAGGTGAAGCCCTTGCCTTATCGATCTAATACACCGATTATCCATCGGCCATTTGAAGATGCAGAATGGTTTAATGCAATTACTTATCCTTTTACGCATTGGCAAATCAGCCGCTTTTCTCCTGGCACTTTTGGTGTGTGGTACGGCAGTACCTTGGCAGAGACGACTGTTTACGAAACGGCTTATCACTGGTATCACGGCTTGTTAAGGGATGCGGGTTTTGAGAATGAGTCGGTGATGAGTGAGCGTAAACTGTACGCGGTATTTTGTGATGCGGCCTTGCTTGATTTTAGGTTGCTTACTAAAAAACATGTTGAATTAGTGCATAAACATGATTACACCGCAACGCACGCGATTGGGGCACGTATTCATCGTGAAGGCCATCCGGGTTTGATTACTCACTCGGCACGTCATAAGTTCGGTGAGAATTGCGTAGTATTTAATCCACGTGTTTTGTCTAATCCGCGTTACCAATATGCGTTGACTTATCGTCTTGAGGGCAATCGCATTACTGTTGAGAAAAACGCAGGTGAGGTGTGGATAACATTACCGGTAGATTAACAGTTGCGTTTTCGTTAGATGTGTTGTCCGGCGCTGACGGGGGGTGCGTAGAGCACTGATAGTGCATCAGTCAAATTGCGCTAATTATGCAGACTGCTTATGAAGTACCGTGTGATCGATAAAGGGCGATGTAGCCCTGTTTGTTTGCGTGGTGCATCATGTTAATCGATGAGTCTTCTTTTTAGCTTTTGGAAACACGTCATTTAAAATCTCTTTGCATTGCTTAGGTGTGAATTCCTTGCCATCGCCGTCTAGCTCAAAGTGACCATTGGGATAAACGGTTACGCCGCCAGCGGCACCGATCACCAGCTCTACATTGGCATGTCGGGTGAGGTTACCAATAGGCAGTGTACCGTGCACTTCTTGACCGATCGTTATCACTAACGACATTTCAGATGGGGATATGCTTCCTCCCAAGATGATTACTTTGCCCCCTGCTTGGCTTAGTTGTTCATTTAAGGTTTTGAGTAAATTAATCGCGCCCCCTCTCTCCCCATTTTGGGTGGCCTCT
Source organism: Ottowia sp. (assembly GCA_020853585.1). Classification (GTDB taxonomy): domain Bacteria; phylum Pseudomonadota; class Gammaproteobacteria; order Burkholderiales; family Burkholderiaceae; genus JADYYQ01. The sequence goes on from JADYYQ010000040.1 coordinate 19,918, forward strand.
ACAGAGCCGCCTCGTAAGTGCATGAGCGTACGACTTTGGTAGCAGGATGATGCGTCGTTCCATCCAGACAGGATGGCCACTGCTGCGCAATCACCTAGACCGTTAGTTTTTAAGATTTCATCATCCCCTGTTACGGTCACTGATTGATCTAGCAATACGTTTTTGATGTTGCTAGGTGCGGTGAGCGGGGGTTGTTCAATGCTCGTTGTTTCACTTTGTTTTGAGTTCTTTTGCACAGTCGATGTGTCTGTCCCCTGGTTGTTGGGTGGGGGAGGAGGAGGTGTGCGACCAATCATGATAGGCATCCTTTTTCTGACATTTTAAAAATATGCGTTATGAGAAAAATGCGATAACGCTCTGATAAAAAAATGCAGCCACTAACCTTTAGTAAGAATAGCAGAAATAGCACTTTGATCATGGGGTGTGGCCAAAGATTATTTCGATGGCTGGTTGAGTGGAGGTGGTCGCGATCTATCGCTCAACTAGGGCTTGTCTTTATTTGTGGGTGGGGTGAGATGTAATTATTATGATAATTAAGTTTAACGAAAATCATTCTTATTCGTCTTTAGATGAGTAGCTTCTTTATTTTATTGATGTGTCAATGCAGCTACTTGGGATGGGTTTGTGCTGCTCAGTCGATCACACGATAGAAGCTTTCATGAAGTGTGCATGTCGCCGCTTCATCACTCGGTAGATAGGAATATCGATGTCAACGCCTCCTAGTGTTAAGTGTCCAAAAAATATTTTGTTGGAAAATAAATCTAAGTTTGAGAAATGGCTGGATGATAAATCTCGGCATTCAGAGAAAGGATGGATGCGTAATCAGCAGCTTAGGCAGGAGTTAGAGCGATTAGTTTTGCTAAGTAATCCCAAGGCTTTGGATTTGTTGACCAAGCAACAGCGTAAAGATTGGTTAGAAAATTGTTTGCTCAGTGTGGGCGAGAATCGGCAGATTCCTTCTAATTGGGGGCATTGGCATGCGGGACCTAGCTTAGCTTTGACGGTGAATAACGCATGCAAATTAATATTGACTGCGGAAAAAATAAGCGAGGCAGCGATTACGCATGAGCACTATGGGCAAAAATATTTGGATGGCCATCAACTGATTCGCCGAGGTATTACAGGGCTTAGCATTTTGCATTTGAGTTTATCTTTGGGACATTTGTATAAAGATTCTCGAACGTTTGGTCAAGTGCTCACAGAGAGTAACCTAAAAGGTGATGCGCTTTTTTTTGCTTCGGTTGAATTTTTAGGGCATGGCACTGATTTTGCGCACGATATTTTTGAAGAAGGCGATAGGCTAACTTTTGTTTCTAAGACGCTACAAAAATATAAAAAGCTAGGCTATATCGGTAGTGCTTTAAATGCGGTGAGTGTGCTGGCTTTAGGCGCTTCATCGGCAAAATCTATTTTTGATGGACAAGCACCTAATAGTGTAAAGGCGTTAGCAGCAACAGAAGCGGGGCTTAATTTATTTGGCAGCATTACCGCAAGTATTGCGATGACGGTGTGGTTAGATCGAGTAAGAAAAGCGGCGGCGCTTGCGGAAAAAACTGGGAATGCTGCACTCCCTGTCGCAAAAACCTTGCCGATTATTGGTTTGATATCTGCCATTGTTGCAACGTTTATTAAGCCAATGGAAGTGTATGGCATCGTCAAGGAATACGAATATGCCGCTAATTTAGATAAATTGGCTGCCCAATTTTCTGCGCATGGCTACGATGGACACGCTTTACTGGCGAAGCTGTATAAAAGCAAAGCCATTTTTGATACTGCTGTGGTGGCCACACAATCTACACTGAATCTAATAGGGGGTGCGGCTTCAGTGGCGTTAATGAGTAGTTTGATTACGATGCCTTTGGGGATTGCAATTGGTGTGATTACCTCTGTGCTATCTATCGTAGTGGATACGGTGAGTCAGCCGATTCTTGAATCCCTTGCAGGTAAACAAAAAGATGCGATTTTGGCTTGGGAGCAAAGCCATTTTGGCAAAAACTATTTTGAGCATCAGTTAGATGCTTACTATATTGAAGCGCAACCCCGATTAGTTGCGTTCTTAAAAGACACTCAGAAAAAATTTGGCGTTGACCAAGTTATCTCTATTACCCATATGCAAAGTGATATGCAGGCACATGAGCTTGCTGCGTTGACTAAATTGACAGACAAAACTCGTAGCGGCAAAACGTATATCGATTTATTTAAAGAGGATGCGTTTATTGATAAGAGAAATATTTCTTTGGATGTGTCGGCGGGCGTGATCGATTTACATGAAAGTAATGTCAAACAGGCGCTGGTATTTACAACGCCTCTTGCAACACCGGGAAAAGAAGACCATATCCGTACCCAAAAAGGGAAAAACAGTTATATCACGCAGCTTAAGCATGCCAGTACTTATGTTTGGGAAATCAATGATAAAGGTATTGCCTCTAGTACTTTGATTGATCTTGCCAAGGTGGTGCAACGCGTCAAAAAGAAAGATGGCACGATCAAAGAAATTACGGTGAAGGCTAATTTGGGTGAGGGCGATGATTTGGTCATTGCCAGCAATGGTCCTTTGCTGATTGATGGTGAATCCGGTAATGACATGATCGATTACAGTGCACTGACCAATACTTGCATTCGTGTTAGGACAGAAGCCAATGGTGATTATGTTGTGAGCAAGACGCTTAAAAATGGGGACGCTTACGAAGAGCGCACTATCGAAGAGCAAATTAATTATGGCAAAAGAAAAGAGGTGATTGAGTATCGAAAAACTTTGTTGACGACGATTGCTTCGAGTGAAACAACAGATCGCTTAATGTCAATTGAGCATCTTGTGGGAACACGCTTGAGCGACGCCATGGTGGGTGGAGATAGACGGGATATCTTTTATGGTGATGCGGGTGATGATCAGTTGTTTGGTATGGGGGGGGACGATATTCTGTCAGGTGGTCAAGGTAATGATCAGTTGTCGGGTGGAGAAGGCAATGATTATTTCCGACAAAATATTGATAAAGAAACAGATCGCATAGATGGGGGTGCGGGTGTTGATGTGGTGGATTACAGTGCCACAAAATTTAAGGTGACTGATCTGCCATCTGGTGCCAAGGGAGTGTACGTTGATCTTGCTACAACGCGCGTTACTAAATATATTTATCCGATAAAAAACGGTGCTGCTGAGCTCGCTTCAGATGAGCTAAAAAACATTGAAAATGTGATTGGCACAGAGCGCAAAGATGAGATCAATGGAGATGGCCAAGCAAACTTACTGATTGGTTTAGCAGGCGCGGACATATTGCGTGGATTGGGTGGCGAGGATGTATTGGTGGGCGGTGAGGATGACGATGCTTTAGATGGAGGCGATGATGACGATGAATTGCATGGGGGGAGCGGAAAAGATTCACTAAAAGGTGGAAAAGGGCGGGATAAATTTATTCAAGAAAATGTCGATGGTGACGACATGGATGGCGGTGAGGATGAGGATACTGTTGATTACATCGCAAGCAAAGCGGGAGTGATAGTTAATTTATTAAGAGGTGTCATTCGCAGTAGCGCCGATAAAACAACGCAGCCTGTCGAAGACCGTGTGAAGAATATTGAGCATGTGATTGGTACGGTATTTGACGATGAGATAACAGGGGACCGTCACAATAATCGTTTGGATGGTGCTGAAGGCGATAACACGATTAACGGCGGTGGCGGAGATGATGATCTTTTGGCGGGGAACGGAAACAACACGGTAAAAGGAGCGTCAGGCCATGATGTGATTCGCTTAGGGAATGGTAATAACCACGTTGATAGTGGTGGTGGCGACAATTATATTCATGTGGGTGATGGCAATAATGTGCTGAATGCCGGAGGCGGTAAGGACATTATTTTTGTAGGAAAAGGCCTTAATACGATTCACTCTGGTGCAGGTGATGATTTGATTCGTGTGCGTGCATTAGGGGTGGGAAAAAATGTAATTGATGGCGGTGCCGGTATAGACCTTCTCCACTATAGCGATGTTCAGTTTGATATATCGGGAGAGGAAGAGGGGATTTATGCTGATTTATATGCGGGCTATGTGATTAAGCGAGATTGGTTAGGTGAGCATTCTGTTGCTGAATTAAGTGCGCGAGATGAGATTTCCCATATAGAGGGCATTGTTGGCACGACGCGTCGCGATGTATTAAAAGGCGATGATCAAGATAATTTATTAAGTGCGGGGGCGGGGGATGACTTGCTTGAGGGTCGGCGAGGAAATGATATTTTAATTGGTGGTGCAGGGAGTGATCGCTATCTGTTCTCACGCGGGGATGGTGTTGACAAGATTATTGAAGACGATGCTACGCTTGGAAATAAAGATGTACTTCAGTTCGGTCCGGGCAGTACCAAAGAGCAGCTATGGTTTAGTCAAGCAGGAGAAAATAACCAAGATTTGATCGTGAGTATTCTGGATACGGAAGATCTTGTCAGTATAAAAAATTGGTTTAGCGGTGAGCAATACCATATTGAAAAGATCGAATTGAGTAATGGCGTGACTTTAGATCATAGGCAAGTAGATGGATTGGTTCAAGCTTTAGCTAAGTTTGTACCTGTAAACGGATGGGTATCAAGTGCCTCATTGGCAGATCATCAGCCGGCATGGACAGCAGTGCTAGCAAGTAGCTGGGGCTCTTGATTGGGCGCAGTAGGTGTTTTGGTATACATACACCTACTGTGTTGTGGCACACTGCATTTTCCTTGTTTGCGTGAGAGAGGTATTGTTATGCGAAAAGGATAATTAATCCCTTAATCGCCCAGTGCAATCCCTTCTCGCCTAGGATCAGCAACGCCCAGCCATTGGGTTTGTGCGTTGTGGTCATCAATGCGCATGATGGCATGCAAACCGCTATTCATTTCACGTGTTTTGACTTGGTGTCCTAATGCTTGCAGTCCGGTGATTAACTCAGAGGAGGTGCGGTCTATTTCAACTTCTGTTGGGCCATTGCGTGAACCAATATTAGGTAGACGTATCGCATCGTCTAAGGATATGCCCCAGTCCAATGTCGCCATCAAAACTTTAGCTACATAGTTAATGATGTGCGCTCCGCCGGGAGAGCCAACAATCATTTTGAGCTTGCCATCTTCGAGCACGAGCGTAGGTGCCATGGAGGAGCGAGGTCTTTTTCTGGCTTCTACGCGATTAGCAATTAACTGCCCATCTTGTTTGGGTGTAAAAGAAAAATCAGAGAGCTGGTTGTTTAATAAAAAACCATCCACCATGATGTGCGCACCAAAAGCCGTTTCGATGCTGGTGGTAAGAGAGACCGCTTGGCCATGGGCATCGATGGCACAGACTTGACTGGTAGAGACAATATCGTTTGGACTTTGACTTGATAAGGGTGCTGCGCCAAGGGGGATGCCTGGCAGTGCTTTATCCATACTGCGAGGGCCGATAAGCGTGGCGCGCTCAGCTAAATAAGCGGGATCTAACAAGTTTTTCCAAGAGCCGCCGGGCAAGGGCACAAAGTCGCTGTCTGCAACGTAGCGATCACGATCAGCAAAAGCAAGTTTGCCTGCTTCGCTAAAGCGATGAGCTTGTTCAATCGTATAGTCAGTTGGCCCTGATGCAGGATTGGGTACTGAATGTTGAGGGACGATGAGGTTACTCGCAATGTTTTGAGCGGGCGCTTGATCAAGCGATGGGGCGTTTTGAGTAAGGGCAGCAGCGGTGGCAAAAGGCGCCATTGGGCGGGTAGGGTCAGCAACTAAGGGGGCTTGCGTTGCGAGGATACCTAAAATTTGGGCGACTGCGATTCCTCCCGACGAGGGAGGCGGCATACCGCAGATTGTCCAGCGGCGAAAAGGTGCACATATAGCGGGGCGTATTTTTGCGTGATAGTCGGCTAAGTCCTCCAGGCTCAGCAGCCCTGGGTTGTTGGGATGTTGCTGCACAGTGTCGACAATATGTGTCGCGATTTTTCCACGATAAAACGCATCGACGCCAGCGCTGGCGATTGTGCGTAAAGTGCGGGCGAGTAATGGGTTACGCAGCCGAGTGCCTGCAGTTTTAGGTTGTCCTTTTGTATCGTAGAAATATTTGCGTGCGTGAGGATCGTCTTTTAATCTTGGCTCTTTTGCGATAAGGCTAGCGAGTCTTGGGCTGATGATAAAACCGTTTTCGGCGAGATGAATTGCGGGTTGGAATAGTTCGGCCCAAGGTAATTTGCCATGGCGTTGGTGTGCGAGTGCTAACATACGCAAAACACCGGGCACGCCCACGGCTCGCCCACCAATGATGGCCTGCTCAAAATCCATGGGTTGGTTTTCAATCAGAAAAAGGTCTTCATTTGCTGCGCGGGGTGCTGTTTCGCGTCCATCGTAGGCGAGTACCTCACCGTTGTTGTCTAACACTAACATCACTGCGCCCCCACCGAGTCCAGAAGATTGGGGTTCGACTAATGCGAGGACAAGTTGCGTGGCGATGGTGGCATCAATAGCCGATCCGCCTGCGCGTAGCATACGGTGGCCTGCTGCGGCTGCAAGGGGATGTGCGGCCACAATCATTTGTTTTTTTGCAAATGTGGGGGCTTGATGAAGCCAATGGCATTCGGTTAAGCGGAGGGGGCGCTATACTGTTTTTCCTTTAAAAAGTTTTACCAATGGAGATGCAGTTAGTCATGAATTTTTGGCAGCCATCACAAGAGCTTATTCGCCAGTTGTGTTC
>JADYYQ010000041.1 GCA_020853585.1 Ottowia sp.
AGTACAAGAAGGCCGAGCTATCGGCATCTTGATTAATATCTGGAATTCATTTGGTCAGGCCAACTGCGTTAAAACAGCCTAATTGCGTCCGCAAGGAACGTACTTGCACCCTGCCGAACAAAGCCCCTTAAAGCGCGGTTTTATATTGGCCTCGGGTGTGTATTCTGCAATGTGTGAATGACGGTTGCTGAAATAAGTTATTAGCTAAGTAAAATAGGCAGTGTGGGCAAACCCCCCTGAGCGGTGTCGCATCATTTACAATCCCAGCATGCTGGACCCACGTGCACAAACTCTACTGAAAACTCTGATCGAGCGATATATCGCTGACGGCCAGCCGGTAGGCTCGCGCACATTGTCTAAGTGTGCGGGTTTGGAATTGTCCCCGGCGACCATACGTAATGCGATGGCTGAGCTTGAGGAGATGGGCTTTATCACGAGCCCGCATACATCAGCGGGTCGTATACCGACACCACGCGGATATCGTTTGTTTGTCGATACCATGTTGACGGTGCGCCCGCTCGAACAAAGCACGGAGCTGGCAGTGGAAGCATCGCTTCAGCCTGATACCCCGCAACGTATTTTATCGAGTGCAGCGCAGGTCCTATCGCATCTCTCGCATTTTGCCGGTGTTGTGTTGACACCGCGGCGTAGTCAGGTTTTTCAGCATGTTGAATTTTTGCGTTTATCAGAAAAACGCATTTTGCTTATTATTCTTGCGCCCGATGGCGATGTGCAAAACCGTATTATCGTGACGCAACGCAATTACAGTCCGTCGGAGCTGGTGGAAGCGGCTAATTTTTTTAATACCCATTATGCGGGTATGCGTTTTGATGCAATTCGCGCATGTTTAGCGGGAGAGTTAGATCAACTGCGCGTTGAGATGGCTTCTTTGATGCAGGCGGCGGTGGCGGCGGGCAGTGAAAATGCTGCGGATGATCATGATCATGTGATGATTTCTGGGGAGCGTAAATTGCTGGATGTCGAAGATTTATCTTCGAGTATGGGCAAATTGCGTAGGTTATTCGATATTTTTGAATCAAAAACTGGGTTGATGCAATTACTTGATACCGCTAATCGTGCTGAAGGCGTACAGATTTTTATCGGTGGGGATAGCGAGTTTGTGCCTTTTGAAGATATGGCGGTAGTGACGGCGCCTTATCAGATCGAAGGCAAAATTGTGGGCACCTTAGGGGTGATTGGTCCTACACGTATGGCCTATGAGCGGGTGATTCCGATTGTGGATATCACCGCTAAGTTGTTGTCCTATGCCTTAAGTCATACCCATATCAACTAAAACGCTTAGAGGTTTGCGTTTTACGCCGATTTTATTCATTGAGGGTTGCAGCAATATTCCCTTTGCTCACTAAAGAGGATCGCGCCTACTGCTTATGTAACCAGGGCAATCGGTCCCGCGTGTCGTGCGCTTTGTCTTTTTGTTTGTGTATCGTTTTTTGATGAGACAAGCGGTTGTGTTGCAATGATTTTTATCGCTATGTAAATAGTGAACTTGAGCGAGATACCCGCTGCGGTTCACTTCTTTTAAGAAAACTAAAATTAATGACTTTGCCTATTTCTTCCTCTCAGTCCAGTACGGCTACGCGTAAGAGTCGTTCGCGTATCGCGGTATTGGTTGTTAATCTCGGTACCCCCGATGCGCCTACGCCTGGGGCGGTATGGCGTTATTTGCGTGAATTTTTATCTGATCCGCGGGTGGTTGAGTTGCCCCGTGTGCTGTGGTGGGTAATTTTAAATGGGCTTGTTTTACCTCTACGGGTGCGAGCGGTAGCAAAAAAATATGCAAGCATTTGGCTGACAAAAAGGGAGGGCGCAGCTGATATCGATATCGGGTCTCCTTTGCGGGTGTATAGCCAAATGCAAGCGCGTGCTTTGCAAGCGCGATTTCAGAAAAAAGCGCAAGTTGAGCAAGGAGTGGCGCCTGTACACGTGGTGTGTGCGATGCGCTATGGGCAACCCGCCTTGACGGGTATGGTGCGTGCCTTGCAGGCACAAGGCGTGGATCGATTGCTGATATTGCCGCTGTATCCACAATACTCTGCGACGACGACGGCCAGTATTTATGATGCATTGTTTGCTGAGTTGACGACGATGCGTGCGCAATCTGCGATACGTACGATTTCTGATTATCATGCGCATCCCGCTTATATTGCCGCACTGCGAGCGCAGGTGGAAGATTATTGGCGCGTGCATGGGATACCTAATTTTGCTGCGGGCGATAAATTATTACTGTCTTTTCATGGATTACCGCAACGCTGCATTACTCTGGGTGACCCGTATGAACGCCAATGTTTGGAAACAGCCCGCCTATTGTTGAATGCATTGCAGCTCAATAAGGGTCAGAGTGTCGTAAGCTTTCAGTCCCGTTTTGGTAAAGCGCAGTGGCTTGCGCCTTATACTGCACAGACCTTAACGACATTGGGTCATGAGGGCGTGGGGCGCGTGGATGTATTTTGCCCTGGGTTTCCTGCTGATTGCTTAGAAACATTAGAGGAAATTGCCATCGAAGGGCGTGAGCTTTTTTTACACGCAGGCGGGCGCCATTATCATGCGATCCCTTGTTTAAACGGTGCAACTGCTTGGATCGATGCACTAGACGTGATTGCTTGTGAGCATCTTCAAGGTTGGATGTAAATCAGGGGTGGATGTAAACATAGCTGTTTAGCAGAAGGGTGCTTTATATAAGCGCACCTAGAGCGCAATTTTTTAATGGGCTCTTGAAAGTAAGATTTTTGTCCTCATTTTTGGGACCATGCTTAACAAACGATTGATAGGAGAAAGAATGTCGGATCCGGTTCATGAGATACATCCGATTTCGCCAGCGCAAATGGATGGGACTAAAACACCCGCAGAGATATCTGCAGCGGATAAGCTAGAGAAAGCGACTGTTAGTGCAGATACGCCTGATGAGCCCAAGGCGACAACAGTTGAAGCAGGCGTATTAGAGCGCTTATCCGCAGCGCAAGCTAAAGCGGCTGAGCACTATGATGCACTTTTGCGTGCAACGGCCGAAGCTGAAAATGCGCGGCGACGGGCCCAAGAAGATGTCGCGCGTGCGCATAAATATGCGATTGAGACCTTTGCGGAGCATCTTTTACCTGTGATGGACAGTATGCATGCCGCTTTGGCTGATTCAACGGCAGATTTGACTAAGGTGCGTGAAGGCGTGGAATTGACCCTTAAGCAGCTAAGTACCGCCTTTGTGAAGGGACGCATTATTGAGCTTAATCCACTGGGTGAAAAATTTGATCCCCACCATCATCAAGCGATTTCCATGGTGCCCTCTGATCAAGAGCCCAATACCGTGGTGGCGGTATTGCAACGTGGTTATAAGATAGCTGATCGCGTACTGCGCCCCGCTTTGGTGACCGTAGCGCAAGTTAAATAGCCACTTGGTGGCTTAAAAATGGCCGTAGATGGGTAGGACACAGCGGTATAACTGACTAAGTGCTTGAAAAACACAAAATCATCCTCAACTAAGCGGTATTGAAAAAATAGTTTTACTGCCTAAAGGCAGTTTTTGGAGAAAAAAATGGGAAAAATTATTGGCATTGATTTAGGGACAACGAATTCTTGCGTAGCGGTGATGGAAGGCAATACGCCTAAAGTCATCGAAAATGCTGAAGGTGCGCGTACCACGCCATCGATCATTGCCTATATGGAAGATTCCGAGGTATTGGTAGGTGCGCCCGCTAAACGTCAAGCAGTGACCAATCCTAAGAACACGATTTATGCTTCTAAACGGCTTATCGGACGCAAATTCGCCGAAAAAGAGGTACAAAAAGATATCGATTTGATGCCTTATGCCATTGTGAAAGCAGACAATGGTGACGCCTGGATTGGCGTGCGTGATAAAAAACTCGCTCCGCCGCAAGTGTCTGCTGAAGTGCTGAGAAAAATGAAAAAAACAGCGGAAGACTACTTGGGCGAAGCGGTGACCGAAGCCGTGATTACCGTGCCGGCTTACTTTAATGATGCGCAACGTCA
>JADYYQ010000042.1 GCA_020853585.1 Ottowia sp.
AGTACAAGAAGGCCGAGCTATCGGCATCTTGATTAATATCTGGAATTCATTTGGTCAGGCCAACTGCGTTAAAACAGCCTAATTGCGTCCGCAAGGAACGTACTTGCACCCTGCCGAACAAAGCCCAGCAGTGGGGACGGCGGTTGAGGGTGCAGCTGTGGGTGTTGAAGAGGTAATGGCAGGCGCCGTTGCCAGTGTTGAAACAGCAACGCCTCTGACTACGGCACAAACCGTGTCGCAGACTGCAAAAGCGGCATTGCGCTATGGTTTTTACGGTGGGCTACAAAGTGCTGGCACCTCAGGTTTGCAATATGATATCCAGCATGGACGTGACTTTAGTTGGGGTGATTTTTTTAAGGTGATGGGTGAAGGTTTTATGACGGGGGCGATCAAGGGCGGTATAAATGGAGGCGTAGCTTCTTCATCTGCCGCGATTGGATTATTGAAGGGGCGAAGCATTACGGCATCTGTAGGTTTACGAGCAATGATGAAGGCTGGCACGAGTATGGTTGGCAGCGATCTTTCTGTTCTGTTAAGCGATGCGGTTACTGGTCAGAAGGTTACCCCAAAACAATTATTGCTAGCGTCAGTTAAGGGGGCGGCTATTGGTACCGTTACGGGCGCTTTTAGCGGAGTTAAGGCAATTGACCCATCTACGACAGCTGTTAAAGGGGTTGAAAAACATCTCGTCAAAGCATCTAATCTGATCAATAAGACGGCTAATACTGCCAAAGCACTTGCTAAGTCAGAGGACGCTAAGGGTGTATATATAACAGCCGGGACTCTTTCTGCTGGTCTTTATGCAGTGTGGACTACATTCGAGAATATATAAATTATCCGAAAACTTCGGTTCTGTCGCAGTAATGAGCTATAGAGGAAAGGGTTTAACTTAAAGATATTCTTTAAGCGACAAGAGAATAAAATTGTTGGGCTGGAGACGAGGTGGTATTGCCAGGGCAGCGAAGCTGCCCTTTTTTAATCATTCGAGTGATTTCTATTCCACGCAAAATAATTTGAGCGCGGTGAAGGTTTTTAAAAACCTACCATAGGCGGGACAATGCGTTTAATGAAACGGTGATCTTGCTTAATACACTCGCCCAGTCCCTTCCCATCTTTATCTCGTCGGAAAAATATTCACCCAACGTATCGAACGCTACAACCTTAATCTACGTATACACATTAAACGCTTAGCGAAAAGAATTATTTGCTTTCTCGTTTCATCGAAATCCATGAAAAGGTCATCGGTACTTATATCGAGAGAATGCATTTCAACTGTTTGGATGCGTGACCCGATTTTTATATGTGATGCCCATTTTGCCTGCGTGCGTAGCTAAACAAGAGCGATGATTGTCAAAAACAGACTTAGCGCATATCGGGGATTTTGCTGCCGCGCATACCGCCCATTGCCCGCATCATTTTCATCATCCCTCCCCCTTTTAATTTTTTCATCATGCCCTGCATTTGTGTAAATTGCGTAAGCATGCGATTAACTTCCTGTACTTGGACACCGGCACCCATAGCAATTCTACGTTTGCGACTCGCCTTAATAAGCTCGGGTTTGCTGCGTTCCAAAGGCGTCATGCTATTGATGATGCCTTCCATTCGTTTGATTTGATTGTCTGCAACATTAGCATTTGCACCGGCTGCCGCTTGTGCAAGATGGGCAGGCAATTTATCTAATAAATTACTGATGCCGCCCATTTGTCGCATTTGTCCAATCTGTGCTTTAAAGTCGTTGAGATCAAATCCACCGGCTTTTATTTTTTTAGCTAATGTTTGCGCGGCATCAATATCGATATTTTTCTGGGCTTGTTCAATTAACGCCAGTATGTCTCCCATCCCCAGGATACGGCTAGCTAAGCGTTCTGCATCGAATGCTTCAAGTCCATCTAATTTTTCGCTGACCCCGATAAATTTAATGGGTTTGCCCGTGATATGGCGAACAGAAAGCGCGGCACCTCCCCGTGCGTCGCCATCTAACTTCGTGAGTACGATGCCCGATAGCGGAAGTGCTTCACCAAAAGCTTTGGCGGTATTAACCGCATCTTGACCGAGCATAGCGTCGATAACGAATAATGTTTCGATTGGGTTCAGGTGCGTATGCAAATTTGAGATTTCGCGCATCATTGCTTCGTCAATACCCAACCGACCTGCCGTATCGACAATGAGTACATCATGGTGATGGCGTTTGGCCCAATCGAGCGCATCTTGGGCAATATCAATAGGTTGCTGCTGCGGTGTTGATGGAAAAAAATCGACCTGCGCTTGCATACTGACGGTTTTAAGTTGTTCGATGGCTGCTGGCCGATATACGTCACAGGAAACAGTTAAGACTTTTTTCTTTTTTTGCTCGCGTAGCCATTTAGCTAGCTTACCGGCACTGGTGGTTTTCCCCGCGCCTTGTAGGCCGACCATAAGAATAATGGCAGGGGGTTGTGTGGCCAGATTAAGTTCGCCACTGTGTTGGGTATCAGACATCACTGCGGTGAGTTCTCTCTGGACCACTCCTACAAGTGCTTGTCCAGGCGTGAGGCTGCCAATAACGGCTTCTCCGAGTGCTTGTGCTTGAATGTTGGCGATTAAATCGCGTACAACAGGGAGTGCTACATCGGCTTCCAGTAATGCCAAACGGATTTCACGCAGCATTTCTTTGGTGTTTGTCTCGGTAAGCCGAGCTTGGCCGCGGATGGTTTTAAGGGTGCGTGTTAGGCGTTGTGTTAGATGATCAAACATAGCAATTTACGAAGAAAATTTAAGTCTAAATAGGCGAAAGACGGTTGTACTTAACCCGATAATACGCATCGTCTCAGGTACACTCTCGGCGAGAAAAAAGGTGGTGAAAAATATGCGTGAATCGCTATTGTATGCTTTAGGCACAGGTTTTTATGCTGTTTTGACAGCGCATGCTTGGTTGCGGCCTGCAATGGTCTGTTATGACACGATACCGTATACCCATGTGCCGAGAAAATATGGCCCGCAAATTGTATTACTGCTGGCGTTGTTGTGCCACGGTATGGTGTTGCATAACACGATCTTTCGCCAAGACAGCCTGATTTTTGGTTTTGCTTATGCGCTTTCGGCCATGTTGTGGCTAGGTGTGGGTATGTATTGGTTAGAGTCATTTTTTTTGCCGCTGTCTGGTTTGGGTTTGTTTTTATTGCCTAGCGCCTTAGGTGCTATGTTATTGCCGCTTATCGCAGTCGGTAGTCCTGTGTTAGCGAATCCCGCTAGTGTTTTATTTAAAGTACATTTTGTGATTGCGAATATGGCTTACGGTATGCTTGCGTTGGCCGCATTTCATGCGCTTCTGATGTTGTTGATTGAGCGACGATTACATGGCTTAGGCCGTAATGGCGGTGTGGTGTGGTTGAGTCGTTGGCTTGATACGATGCCACCTTTACTTGCTATGGAACGACTACTGTTTAATAAAATTGCGGTTGGTTTTGTTTTGTTAAGTTTGACCATTGCTTCGGGTGTATGGTTTTCGGAAAGCTTCTTGGGGTTGTTGCAGATCAATCATAAGGCCTTGTTCGCACTTATTTCTTGGTGCATGTTTGGCGCTATTTTGTTAGGCCGGCGTTGTTTTGGTTGGCGGGGTCGTACGGCATTGCGCTGGGTATTAGCTTCTTTTGGTGCCTTATTGCTTGCTTATGTAGGTAGTCATTTTGTTTTGGAAATTTTGCTGCGGCGTGTGTGATGAGGCGTTTCTTATTATTAGCGATTTTAGGGGTCCTGGCTTGTGTATGGTTTTTTCGTAGAAAGCGTCGTATGTCAGCGCGTTCTCATCCGGTCAGCCCGCACAAGATGGTGCCATGTCAGCGTTGTGGCGTATATGTTTCTGCTACTCAGGCTGTGTATGTTGCCGGTGCTGTTTATTGTTGCGACACGCATGCTTTTGCCAATCGTAGGGCAACCTAGCGTGAAAATACTGATTTGACAGTTTTTGCGCTTGATTTGCTACTTGTCTTAAATTTAGCCTGTTTTGCCTGGGCTAATGATGTGAAAAAAATCTAAAAACAATATTACAAATACACTATACTTAGTGTGACTTGTGATGGTTTACCACTATATATAGTGTTTTACGTCGAAGGTAGCCTCTGTGTAATTTTTAAAGGCCCATTCATCATTCTAGGAGTCTCTTTATGCAAACATCAGATTTACTTGGCCAATCAACGCATCTTGGCGTGGCCTCTACCCCTGTGATGGATGACACTCAGACACAGCGTGTAGTGGCAGGTACTTATTCAGCAAACTTGGCCGATTGCAAAGTGATTCGACGCAATGGTTCTGTTGTTAGTTTTGAACCGACCAAAATTACTGTTGCCGTGACTAAGGCATTTTTGGCTGTAAATGGCGGGCAAGGTGCAGCGTCTGCACGTGTGCGTGAGCTCGTGGAGCAGTTAACTCATAATGTTGTACGTGCATTGCTACGTAGCCGCCCACAAGGCGGTACTTTTCATATTGAGGATATACAAGATCAAGTTGAGTTAGCGCTGATGCGAACGGGTGAGCACAATGTTGCACGTGCTTATGTGTTGTATCGAGAAAAGCGTACACAGGAGCGTGCTCAAGCGAGTCTGGCTGTTCCGCAAATTGTGCCGCCTATCCCCATTAATGTGGTTGATGGGGGTATTTCTCGTCCCATTGATATGGCCAAATTACGCCAGGTGGTTATGTCCGCTTGTGAAGGTGAGGTAGGGGGCAAGCATATGATGCTTGACCCAGAGTTTATTTTGCGCGAGACAGTCAAAAATCTTTATGACGGCGTACCTTTAGCGCAGGTTTACGATTCGGCGATTTTGGCGGCGCGTACGTTAATTGAGCAGGATCCCGGTTACAGCCAGGTAACCGCGCGTATCTTGATGCACACCATCCGTCATGAAGTGTTGGGCGCAGAAGTGACGCAAGATGAGATGGCAACGCGTTATGGTGCTTATTTCCAGCAATATATTGATCAGGCTATTACGGCGCAGCGTTTAGATCCAAAGCTGCGGCAATTTGATTTGGTTAAATTAGGGCAAGCCTTGCAACCTCAGCGTGATTTGCAGTTCAATTATTTGGGCTTGCAGACCTTATATGACCGCTATTTTTTACATATCGATGAGCGACGTATTGAGATGCCTCAGGCATTTTTTATGCGTGTTGCTATGGGTTTAGCGCTGAATGAAGATCAGCGCGAGGCGCGTGCTATTGCGTTTTATGATGTGCTTTCGAAATTTGATTTTATGTCGAGTACGCCTACATTATTCAATGCAGGTACGTGTCGTTCGCAGCTGTCTTCTTGTTATTTGACGACGGTGGCTGATGATTTAGATGGTATTTATGAGGCGCTAAAAGAAAATGCCTTGTTGTCTAAATTTGCCGGCGGTTTAGGCAATGACTGGAGCAATGTGCGCGCTCTAGGCTCCCATATTAAAGGTACCAATGGCAAAAGCCAGGGGGTTGTGCCATTTCTTAAGGTGGTCAATGACACCGCTGTCGCTGTGAATCAGGGCGGCAAACGTAAAGGTGCCGTGTGTGCTTATTTAGAAACATGGCATTTGGATATCGAAGAGTTCCTTGAGTTACGAAAAAATACAGGTGATGATCGCCGTCGTACTCATGATATGAATACGGCTAATTGGATTCCCGATTTATTTATGAAACGGGTAATACAAGGCGGGGAATGGACTCTCTTTTCCCCTTCTTCTTGTCCTGATTTACATGACAAGTCTGGTAAGGCATTTGAGCAGGCTTATGTGGGCTATGAGGCGAGTGCTGCACGGGGTGAGATCAAGCTATTTAAAAAAGTGCCCGCGCAACAACTATGGCGCAAAATGCTCAGTATGCTGTTTGAAACCGGGCATCCCTGGATTACGTTTAAAGATCCATGCAATATTCGCAGTCCACAACAACACGTTGGTGTTGTTCATTCGTCCAATTTATGTACAGAGATCACGCTCAACACAAATGAGAGCGAGATTGCTGTGTGTAATTTAGGGTCGGTTAACCTTGTGGCCCATCTTAAGGTGAATGCTGAGGGTAAATACGTACTTGATCACGTTAAATTAGAGAAAACGATTCGTACCGCAATGCGGATGCTCGATAACGTGATTGATATTAACTACTACGCTGTTGAAAAAGCGCGGACATCTAACTTAAAACATCGGCCGGTGGGTTTGGGCATGATGGGTTTTCAAGACTGCTTGCATTTGCTGCGTATTCCCTATGCTTCCCAAGCAGCAGTGGATTTTGCTGATACCTCAATGGAGGCCATCTGCTATTACGCTTACTTGGCTTCTACTGAATTGGCCGAGGAACGAGGTTGCTACTCAAGCTACACAGGATCGCTGTGGGATCGGGGTATTTTGCCTCAAGACACGCTTAAATTACTGCTAGAGGAGCGCGGGGGGTATGTTGAGGTTGACACCTCTAGCACGATGGATTGGGGGCATCTACGCGCGCGTATTAAGCAACATGGTATGCGTAACTCTAATTGCGTTGCGATTGCGCCCACCGCGACGATATCCAACATTATTGGCGTATCGGCGTGTATTGAGCCGACTTACCAAAACTTATACGTCAAGTCCAATTTGTCAGGTGAATTTACGGTAGTCAATGAGTACCTGGTTCGTGATTTAAAAGCGAGAGGCCTTTGGGATGCTGTGATGGTGGCCGATCTTAAGTACTTTGATGGTACTTTGGCGCGCATTGATCGTATTCCCCAAGATCTACGCGCACTTTATGCCACGGCCTTTGAGGTCGATTCAACCTGGTTAGTTGAGGCGGCAAGCCGCAGACAAAAATGGATTGATCAAGCGCAGTCGCTCAATATTTATATGGCCGGTGCATCGGGCAAACAACTTGATGACACGTATAAGTTGGCATGGTTGCGTGGATTAAAGACAACTTATTATTTGCGCACGATGTCCGCGACCCACGTAGAAAAATCCACGGTCAAGACCGGGGCGCTGAATGCTGTTTCTAGTGAAGCCATTACTACGGGTAATTCTCTAGGCGGACAATTCTCTGCACCATCTGGTGCGGTGTGCAGCTTACGTCCAGGGGAGGCGGGTTTTGATGATTGCGAGTCTTGTCAGTAACTTCTACAAATCTTCTAACTAGCAAAGTTGCCCAATACGAGAGGGAAAATTCCCTCTTGTGTTGTTAATACCCCAGATTTTTTTGTTTCTTGAGAAATAAAATCCATATAACGCTTTCATCAAAAAAAGAAAAGTGTTTTAATCCACTTAGTGAGACCCGAGGTGATCATGTTGAATTGGGAAGAAAATAATGTTGATGTCGCAACCGAGCATGCCGATGTGCAAATGGCAGGCCTTGCGCAGCCATTAGTAATCCCCGCTGTGGCTAATGCGGCGGCACCGGCGGTGAGTCGTCGCGTTAATGTTGCGGATAAGCGCATCATTAATGGCCAAACTGATGTTAATCAGCTTGTACCGTTCAAATACAAATGGGCTTGGGATAAATACCTAGCTGGATGTGCCAATCATTGGATGCCCCAAGAAATTAATATGTCGCGTGATATCGCGCTATGGAAAGATCCCAATGGCTTGTCAGACGACGAGCGTCGCATTATCAAACGTAATCTCGGTTTTTTTGTTACAGCAGATTCTTTAGCCGCCAATAACATTGTGCTAGGAACCTATCGGCACATTACTGCGCCAGAGTGCCGCCAATATTTATTGCGACAAGCTTTTGAAGAAGCAATCCATACGCACTCATACCAGTACATAGTGGAATCTTTGGGTTTAGATGAGGCAGAGATTTTTAATGCCTACCATGAGGTGAGCTCGATTCGAGCAAAAGACGAGTTCCTTATTCCTTTTATCGATGCGTTGACTGATCCCTCATTCAAAACAGGTACGCTTGAAAATGACCAGATACTGTTGAAGTCATTGATAGTTTTTTCCTGCCTGATGGAAGGTTTATTTTTCTACGTTGGGTTTACCCAGATTTTGGCTATGGGTCGCCAAAACAAAATGACAGGTGCCGCCGAGCAATATCAATATATTTTGCGAGATGAGTCTTTGCACTGTAATTTTGGTATCGATTTAGTGAATCAAATCAAACTTGAGAATCCACATCTTTGGACAGCAGCGTTTCGTGATGAAATTTATGAGCTCTTTAAGCAAGGTGTTGAGCTTGAGTATCGCTATGCGGAAGACACCATGCCGCGTGGCGTGCTTGGCTTAAATGCGCCGATGTTTAAAAGCTATTTGCGCTTTGTTTGTAACCGTCGTTGCACGCAGATTGGTCTGGATCCTTTATTTCCAAATGAAGAAAATCCATTTCCATGGATGAGCGAGATGATTGACTTGAAGAAAGAGCGTAATTTTTTTGAAACCCGTGTCATTGAGTATCAGACTGGGGGCGCACTAAGTTGGGAGTAATTGTGCAAATGTTTTTTATGGGGAACCTCGATCTTACATGTTAAAGAACCTTAAAGAAGGGCGTCTTGCGCGCAACTTCTTCTCTTTTTCCTTCGATCAGATTGTCACCTTTGTTAGAAAAAGGAGGCATTCTGAAAGAGTGCTTCTATGCTATGTTGAAAAAATGCCGGCGTCCTTACTGGGGCCGGATTTTTTTTACCCAGAATTCATTAGCGCGGGCCATGTAGCAAGGCGCGCGCCGATGAATAGCTCGCTTAATCGTACGATTGGCTTTTTTAGCTACGTTCGGATTAATCGAGTTTTTCAATAATCGTTTGCTTGAAATTTCAAATGAAGGAGAACTAACATGGCAATCGCTAAAAAGAAACCAGCGGCGAAGAAGGTCGCAGCTAAAAAACCAGTCGCTAAAAAAGTTGCAGCCAAAAAGCCAGCGGCTAAAAAAGTAGCAGCTAAAAAGCCAGCAGCTAAAAAAGTTGCAGCCAAAAAGCCAGCGGCTAAAAAAGTAGCAGCTAAAAAGCCAGCAGCTAAAAAAGTTGTAGCCAAAAAGCCAGCAGCTAAAAAAGTTGCAGCCAAAAAGCCGGCAGCTAAAAAAGTTGCAGCTAAAAAGAAGCCAGCGGCTAAAAAAGTAGCAGCTAAAAAGAAACCGGCCGCTAAAAAAGTTGCAGCTAAAAAGAAACCAGCGGCTAAAAAAGCAGCAGCAAAAAAGCCAGCAGCTAAAAAGGCTGTAGCAAAGAAACCAGCGGCACGAAAAGTCCCCGCAAAAAAGCATATGGTTTCTAAGCCAGTCTCTGTGCAGACGGTAAAAACTGTTTTAAATCCGGCTGCAGCTTGGCCCTTTCCAACAGGTAGCCGTCCGTAGTTGACTGATATTTTTCCATTTATTCAAAGAAGATCTTTTTAGGATCAGCTTTTTTTGTCTAAAACGGAAAAATATCAAAAGCGTTAATTGTTGTTTTTAAACCCATCATAGGATATTTCTATGGTGGGTTTTTTATTGTTAAGCAGCCATGTGCAGTGAGTGGAGCCTATCAGTTTGTCGTAATGAGTTTTTCTTATAGGCGAAGGGTGGGATCGTGTCCTTTGTTATTTCTCTTTATCAAAAAATGAGCGCTCGCTTGTGTAATGGCGTTGTTTTGCCTTCGCCTAGGGTGTACAGAAAACGGTGATTACGTTTTAAGCATCACTTTATGGTGATACACCCAGATGTTTTCTCGGGTTATTGCGTGAATAGATAAGTTTTGAGTGCAGCGTACTGATGTAAGCAAGATATGCTTTTATAAGATTTGTCTGAGAAATATGGGGTGTGCGGCGAGATAGTGCTTTTGTCTTAAGCATAAAAAAGAGAGGGAGACAGCCTCCCTCTTCTTGATAAATTTGCTATCTACGTAATTACAGTTATCGGGTACGGTAAATAAAACGACCCAATTCCTGTAAAGCGCGTTGATACACCTGTCGCTTAAAGCCGATGACTAAATGCAATGGCGCCCAATACTCGCTCCATCGCCATGCATCAAACTCAGGTTTTTCGTTAGCACGTAATCGAATGTCGCAATCTCGCCCCAGCATGCGCAACAAAAACCAAATTTGTTTTTGTCCACGATAATGGCCGCGTATTTCGCGCCGAATATACTCGTCAGGCACTTCATAGCGCAACCAATCCCGTGTTCGTCCAACTATTTGCACATGTTCAGGCAATAATCCTACCTCTTCTTGCAATTCACGGAACATCGCTTGCTCCGGCGTTTCCCCATGTTTAATACCACCTTGAGGGAATTGCCAAGAGTGCTCACCAATGCGTTTACCTACAAACACTTCGTTCTGTGTATTAAGCAATATGATGCCGACATTCGGGCGAAAACCTTCCCGATCCAGCATGATGGCGCCCTCATCCTTTAGAATGTCAGCGATTATAGCGATAGTTCGGGCAGTAGGTCTCTGTATAAATGCAACACAATGCCCATGCCGCCTATATGTGTACATGCATCAACCGTAAATAAAAAAGGGAGTTATGAAAGCCGCACAATTTTTTGTTTCCACGCTTAAAGAAGCGCCTAATGATGCCGAAATCGTTTCTCATCAGCTAATGGTGCGTGCGGGAATGATACGTAAAGTAGGTTCGGGTATTTATAGCTATATGCCAATGGGTTTGCGCGTGCTCAAAAAAATTGAGGCCATTGTGCGTGAGGAAATGGATATGGCCGGTGCGGTTGAGCTGTTAATGCCGATGGTACAGCCGGCTGAGCTTTGGCAAGAGACGGGGCGCTGGAGCAAAATGGGCGCGGAATTATTGCGTATTAAAGACCGACATGAGCGTGATTTTGTGATTCAGCCGACTTCTGAAGAAGTCGTGACCGATATTGTGCGCAATGAGATAAAAAGCTATAAACAACTGCCGATTAATTTTTACCAGATCCAAACGAAATTTCGTGATGAGCGCCGTCCTCGTTTTGGTTTAATGCGTGGGCGCGAGTTTAGTATGAAAGATGCGTATTCATTTGATCGCGATCTAGCGGGTTTAAAAAAATCGTATGACACGATGTTTGCGGCCTATACGCGTATTTTTACGCGTTTGTCGTTATCGGTGCGTGCGGTGGCGGCAGACAATGGTGCGATTGGCGGGAGCGGTTCGCAAGAGTTTCATGTGATCGCGGAGACAGGAGAAGATGCGATCGCTTATTGCACGCAATCTGATTACGCTGCGAATGTAGAGGCAGCACGCGCACTCCCTTTGCTGGCAAAGCGCGCGGCGCCGGCACAAGCACTGGTGTTAACAGCGACACCTGGGCAATCTAAGTGTGAGCAAGTCGCTGACTTTCTGGGTATTGCACTTGATCAGACATTAAAGTCGATTGTATTGGCTGTTGATCAAGACGCGGGTCCTGCGCAGATTATTTTATTGATGCTGCGAGGTGATCATAGTTTGAATGAGCTAAAAGCTGCCAAGCTAGAGGGCTTATCAAATTTTCGGATGGCGAGCGAGGCAGAAATTGTAGCTACTTTTCAGTGCCCACCTGGGTATCTTGGGCCGGTGGCTTTGCCAGGTATACGCGTGATTGCGGATGAGACGGTTGCGTTAATGAATGATTTTGTATGTGGGGCTAACCAAATTGATTACCACTACACAGGGGTGAATTGGGGGCGCGATTTACCTGAGCCTGAAGTAGCTGATTTGCGCAATGTGGTGGCGGGGGACCCGTCTCCTGATGGCAAGGGTGTATTAAGTTTATGTCGGGGTATTGAGGTGGGGCATGTGTTTATGCTCGGGACACGTTACTCAGAAAGTATGCAGGCCCGTTATTTAGATGAGCAGGGTAAAGCACAGTTGATGGTGATGGGGTGTTACGGTATTGGCGTAAGTCGATTATTAGGCGCGGCGATTGAACAAAATCATGATGAGAGAGGCATTATCTGGCCGATCGCTATTGCGCCTTTTGAGTGGGTGATTTGTCCCATTGGCTATGACCGTTCGCCTACTGTGAAAACGCACGCCGAGACTATATACAACGCATTGCGTGCATTGGGAGTAGATGTGATTCTTGATAACCGTAATGAGCGACCGGGTGCGATGTTTGCTGATTGGGAGTTGATTGGTATCCCTCATCGTTTGGTGATTAGCGAGCGCGGGTTGACGAACGATACTGTTGAATATCAAGGGCGGCGAGATACAGCCTCGCGTACTTTGCCTTTGCCTGATGTCTTAAAAGCAATTAACGAGATACGTAGTGCTGCCTTAGGTTGATGCTGGATAGCACGCACAATGAGCGGTCGACTTTGTGTGTGATGACAATCCTAAACTG
>JADYYQ010000043.1 GCA_020853585.1 Ottowia sp.
CCAGCATTCAACACTTGGCTACCAATCGCCAACTCAATATATCGAATGTTGGCGGAGTAAGCAAAGTCAGGAAAAAATGGTTGCATAAAATTCACCTGATGGCAGACGAAATATCGAGGGAACCTCACTGCTCTTAACCAAGACTTGCGATGAATGTAAGCATGCCGCAAAATATTGCGTTAATTATCTGGGCCGTCACATGAGTCGCTATGCTTTTACCGTTACTGTGCGCAGTCAATATTTACCTGAACACTCTGATTCGCAAACGAGTCAGTTTGCTTTTTCTTATACAGTGACGATTCGTAATACAGGGGAGCTGCCCGCGCAGTTGATTTCACGTTATTGGTTGATTATCGATAGTGATGGCGTGACGCAAGAGGTCAAGGGTCTGGGCGTGGTGGGTCATCAACCACTCTTACGTAAAGATGAGCATTTTGAATACACTAGCTGGACGACGATTGCAACGCCGGTTGGCACCATGCAGGGGCATTACTTTTGTGTTGCAGAAGATGGCACACATTTTGAAGCAGCGATTCCAGTGTTTTCGCTTGCGATGCCGCGTACGCTGCATTGATGCTTTTCGTATTTAGTCGTCTAAATGCAAGATCGCGTGCGCGTAGTACGGTAGATTAAATGTCTCGTATGATTCGTATCCTGTTTGGTATAGACAGTGATAATGAAAATATAGGTTATAGGGCGTAGCAATTTTATTAGGCAGTGCGTGCGCAGCGTGGCCTTCTTGTTTGACGGAAAGGTTGGACGATGTTCGTGGACATAATTTATGCAGCAACCTGGCGGGGGTGATGGTTGCTAGCAGGTAATGTGAATACGCTGTTTATTTTCCTGATGGTGTTGAGCGAAAGAAAGCCAAAGTGCTTCGCCCATAGTTGTAACGCATTCTCTTTTTAAGGCGTTGAAAAATAGGGGGACTGCTTGACAAGCGCGCTTTTGGCTTGTAAAGTAACTACCAACTAGTCGGTTTAGCATTAAGTAATAAGGTGCAGGTTAGATTTTTTATAAGTGGGGTTGTCGTGTACGTTTGTTTAACGGAGGTTGATCTGCTTTCGCGGGTGAACTTCTGCTCATGATGCAATACCAAGGTGTGAGAGAGACAGCGGAGTTATGCGTCTTATTATATATAGTTGAAATGGCTTTGCTTTTTCTGTTGTGTTGCCCTTTGGGTAATATTTTTTGTCGTAAATAAATACCATTTAGTTGGTAGCTATAGGGGGCTAGATGAAGTGAGTCGAATAAGGCAAATCGAGCGGGATTTGCAGTATGAGTGAGAGGAGGTAGACCCCTTCCCGCAGGCGTAACAACATATTATTGAGAAACGAGAAATGAGTACAAATATTAAAATTAAAGCAATGTCTGACAATGGGATCAATGCTGGTGCACTGCGTGAGTTTACCGATCAGGTTGCAATAAAGCCGGCTGCAGGAATCGCGACATTTGGTGTTGCGACAGTCTGGAAAGGCGGAACTCGGACGCGTGCGCAAACCATGCCGCTTGTTCTGGGTGATAAAACCTTGGCACGTGACTTTGCTATTGATGCGGATGAACCAGCAGAATTACTTGGGACCAATACAGCGGCCAATCCCCAAGAGTTAATCCTAGCTGCCTTGAATGCATGTATGGCAGCGACTTATGCGGCAAATGCGGCGGCAATGGATATTGAGTTGAAATCATTGACGATCCGCACCAAAGGCAGTCTTGATCTGAGAGGTTTTCTGGGCATCGATCCCGCGATTAATCCAGGATACGATTGTGTAGAGTATGAGGTTGAAATTGCCTCAGCACAGGATTCGCAGGCGATAGAAGCATTACATGCGCGTGTACAGCAGACCTCTCCGAACTATCATAATTTTGCGCGTGCGATTGATATGAAGGCTAAGTTGATCATTCTTCCTTAAACGAAAAAATTGTAAGAAATAAGTTATTTGTTATCTGACACCATAGATTGAATTACGCATGCGGTGTTGAATGCACACACTATGATCCAACGATTAACAGGATCGATATTTTTTTAAATAAAATAACTACCAATTAATCGGTAGTTATTTAAATCTAAACCATAGACAGGGGTAATAATGAAGTTTTTTATAAAAAATGTAATTAATGTTTTATTTATTGTCATTAGTTTTATGGCATTGAGTACTCACACCCAGGCAGCGGGGCCCAAACGTATTCTTATTATGATGTCTTCAGAAAGTGCGTTGGGACTGAGCGGAAAGCTAACTGGAACATGGTTTGAAGAGGTGGCCACGCCTTATTACACATTGCGTGAAGCGGGGTATGAAGTGGTACTTGCATCGCTAAAAGGCGGTGAGGCCCCTATCGATTTGTTGAGCATGCAAGCACCGTTCACGACAAAAAACACGGCACGGTTTTCGAGTGATCTTGTTGCCATGCATGCGTTGAAGCATACAAATCGACTTAGTGACCTTAACTATAACGACTATGACGCTGTGTTTTTCCCAGGTGGTTATGGGCTATTGTGGGATCTTACAAATGACTCCCATACGATCAAAATGATCGAGGATTTCTTTTATGCTGGAAAACCGATCGCCCTGGTGTGTCATGCACCCGCAATTTTACGCGATGCAAAGAAGAAAAATGGTCAACCTTTGGTGAAAGGTTTGACAGTGACGGGTTTTATGAATGCCGAGGATGATGAGCTCGATCTGTCTCGCCACTTGTTATTTTCTCTGGAAGATATGTTGAAATCCCGTAGCGCGAACTATAAAGGTACAAGTAAGAACTGGGATGCCCATATCGAAGTAGATGGTCCATTGATGACAGGACAAAATCCTGCCAGTGCACCTGTACTCGCACAAGCTTTGGCCGAACGTCTTAAATAATCGACTTTAAATCTTCGGTAAAAGAGGTAGTGAGGGTTGGCCCACCTTGCTACCTCTTTTTTATCAAATCTCATTACGCGGGCATAGGCCTACGGTGCGATATAACAGATAGCGTTTCACCATTCAAGATTTTTTCGAGGCACTGATTAATAAACATCGAGTACGGATATTTTTGCGTAAAAAAAGCATGTTTCGACAAATTTTTGTTTGAGGAATCGTAGATGATAAGGAGCTATTAACTGTAGATGAAATGATTTTGAGGAGGGCATACATGACTCGCTTGCATGATATCGGACGTATTTGTCCATCGAACCAGTTCGTCACCACAACGCCTCTTTTAAATAGTGAGCATGCTCATCACAGTGTTTTATCGTCTCTTCAAATACGGCATCTTATCGGTACAGGTGCACAGGGCAATGTGTATGAGCTATCAGATGCAACGAATGAGAAAAGATACGCTGGAAAGACTTTTCATGATCGTGCGGCCTTAGCTGTCGAACAAAGTGCCTATAGCAAGCTACAAGGTCATCAAGGGATAGCAACATGTTACGGTGTCGTGCATCTTGAAGGAAAAGAAATTTTAATAACCGATTTTATAGGTAAAGATACCTTAAGAAATTTTATTTCTAAATGCGATGATTTTTGTAAGCGATTTCATAAAGAAGCTTCTTACGCACCGCAGATGCGATTAATGCTTGCTCAGCAACTTGTCGATGCATTACACCATATAGAAAAACAGGGCATGTGTCACGCGGATTTAAAGCCAGAAAATATTATGCTGAGTGACGATGGAAAATTAAAAATCATTGATCTAGGCTTGGCTGTACCACGTACATCGCTTATCTCAAATATGAAAGGTACGCATCATTACATGGCTCCCGAAATCATTCTTGCCAACAATGATTTTGCTAAAGTGGATAGCTATGCGATGGGAAATATTTTGCTGGAATTGCTCACCGGTTTTCGGCTTAAACAAAATTTTTCGCAATTTTCTCTTCACAATGAAAAAACCGCAGAGGATCTACATTACGCTGAATATTTTGAAGGAGGAAAAACAGCGCAAGCTGGGCGAAGCGCACCGGATCTTAGCCAAGTGTTGAGTGCATCAGGCTCTTTTTTCCCAACAGACAAAGAGAACCCCATTAATGCATCATTACGGGACCAGATCATCCAACCTTTGCAAACATTACAAGCTGATAAGCGGCCGACTTTAGCGCAAATCCAAACGCGTATAGACAATATGGCTAATCAATATTTAGATGCGTGGTCCTTAAAAGAAGCGAAATTATTGGTAGAAAAAATAAACACACATCCCTCTTTTACTGATGAGCGCAGTGGTTCTCGTGGCAGCGAAACAGTAAGTGAGGACACAGGGTTTGGGCAAAGTGCTTACAGCCTATCCAATCATTTATCTGTACAGACATGATTTGGGGAATAGCCATTTTGGCAGTGCGATGCATGTTTATATTGCATGAAAGTAGCGAGCCTGGATTAATGCCCGGCGTATATCCTAAGACCCGAGCATAACTTACTAAGCGTACTAGATAGAGCGTTGTTGCTAAGGCATTGCGCACAATCCTTAACTACGTTTATCGCTATCGGTTTGCGCGCGATTTACGTTATGGATAGTCCGCTGACTATTGTTATGCGACGGTCTTTTCGGCCCCCTTACTTGGATAACTGAGTTGTAAATACAGCCACGATACGGTCAATCGCCAAAGCGTTAATTTGCCAGTGTGTCATCAAACGCATTTGGCCAAATTCGGGTGGGTTGGCTTTGATACCCGCGACGCGTAATGCGCTCATTAATTTCTCTGTATCGAGATCGGGGGGGAGTGAGAGCCACACCATATTGATGTGAATATCATCAAGATTAATTTGTATGCCGGGAAGCATCGCTAAACGTGCGCCGAGTATACGTGCGTTGTGGTGATCTTCATCAAGTCGCTGCACCATATCGGTGAGTGCGATGATGCCCGGGGCGGCAAGCACACCCACTTGGCGCATTCCTCCACCTAATAGCTTACGGTTTTTGCGTGCACGGGCAATAAAATCGCTTGAGCCAGCAAGGATGGAGCCAATGGGTGCGGCTAATCCTTTGCTTAAGCAAAACATGACGGTATCCGCATACTGCGCTATCTCGCTTGCTTGGCAGCCAAGATAAGTAGCAGCATTAAATATACGTGCGCCATCTAAATGCAGTGGAATATGGTGCTGTTGAGCTAACTTCGAAATGCTGTGCATCACCGAAAGTGGAATCACGCGTCCATTTGAATGTGCATTTTCTAAGCAAATTAGTCCTGTTTTTGGATAATGAATATCATGGCCAATACGAATACGTTTTTCGATTTCGCTTGCATCAAGGATGCCTTGGCGACTCGGGATGGTGCGTAATTGCACGCCTGCGATAACAGCTGAGCCGCCTGTCTCATGCTGAACAATATGGCAGTCTTCCCCCAAAATAACTTCATTGCCAGTTTGGCAGTGCGTTAAGAGTGCGAGTTGGTTGCCCATATTTCCACTGGGGACAAAAAGTGCCGCTTGTTTATTCAGTCGTTGAGCGGCTAAGCTTTCCAGTTGATGTGCGCCTGGATCGTCACCGTAGACATCATCGCCTACCTCAGCGGTATACATCGCTTGGCGCATTGCTGGTGTGGGATGGGTAACGGTGTCACTGCGTACATCAATGGTGTCTTGCATTGCTTTTCTCCCGGAGAGTGAATAATGAGTAGTGCCATATTTCGCGAAGTAGGTACGGGACAAATTGATTTTGCCTTTACCTGTCCTTGCGTTTGTATGCTTAAATCGGGCGGCATAAATCGTCGCGCAGCTAGGGCTTCGATATTATTGCGGAGGAGGGCTGTCTGACTCTTTTTCTTGTGGACGATGTCGGATACCTGAAGCGGTCCAAAGCACAATGACGATTAAAAGTATTAAGGCTAATGCAGCCTCTAAGCCAAGCCAGAACATATGAGATTTATCCAAAAAGCGTACGCAAAAATCAAGAAGACGTGGTTTTTGTTTTGCACACGGATATCTATGATAGGAGCGTTATTGTATGCATAAACTTGTTGATCGTAGTCGTTATATTTTCTATTGTTTATTTATTTTTTTGGCCGGGTGCGTATCGGTTGCACCGCACACCGATACGATGACGGAGCAAGATGCGTCATCAATGACGGTAGAGATGCAAAAAACAGCTTGGAGTGCTTTGCCTGGATGGCATAGCGATGATATGCAAAGTGCTTGGGCTGCATATCATGAAAGTTGTCTTGCTTTGACTCGGCGCGGCGATAAGGTGTGGAAAGCATTATGCGATGCTGCTAAGCATGTTGATGCGATTGATGGCAATGCGATTCGTGCTTATTTTGAGGCGCATTTTCAGCCGATGCATTTGCGCCATGACGATGGGAGCGCAGTGGGTTTAATTACCGGGTATTACGAGCCGATATTACAAGGCTCACGTAAACGCGGAGGCATTTACCAAACACCGCTTTATTTATATCCGCGGGGTGTGACACGGGGGCAAGTACTGCCTCCTCGCGCTAAATTATTGTCGGGCGCGCTTGCGTTGGAACCACTGGTGTATGTGGATGATCCTGTGGAGGCGGCTTTTCTACAAATTCAGGGTTCGGGGCGCGTGCGTTTAGCTGAGGGAGGAGAAATGCGCGTTGGTTTTGCGGGGAGTAATGAGCAACCCTTTAAATCGATAGGACGTTGGTTGTTGGATCGCGGTGAAGTCACACCTGCTCAGGCAACGATGCAAGGTATCAAAGCATGGGGGCGCGCACATCCTAATCAATGTGAAGCGATGCTTAATATCAATCCACGCTTTGTGTTTTTTCGTGAGCTCCCCAACAATGGTAATGCGGGATCGCCGGGTGCCCTTGGTGTACCGCTTTCCCCAGAACGTAGTTTAGCGGTTGACCCTGCGTATATCCCTTTGGGCTCACCTGTTTTTATTTCAACCACTTGGCCTTTGTCCACTCAGCGCCTACAACGACTTATGTTTGCGCAGGACACGGGCGGGGCGATTAAAGGGCGTGTACGCGCTGATTTTTATTGGGGCACGGGTTTTGCTGCTGGGGAGTTGGCGGGACGAATGAAAGAAAAAGGAGAGTTATGGGTATTGCTGCCTCGTTTGCGTTAGATCAATAAAGCAGTGCTCGCATCATGCCAGGCTATGTTTACGATGCCAAATCATGTGAGGTGTGTCGATAGCCGCGTGCTTATTGCTCGCTGGAGATAATTAATCGTGCGGTATTTATTGGGAGAAAAGGTGATGAGTCATCAGTATATTTTGGTGCAAAAGAAAGATCGTGTGGGTTTAATTACCTTAAATCGCCCAGCTGTCTTGAATGCATTAAATGACACGTTAATGGATGAAGTATGTGCCGCACTTGCACATTTTGATGCGGATGAAGAAATCGGTTGTATGGTATTAACAGGCAGTGATAAAGCATTTGCTGCGGGTGCTGATATTGGTGTGATGGCGCAGTATGGGCTGATGGATGTTTATAAGGGTGATTACATCACCCGTAACTGGGCGCCTATATCGCGTATACGAAAGCCGATTATTGCTGCGGTGGCAGGCTATGCATTAGGCGGTGGGTGTGAACTGGCTATGTTGTGCGACATTATTATTGCGGCTGATAACGCGAAATTTGCGCAGCCGGAAGTAAAACTCGGCACGATGCCGGGCGCCGGGGGTACGCAGCGTTTACCTCGGGCAGTATCTAAGGCCAAGGCAATGGATATGTGTTTATCCGCTCGTATGATGGATGCGACGGAAGCGGAGCGTGCTGGGTTGGTCTCCCGTGTGGTGCCCTTAGCGCAACTATTAAGTGAAGTGATCAAGACCGCAGAGACCATCGCTAGCTATTCTTTACCCATCGTTATGATGATTAAAGAGGCCGTGAATCGTTCTTATGAAACAGGGCTAGCAGAAGGTGTGCATTTTGAGCGGCGTTTGTTTTACAGCACATTTGCCAGCGAAGATCAAAAAGAAGGCATGCACGCTTTTTTAGAAAAACGCCCTGCTCATTTTCAGCATAAATAAGTGCGAGAACGAGTGTAGTGCCGTATTTTTGATAGAACTTAAATGCCACTTATGTTTCTAATGCGTTACTAAAAACAGGATAGGGCATCAGCGCATGATGCGTTGCAATAGGAGTACTGCCGGACAGTGAACGACCAAAGCTAACGGCGGGGCCCACTTGCAGCGGACAGTGTGCGGCTGTGCACGGTGCACAAATCATGTCGTTGGATGCCGCTTGCATTACAAAATAAAAGAGCAGCGAGTGATGCTGTTGTTATCTGCTATCCAAGAGGCTGTTACGAGAGAGTAGAGCGATTCAATCATATGTTTAGTATGTTAGATCGCCCAGTAGTGCATGGGTAAATGTCGTTGCGTCGAAAGGCTGTAGGTCATTAAGCTGCTCTCCCACGCCAATAAAGTAGACCGGGATAGGGTGCTGGTGTGCAATAGCAGCGAGAATTCCTCCGCGTGCGGTGCCATCGAGTTTAGTGACAATCAAACCGGTTAGGCCAATGGCTTCATCAAATGCTTTGACTTGTGCCAAAGCGTTTTGTCCATTATTCGCATCAATAACGAGCACACGCTCATGCGGTGCGCCGGGCATAGCTCGAGCGGCAACACGCTGAATTTTTTTCAGCTCTTCCATTAGATGCATCTGTGTCGGTAGACGCCCCGCTGTATCAGCAATGACCACATCGCTACCGCGAGCGCATCCTGCATTAATGGCATCAAATACAACCGCAGCGGGATCGCCTCCTTCTTGAGAGATAACCGTTACGGCGTTACGCTCGCCCCAAAGCATAAGTTGATCACGGGCAGCTGCGCGAAAGGTGTCACCGGCGGCGAGCAAAATGGATTGCTGTGCGTTACGTAGATGCTGGCAAAGTTTTCCTATACTGGTTGTCTTTCCCACGCCATTCACGCCTGCTACCATGATGACTAAGGGTTGTACTTGACCGAGCGTGAGCTGTTTTTCAAGTGGTTTTAATAAATCATTGAGTAATTGACTAAGAATTTGTTTTACTGCTACGGGTGTCGTGGCGTTTTGTAGTTTAATTTGCCGGCGCAGCTGTGTAAGTAAATTTTGAGTGGCGGTGATACCTACGTCCGCGCAAATCAATGCACTCTCAATTTCTTCTAATAAGTCTTCATCGACACGCGTGCCGACAAATAAGGTTGCGATTTGTTGACTGGTGCGTGCGAGCCCAGCGCTTAATCGTTGTCGCCAGGATGATTTGGCTTCGGTCGGAGGTGGGGTGATATCGGTGAATATTTCTTCCGATAATGTGTTTTCTACGGCATCGGTTGATGCCATTGTCGCCGTGTCTTGTACGGTAGTCTGTTTAAAGAGGTGTTTTTTTATTAAGCGAAACATATTGGCAGAACAAGCATAGGGAAAAAGTAAAAGGTGGCGTTAGAATCTCGGTCGGAGTTTATCAGAGGAGTTTTATGTGCTATTTCACGCGTGTTTTTGGCTTGATATTGTTGGGGTTATGGTTAGCCACGAGTAGCGCGGCGCCTATATCTGCGACACCACAAGATACTTATGAGTATCAGTTAAAAAATGGAATGCGTGTTATTTTTAGGCGAGACACGCGTTCGCCTACAGTTGCTCAAATGGTGTGGTATCGGGCAGGCAGTATAGATGAATTTAATGGCACAACCGGCGTTGCCCATGCGCTTGAGCATATGATGTTTAAGGGCACAAAAACAGTCAAGCCGGGTGACTTTTCGCGTCAAGTGGCGGCTTTAGGTGGCCAAGAAAATGCGTTTACAAGCAATGATTACACCGCGTATTTTCAGCAGGTGGGTAAATCGCATTTGCCTACCATCATGCGACTAGAAGCGGACCGCATGACAAATTTACTGTTATCGAAAACAGAATTTGATAAAGAAATACAAGTAGTGATGGAAGAGCGCCGGTTACGCACGGAAGATCAAGCTTCTGCTTTACTGTATGAGCAGCTCCTTGCTACTGCTTTTGTTACTTCACCTCGGCGTGTTCAGCCTATTGGTTGGATGGATGACCTTAAGGCGATGAATTACTTAGATGTACAGCAGTGGTACCAGCGTTGGTATGCACCTAATAATGCTGTACTGGTGATTGCAGGGGATGCTCAGCCCGAGCAAGTATATGCTTTAGCGGAAAAATATTTTGGGGGTATTGCTGCACGTCCCCTACCTCTGCGTAAACCCCAGCATGAGCCGGTGCAGCGTGGTTTACGTATCGTTGAAGTTAAAGCGCCGGCAGAAAATCCTCAGCTCGCGATGGCTTATAAGGTACCCATATTGATTGATCCAAAAAAAGATGAAGAATCGTATGCATTGATGGTATTAGACGTCGTATTAAGTGGTCATACAAATAGTCGTTTACAGCGCAATTTGGTACGTGACCAACGGCTAGCGGATGAAATGGGTACAAGCTATATGCCGATTTCGCGAGGCCCAGAGTTATTTTATTTTTGGGGTGTGCCCGCACAAGGCAAAACATTGGCGCAGTTAGAAGATGCGGTGCGAGCGGAGCTCGCCACGTTGGCAAAAACGGGGGTGAGCGAGGCAGAGCTGGCGCGTGTTAAAGCGCAGTTGGTTGCGAAAAAAGTATTTAAGCGCGACTCGGTATTTGGCCAGGCGATGGAAATTGGTATGGCGCAGATGAGTGGGGTTTCGTGGCGCGATTTTGATTTGATGCTTGAAAAAATTTACGCGGTAACTTCAGCGCAGGTTCAGGCCGTAATCACACGCTACTTTACAGATGATCAGCTCACGATCGCACGGTTGCTTCCTTTGCCGGTAGATACGCATGCCGCACCTAAAGGCAAGACACTGCCGAACGAATTACTTCATTAGGAATCAATATGTATGCATGGCATCAGATGACGGTTCGGATTTTTTTTGTTCTCTTTTTAGGGTTATGTGCACGCGGTGTAAGTGCTGTGTTGCCCATTGAGCAGTGGACAACTCAAGCGGGCACCCGTGTTTATTTTGTAGCGGCGCGCGCGCTGCCTATGCTTGATATACGAATTGACGTGGATGCTGGCGCTCGATTTGATCCCACTAATAAGCAAGGTTTAGCCGCATTAACGGCGACCTTATTAGCAGCAGGTGTGACTGCGAAGGATGCGCAACTGACTTTAAGTGAAGGTGAGATTGCCGATGGATTTGCAAATGTCGGTGCGCAATATTTTGTATATACCGATGCTGACCATAGCAGTGTGCATTTGCGATGTTTGAGCGCGCCGGCACAACGTGATTCCGCCTTGGCTTTATTAAAGCGTGTATTACACCATCCTGATTTTCCGGAAGATAAAGTGCAACGGGATATTCAGATAAGTGTGGCCGCGTTACGTGAGAATTTAACCCGTGCGGATACGGTGGCCGATCGCGCGCTGCTACCCGCTATTTATGGTACGCATCCTTATGGACAGCTGCCTAGTATCGAGAGTATTGGTCATATTACGCGTCAGGATGTGAGCCGTTTTTATCGTGAGCGATATGGGGCAAATCGTGCGGTTATTACGCTGGTAGGGGATATAGACCAAACGCAAGCGCGTGCTTTGGCTGAGCGCTTAAGTCAATCATTGCCTTCATTTGCGAGTGAAATTAATTTGCCAGCGGTGAGCGCCTTATCAGGCAAGGGTGCGACGCTGCGTTTTACGCATCCATCTGAGCAAGCTTATATTATGATTGGCCAACCAGGCATTACGCATCATGATCCCGACTACTTTGCTTTATTAGTGGGCAATCATATTTTAGGTGGCGGAGGGTTTACCTCCCGATTGGTAGAAGAGGTGCGTGAAAAGCGTGGACTATCTTACAGCGTGCACAGTTTTTTCTCGCCTTGGCTGCAATCGGGTGTGTTCGAAATTAGTTTGCAAACACGTAAAGATCAAGCAGACCAAACTTTGCAGGTGGTGCGTCAAACTTTAACTACCTTTGTAGAGCAAGGGCCCACGGCAAAAGAGTTACAGGCGGCTAAAGATTATTTGATTAATAGTTTTCCTTTGCGTATCGATAGCAATGCGAAGTTATTAGCGAATGTGGCCAATTTCGCTTGGCATGGCTTGCCGCTTAATTATCTTGATACTTGGTCTACGCATATTGCGCAAGTGAGATTAGCGCAAGTGAAGGCGGCGTTGGCTCGACATTTACAGCCACAAGCCATGGTAACCGTTGTGGTGGGGTCTGCGCAGTGAAGGGAATGGTACGTATTATTGGCGGCCAGTGGCGCCGTCGTTGTTTGCCCGTGATAGATTTACCGGGCTTGCGTCCCAGCGCCGATCGGGTACGTGAGACTTTATTTAATTGGTTAGGCCAAGATTTAAGTGGTTTAGCGTGCTTAGATGTGTTTGCAGGTACCGGTGTCCTGGGTTTTGAGGCAGCTTCGCGAGGCGCTGCACGCGTGTTGATGCTTGAACAGAATAATCAAGTTGCGCAGCAGTTGCATCGTAACCGTGAGGTATTGGGGGCAACTCAAGTCGAAGTGGTAAAGGCCGATGCGATGACGTATCTTGCTAAGTTACCGGCGCAGTCATTTGATGTGATTTTTCTTGATCCGCCTTTTGCGCAAGATTTACTTATGCCTGCACTCGCTTTAGGGTGTGCTTTATTGCGGCCAGGGGGCGTTATTTATACCGAGAATGCTGCGTTGGTGATTCACCCCCTGCTGCAGAGTTATCGACAAGCGCGTGCGGGGCAGGTTTACTATCAATTACTGCGCACTATTGATAATTAATAATATATTCATATTTTATAATACAATCTGAGGGCATTATGGTCACAGCGGTTTATCCAGGCACATTTGATCCCATGACCCGGGGACACGAGGATTTAGTACGCCGTGCTTCTAATATTTTTGATACGGTTATCGTAGGGATTGCGGATAACCGCAGTAAGCATCCCTTTTTTAGTTTGGATGAGCGTATTCATATTGCTTGCGAGGTGCTGGGGCATTACCCCAACGTGCGTGTTGAGGGGTTTTCTGGACTGCTTAAAGATTTTGTCCGTAAAAATAATGGGCGTGTGATTGTGCGGGGCTTGCGTGCCGTATCTGATTTTGAGTATGAATTCCAGATGGCGGGTATGAATCGTTATTTATTGCCAGATGTAGAAACGATGTTTTTAACGCCATCAGATCAGTACCAATTTATTTCGGGTACCTTTGTACGCGAGATTGCGCAGCTGGGTGGGGATGTGAGTAAATTTGTTTTCCCTTCTGTAGAACGGTGGTTAGAAAAAAAATCGGTTAAATTGGAGTGAGTAATGGCGCTGATGATTACCGACGACTGTATCAATTGCGATGTCTGTGAACCAGAATGTCCCAATGCGGCGATCTCAATGGGGCCTGATATTTACGAGATAGACCCACATAAATGTACAGAGTGTGTGGGACATTTTGATGTGCCGCAGTGCCAAGAGGTATGTCCAGTTGCGTGTATTCCGCTTAATCCTGATTGGATTGAGACCGCTGAACAATTGCTCATTAAATATCAAGTGTTGACCGCTGAAAAATAAAAATCTTTGCGTAGGCGATAACGATGCTTACGTCGCTTAAAGCATATGCCACAGGGTGTTCGTATGGGTAGGACAAATTCGGCGGCCGACTTTTACGAGAATGCAGGCGAACTCCCTGCGGGGACAGCGCCCCATTTGGCAGGCGTCGTCGGTGCGCGTGGTGAGGACCGATTAGTGACTACACCACTTTATAATTTGACCGACTATGATCTGATTATTGATGCCCGTAGTCCGCATGAGTATGCGCAAGACCATTTGCCGGGCGCAGTTAATTTTCCAGTTGTCGATGATGATGAGTATGCTCAAGTGGGTATTTTGCATCGTACGGACAAAATGGCTGCATATCGTATGGGCGTGTGTTTTGCATTAAAAAATATAGCGCGCTATCTTGAGGACCCTCTTTTATGGGCGCGTCGAAAAAGTCGGGTGCTGGTGTATTGTTTTCGGGGAGGTAAACGTAGTCGCCTGTGGTTTGATGCGTTAAGCACTGTGGGCTATCACACGACACGTTTGCACGGTGGCTGGAAAGCTTACCGTCGTTGGGTCAATCAACAGTTAACGGTGTTACCAAGTTGTTATCGGTATCGCGTTTTGAGCGGCCCTACCGGCTGCGGTAAAACACGACTACTTTATGCGTTGCGTGCAGCGGGAGCGCAGGTGCTGGATTTAGAAGATCTTGCAAGGCACCGCGGGTCTGTATTGGGTGCTATTCCTTTGCAAGTACAACCCTCACAGAAAATTTTCGATAGTAGGCTATTGCATATTTTGTCTTCGTTTTCCACTGATCAACCAGTCTGGGTGGAAGCAGAGAGTAAAAAAATTGGCCAATTGCAATTGCCAGAGCATCTTTATGCTGCGATGCATGTGGGGCAGTCCTTGCTGATTGAGACTGAGATGGCCCAACGTGTGTTGGTATGGCGAGAAGATTATCGGCATTTTGAAGAAGATCCCCTGGCTATGTTGGCTTGTTTGGCATTTTTGCAGCCTTTGGTAGGAGGGAAAGAGTTCGCCCAGTGGACGTTGCTAGCCAAAAACAAAGATGTAGCCCCGTTATTTGAGCGCTTGATGCGTCAGCATTATGATCCTGCGTACAAAAAATCGCTTTTTAGAAATTACTGCAATATCGATGCACGCCCTTGCTTGATGCTTAATGATGTGTCCCCCGCGGGGCTTGCACAGGTGGCCCGTGATTTGTTGATTCAATTTGGATAAACCCATAGCGATGTATGCTGTGTAACCGTCTCGGTCCCAGCTGTTATCGATGTATCGAATTATCCCTGCGAAGAAAATCGCACACATACGTGTGGACACAATAATGGCCGTCGATCAGAAATGGCACCTAAAGGCACTTTCGCTCAGCAAAAATAATATGCTCATGTAAGCATTACTCGCACAAGCAAAGTGGCAGCGCTTGCTACCACTTTACTACTAGACTTAAACGACTACTTTTCGATTTTATTGTGTGTTTCCACCATGACCATTGGGCCTTCGGGTAAAGAGGGTCGTGGTTTTTGTGCGCGGTGGGGGTGTGAGATTGGTTGAGCGGTCGTATTTGCAGGCTCGGGTACAGCGTTAATTTTGTTGCGGTCGGTTTCAACCCAGACCATACCTACGGCATCGACGACTTTTTTCAACGCAGCGGTAGGCAGCGGTTCACTCACAGTCAGTGGTTTATTCACAGATGTTGGTAGCGACACGGGGGCGTTAGCGGCCTGCACCAAGCTTGCTGTAGGCGTAGAAGAAGGTGGCAAAGGTGCGGCGGTAGCCGTTGTTGTGACTATAGGGGCTGCTGTGACGGGTGGTGTATACGGCTGCGCTAAATTTGTTGTCGGCACTTGGGATATCGGGGCGGTGATGACTTCATGTGTTGAGTGTGTTGCCAATGTCTGTGTCACGACGGGTAAGGGCGCATCTGCGACAGAGTGCGAAGATAATTGCTCCGAAGGCTGTGCTAAAAGCGTGCCATCAGCACTGTTTGGCGCCCCTCTATCTGAATCGCTGCGGTTGCCCCGGCCCCGGCCGCGGCGGTTGCGGTTAGTACGACGTTCTTCGTTAGCAGCGGCTTCGTGAGTCTCTTTTGCAAACGGTGCAGCAGATACTTGCGCGGGCACATTGTCTTTGCTTGGCACAGGGTCTTTCGTTGCCGTTTCGGGTCGACGACGATTATTACGTCCACGCGCATTCGTGCGATTTTCTTCGCGAGCATGATTCGATGATTCGATCGCCGCTGTGGCCGAGACGGCAGTCTCTGTCGTGATCGCGGGATTATTGGCGGTGCGTGGTTTTTTATTCTGCGTATTGCGGCTATTGCCATTGCGCGAATTGTGCTGGCTGACACGCGATTTGTTGTGGTGATTAGGTTTACTTGCTGACGTAGGTTGAGGCGTGCGTGTACCAAACAGATCTTTTATCCAGCCAAAGAGTCCTGTACCGATTGCAGCTTGCTTTGGTTTGCTGGGAGTCGGTGCGGGTTGGTCTGGCTGAATGCCTTTGACGGCCGCTTCTTGGCGTACTTTGGCAACATTGGCATCGCGCTGACCATAACTTGTGTCTGCTTCTAATTCACGCGTGGCTTCTTCAACCAGATGATAACTGGCTCTGATGTTATCCAGTCGTGGGTCATCGTGACGTAAACGTTCCAATTTATAGTGCGGTGTTTCAAGGTGTTTGTTAGGGATTAACACTACGTTGACTTTGAATCGCGTTTCAATTTTGTTAATTTCTGAGCGTTTTTCATTGAGCAAAAACGCAGCCACTTCAACAGGCACTTGACAGTGAATGGCGGCAGTGTGTTCCTTCATCCCCTCTTCTTGGATAATACGTAGTACTTGCAGTGCGGAAGATTCTGTATCACGGATATGGCCTGTGCCATTGCAGCGAGGGCAGGTGATATGCGAGTCTTCGGAGAGTGCCGGGCGCAAACGCTGGCGCGATAGTTCCATCAGGCCAAAGCGCGAGATTTTGCCCATCTGGACACGCGCACGGTCGTGATGTAGCGCATCTTTTAATCGTTGTTCGACGTCTTTCTGCGCTTTAACCGATTCCATATCAATAAAATCGATAACGATAAGGCCGCCTAAATCGCGTAGGCGAAGTTGTCGACTAATCTCTTCGGCTGCTTCCAAATTGGTACGCGCCGCTGTTTCTTCAATATCGGCCCCGCGGGTTGCACGCGCTGAGTTGACATCGACAGAGACAAGTGCCTCTGTATGATCGATAACAATTGCACCGCCTGAGGGTAAAGGTACGGTGCGTGAATAAGCGGTTTCAATTTGATGTTCGATTTGAAAACGGGAGAAAAGAGGCGCGTCATCACGATAACGTTTCACTTTCTCCATATTATCTGGCATAACGACGCTCATAAACGCGCGTGCTTGCTCAAAGACATCGTCGGTATCGATCAAAATTTCGCCGATGCTGGGCTGAAAATAATCGCGAATAGCACGGATGACCAAGCTAGACTCAAGGTATATCAATAGTGGCGCTTGATTAACCGCCGCGGCCGTGTCGATAGCGCGCCAGAGTTGAGTTAGATAATTAAGATCCCACTCCAGCTCAGTTTTTGTCCGTCCAATACCCGCTGTGCGTGCAATAATGCTCATCCCTTCGGGTAGATCAAGCTGCCCCATGGTTTCGCGCAATTCTTGGCGATCGTCACCTTCAATACGGCGTGATACGCCTCCGCCACGAGGATTATTTGGCATCAATACGAGATAGCGGCCCGCCAAAGAAATAAAAGAAGTCAGCGCCGCCCCTTTGTTGCCACGTTCTTCTTTTTCTACTTGAACGATAATTTCTTGGCCTTCGGCTAGTGCTTCGCGAATACTGGCATGCCGGGCATCCACACCGGGTTGAAAATAGCCGCGTGCAACTTCTTTAAATGGCAAAAAGCCATGACGTTCTTCGCCGTAATTAACAAAACAAGCCTCAAGAGAGGGCTCGATACGTGTGATAACACCTTTATAAATATTGCCTTTGCGTTGTTCGCGCCCAGCATTTTCGATATCGATATCAATAAGTCGTTGACCATCAACAATGGCAACACGTAGCTCTTCTTGCTGCGTGGCGTTAAATAACATGCGTTTCATAAATAGCTCCAACTAAGTGGCGCACCGCATGGGCTAATGCTTAGCGGTGCAATAAGCACGCTGGATCGGAAGCGAAGTAGTGGGAGAATTGCCCCTGCCGGTTAGCGCAAGGCTAACAAGGTTTGGGCGGGTGGAGGAGAATTGTTTTAACACACCGATCACTAGGTAGGCTAAGCCTAGGCCACAAGTGGGGTGGCAAACATATATATTCGCTGACGGGACACATCGTGCCGGACAGCCTTCTCACACCAGGGCGATCGCGCGTTGCGCTCACCTAAGATTCCGTTAACTAATTCGCTCCTACGCCTATTGCACTGGCTGTTGGCCAAATTTGCATTACGGCGGGATCGTGCGTGCTGCTTATGTCTTTTTAGTCGCCGTAGGCAGTTATTTTTTATCTAAGTACGCTACGCGACTGGGACTGACACGGTCCCCTGTGTAAAATATGCGTATTCGCTGACACTCGCTGGGCCGATGATACAGAATTTTTGTCGGCCGCCCAAATTATATGCAAAATGAATGAGTTACACCATCACACTGCCCCGTTCGGGCAGGAGGCGTCCCCTCGTGCGGACAAGGTTACGCACTGGGTTATTGACGAGACGCATGCGGATCAACGGATTGATAATTTTTTATTAAAGTTGGCTAAAGGTGTGCCGAAAAGTCATATTTACCGCATTCTCCGCTCTGGAGAAGTGCGTGTGAATCGGGGGCGTGTTGATGCGACCTATCGTTTATGTGTGGGGGATATGGTGCGGTTGCCCCCGCTGCGCCTTGCCGTACGACAAACAACGGTTATTCCCCCGGCGTTAGAGTTTCCTATCTTGTATGAAGATGAGTCGTTACTGGTGATTGATAAGCCGGCTGGCGTTGCGGTGCATGGGGGATCTGGAGTCTCATACGGCGTTATTGAGCAGCTTCGGCGTGCGCGACCACAGGCAAAATTTTTAGAGTTGGTGCATCGTTTAGATCGCGAGACTTCGGGTATTTTGTTATTGGCAAAAAAACGTTTGGCTTTAGTCGCTTTACATGAGCAAATGCGTAATGGTGAAGTGGATAAGCGTTATCTGGCGTGTGTGTCGGGGGTGTTTCCGCAGGTGCGTGAGCATTTGAAATTTCCCTTATTGAAATATCACACGCAAGAAGGGGAGCGGCGTGTACGAGTGCAAGAAGATGGGCAGTATGCCCACACAGTGGTGAAGCGTTTAGAGATATTTAAGCAATTTTCATTGCTTGAGGCACAACTTAAGACGGGGCGGACGCATCAAATTCGTGTTCATTTGGCACATTATGGTTATCCGATTGTGGGAGATGATAAATATGGTGATTTTGCTTTGAATCGTGAGTTAACCAAAGCGCGCGCATCTCTTGGTTTTCGGCGTATGTTTTTACATGCGCACCGTATTGGTTTGCAGCATCCGAGTCACGGCGGTCTTTTGGAACTGGAGGCGCCTTTGTCGTCGGCGTGTCAAACTTTCTTACACCATATACGTGCGGAGGACGAAAGATGTCAAAACGGCCATTTGACCTGATTGTCTTTGATTGGGAGGGCACACTAGCGCCCAGTCCAGTAGATTCATTTGTGCCGATTTTGTTCCCGGGTGTGCATGCCATGTTGGTTGATTTGGTGGCAGCGGGGTATAAGCTCGCTGTAGCAACAGGGAAAACACGGGCGGGCTTGAATGAGGCGATAGCGGCATTATCTTTAGCATCGTTTTTCAGCGATACGCGTTGTGCTGAAGAGTCTTATCAAAAACCGCATCCTGCGATGCTCTATGAACTAGCAGATGCGCTTGATGTTGCGTTGGCACGGACAGTGATGGTGGGGGATACGGTGAGTGATATGGGTATGGCCATCAATGCCGGTGCGTGTGCCGTTGCGGTAGGGTATGGTTTGCAAAATAGGGCATTGCTTGAAGCATATCAACCGCTTTACTGTGCACTTGATGTAGCGCAACTTCATGCTTGGTTTTTGGCGGCGGAGTCGGTCAGTTAAACTGTGGGGCTTTTTTGTATTTATTATTTGTTTTAACGGATCATTTACCGGACTATTTCTAGATAATAGACAACCACGATGACTAAATTAAACCCGCCTGATATATCCGCTCACGCTCAGCCTAGTTCTTCAGAACGGCATAAGCCTTGGGAGCGTGAAGTGCTGGAGACCTTGTTATCTGCTAATTTAAAAGAGCGACGGCGCGAATGGTATTGGAAGATATTTTTTCGGGTGATGTGGTTAGTATTGGTTATTGCTTTTATTGGTGGGGCGATTTTTCATTTGAATGTGTCGGGTCCGGCAACCAATGGACGGCATACGGCTTTAGTGAAGCTAGATGGAGAGATTAGTTCAGAGGGTTTGGCGAGTGCTGAGAATATCAACTATGCTTTGCAGAGTGCATTTAATGATGAGAATAGCGTCGCAGTGGTATTGCGTATTAATAGTCCAGGGGGATCTCCGGTTCAATCGGGGA
Source organism: Ottowia sp. (assembly GCA_020853585.1). Classification (GTDB taxonomy): domain Bacteria; phylum Pseudomonadota; class Gammaproteobacteria; order Burkholderiales; family Burkholderiaceae; genus JADYYQ01. Next base: position 19,970 of record JADYYQ010000043.1, read on the forward strand.
TAATTTATGACGAGATACATCGTTTGCGTAAACAATATCCCAATAAACCGCTTTATGCGGTTGTGGATGAGATATGCGCATCGGGTGGTTATTATGTCGCTTCAGCAGCCGATAATATTTATGTTAATCAAGCGAGTTTAGTGGGTTCGATAGGCGTATTAATTGATAGCTTTGGTTTTGTTGGATTGATGAATAAACTAGGCGTTGAGCGTCGGTTGTATACCGCGGGTGAGAATAAAGCAATGTTGGACCCCTTTGTACCTCAGACGGGACCGCATCGGGCGTATACGCAGCATATGTTAGATGAGGTTCATGCGCAATTTATCCGTGCGGTGCGGGAGGGACGCGGTAGCCGTCTTAAAGAGACGCCGGAGATTTTCTCTGGTTTAGTTTGGACGGGACAAACGAGTATTACCTTAGGATTGACTGATGGCTTGGGCACGGTTGAGTCGGTAGCGAGGGATATTGTAAAAGTGGAAGATATTCTTGACTATACGCAGCATGAAGGATGGGTTGAGCGCGTGCTGCGTCGTTTTAGTGTGTCGGTGGGTGAAGGCATAGGACATGTTGTACTGGGGTCTATGGTTAATACCGCAAGACAATTACGCTAATAATAAAAATACAGTAGGTCGTTTATGTAGGCGTTCGATATAGTGCGGGTCGGTGGTTTGCCAACGTGTGACAGGTTGTGAGATGACCGATTCGCTCTCGAGTGTGAGATCAGTGGCGGCACATATCCAGGTGTTAGGGTGGCAGCATTGCAGGAGCGCTTGTAGCATGGCCACATTGCGATAAGGTGTCTCAATTAAAATTTGAGTTTGCTGTAATTGTTTTGATTCGCTCTCAAGTTGACGAATAGCCAAGGCTCTTGCGTTGGCATCTTGTGGTAAATATCCGTGAAAAGCGAAACGTTGTCCGTTCATGCCGCTGGCCATTAGCGCTAGCAAGATAGAACTGGGGCCGACGAGTGGGACAACTTTATATCCATGAGTGTGAGCAAGCCTGACTAAGTTTGCACCCGGATCAGCGACAGCGGGAACGCCCGCTTCTGAGATTAATCCAACATCAAATCCTTGTTCGAGTGGTAGCAAGAGCGCGGGCAATTGTGCTTCGGGTGTACGCACATTGAGTTCGTTGATGGTGATGTGTTGTAGGGGTTGAGTAAGCGGTGTGTTGTGGTTGAGTGCATTGAGAAATGCGCGTGTTGTCTTGGCGTTTTCGGCGACAAAATAAGTGAGCTGCGCAATGGTATGTTGCGCGGGTGTGGAGAGGATGGCTGCAACCCCTGTTGGTGTGGCCGGTCCCAGTGTGGTGGGTACAAGATAAAGCGTTGTCATAGTGGTGATAGACCAAATAATGGGTAGTTTGCTTGGCGCAACATATGGGTGAGCGCAATAAGGGGTAAGCCGATGAGTGCGGTGGGGTCATCGGCGTGAATACTGTCTGCAAGTGCGATACCCAGCGATTCTGATTTGGCTGATCCAGCGCAATCGTAAGGTTTATCTAATTTTAAATACGCATCTAGTTCTTCATCGGATAGATCGCGCATATGTACCGTGGTGGGTATGTTGGCGGTTTGCGATTGTTGTGTGTGGGTGTTGAGTAAGCAGAGGGCGGTATAAAAAACCACAGTGCGACCACGCATCATTTGTAATTGTGCAAGTGCATTTGCATGGTTACCGGGTTTGCCTAGTTGTATTTCTGTTGCAGCGGTCGAAGATGCTGTATTGGCGCTGTTTTTAAGCACGGCGACTTGGTCTGATCCAATGATTAATGCAGGGTGTGGATATTGTTGTGCAGCGGCATGTGCTTTGGCGAGTGCTAAACGTAGCGCAGTATCTTGAGCGAGTTCATTGCGTTGTGGTGTTTCATCAATGGTGGGAATAAGGACGGTAAACGACAAGCGCAATCGTGTGAGCAATGCCTGGCGATAGGCCGAGCTGGAGGCGAGTAGCAGAGGTAGAGGGGTCTTCATGCGGTGATTTATATGAGGTTTGCGCGGATGCCATCTTTGCTTCTTGGCGAAGATGGGCGAATTTTAAGCTAAGCCTACTTATAGGGGGACTTATTTCTGCATTAGATCAAAGAGGATTGCACAACCTGCTTTCTGATGCGTTATTTAATTAAACGTATTTGTTTTCCAATTGCGAGTGCAAAAATATCGCACTATGTTGGCTTGCAGGAAGGCAATATTTTATTTTTGGGTATTACATTTTGGTGGGATGCGTATTGCGCTATGTGCGTAATTTGGGAGCAGTGCTTGGCTAGGAAGGTGTTTGCATGGTGTGATGATCGATAACGTTGCGCAGTAGAGGTTATTGTGTTGCCGATGAATTTAAGATGCTTTGAAGATGTCTGTGATAGTTATTTATCTGTTGTGCGGTGTGCGCTGCTCGGTCAAGTGCTGGGCTGAGATGCATTTTGGGAAATAAATTAGCGAGATAAGGATTGGGGTGCGTGTGCTCGTTTGATAGTGTATGGTTTTTTTGAGGTGATAAAGCGAGGCGCGGGATGGGGCGAATAACAGTGGGGCGAATTGGGATGGTCGTTAGATGTAGAGCGCGATCTTGTGAGGATAAACACGCTGTGCTTGTTGTATGTTTATATTGGAGTGGTAGCGTAGGAAATAAAGAGAAGGGTGGCGTAAGCGATCGTGGTGAGGTGTGCAGATGGGGGTGAGAAGAGGCAGAATCGGCGTGAAATTGTTGAATAGTGGTGAGATTATTTTTATTGTGTATGAGTGCTATGTGAGGTGTGTTCTGTCTTAATGTGAGCGCTGATATAGGGGCGGGGCGGTTGTGAAAGTGTGTTGGTATGCCATCAACACGCCAGGAGGGACCGGGCATATCTGCATCTGTGATGGGCAGTGAGTGGGCGGAGAGAGTCGATGGTGTGCATGGGCTATCTAAGCGCGTATCGGGAACAGTGCTTCCATCAGCGTGTATTTCGAGTACTTTTATTTTCCACAAAAATGTTGTGGTCGGGTCAGATCCTCGCGCACCTTTTTTAGCTTCATATGAGATAAATTTTTCTAAGTGTGCTATTGCGGCACCGTCCGACAATTTGGGTGCAGTGCTAATTCCAATTTCTTGAATAACTTTGCGTCCCGCTTTGCTTTTTAGTAAAGCTGCCATATGCGAGCAATAGGATTCAAGCGAAAGGTCTGGATGGTTTGCAAGTCGTTGGCTATCGTTACTTATTTTTTCTTTGAAATATTTTCTCACGGCAAGGGGCAGGGGTGCGAGCGCATACGTTAATTTCATAAATGACGAAACTGTTGTGCGGTATGCCTGCTCTACGCAGAAGGTATAACGTAAGCGATTTAGGTGTTGACGTTGATAGCTGCCTGTCTTGCGTTGATTTAATACGTTTGCGAAAACTCCTTTGTTTCCTGAGCGAATATCTTGAGCGATAAGATGACCAAATGATTCGAGTGCCTGCGGGGGTGATATCGAGTTGCTTCTCATTTGTTGGCACCATATGTTCCCTTTTTTGCTCATCAGTAGTTTGGGGAAATACTGGGTGTTGAAAATGGACTTAGGACTAAATTCCTTTAAATACATGTCACCTAGAAAATCATTTTCTAACCAATTATTGAGCATAGCGGCGATCGGCTCAGGCAGTTGAGTGTCGATAGTTCTTTTCCATAGCGACATTGCTTTTGATTTTAATATGTGTTGCATTGTCGATGGGAGCTCGATGAGCGGGGATGCTGTGCACAGGCGTGCACGTTGGTGTTCGCAGATAAGAAGAAGATGGCGAAAACTATTTTTAGGTAAAACCGCAGGTTTGTTAGAGGTATCATGGCGATGGGGGGTAACGCTTTCCAAACGCATATTGGTGTGCGTGAGGTCAAGGCGAGGTTGTGGTGAGGGGCTTGATATGAGGGTGATGGTGGAAGCATTATTTGATCGCTGTCCAGCAGAATGAATTGTGTTGGGCGATGATGTATTGGTCGCAGTGTAGGGCGATTTTGCTCTTGATATAGCACCGGTATCGATGCATTTTTGTGGTGATGTTGATGGTGCGGTAGCCTGATGTTTTGTATTGTCATCGATCATATCGGCATGATGTCTTTTACGTGGTTGATGGCATGGTCCGATTTGGTTTGATGAGAGCGGTGTATACGATCCTAGTCTGAGGGGAGGTGTTTTCATTATGGGGTGTGCTTTTATCTATTTTGTGATGGAGCATGTCGTGCACTACATCTGCGTTTGCGCCATGGTTTGCTTGTGCGTTTTTATCAGTTATGAGTGGTTAACTGCGCCGTATAGTCTCTCGTTTTTAACCAAGTTTTAAGGTTATATTTTTCGCTAGAAAATTGGAATTTTTCTTTTTTCGTTTTCTTTGTGGAATTCCTGTTTTTCTTTAAACGTAAACCCATCGATGTACTGGTTGTTTGGTTATATCCCCGTGTTTTAGAGGAGGTGCGTAGTGGAATGTCTTTTTTTCCACACGATGCCCATCTTTATAAGTGCACTAGAGATAGCACCTCTGGTAACGGACATTTTTTCCGCTAATTCTCTTTGTAGGCTGTCTGGGTTTCGCTTAAGTTCTTTGAGTAGTTCAGATCGATCAAATTTGCAGTTACTTTTCAGTCCCTTCTTTTCTTGGTGGTGCTCAAGCGCTTGTTTTCGCCAAAAGCTGATGGTGGATTGCGCGACGTTATACCGTTCTGATGCGACGATTGGGCGTTCCCCTTTTGAGAGAATATTTAATATTTCTTTTTTTAAGTATTTGTTGTGCTCTATGGTGCGTCTTTTTTCTATCCCTTTATTTTTGATGCTAGCTCTATTTGACAACACATAATTATTCGATTTAGCGATGGGTATGTTGTCGTTAGTTTGGTAACTCTGTATCTGATGAGGGTTTGGATTGGCTCTTGGGGGCGATGTGGCGAGTGCATAGTCTAGTGCGCTGTTTGTCTCGTCTGAAAAGAGCGATGGGGAGGCGAATGTAAATGGCTCTTTATAAGGCATCAATAGATTAATGTCGGATAGTTCTTCCTGATAAAACGGGGTGTTCTCTGCTGAATAGTTGGGTAAATAATGTTCAGATAGATTTGGTGCCCTATGATGATCCGCTAAATAAGTGTGTGCCTGCGCAAAAGCGCTTTCGTTTGGATAAAGATGGGAGATCAGGGTAGCGTTTTGCGGGTTGTTATCAAAGGTGGGCGCTGTGTATGAGGAATAGCCTGTGCTATCAGCAACGGGGTGTGCGTATTCCTGATGAGATGCGCTTGTGTGTAGATCATCTGTTACATAAGTGTGTGCTTGAGCAGAAGCGCTTTCGTTCGGATAAAGATGGGAGATCAGTGCAGCGTTTTGCGGGTTGTTGTCAAAGGTGGGCACTGTATATGAGGAATAGCTTGTGTTATCAGCAACGGGGTGTGCGTATTCCTGATGAGATGCGCTTGTGTGTAGATCATTTGCCAAATAAGTGTGTGCCTGCGCAAAAGCGCTTTCGTTCGGATAAAGATGAGAGATCAGTGCAGCGTTTTGCGGGTTGTTGTCAAACGGGGCTTGCATGTGCTGATATTTTTCATTCTCCGTTGAACTCAACATGTCGCTTCTGTTTATCAAGTATTCCGAAGTCGGAGATACAGGATTAAGTGGTGCACGGGGGAGCGGGATACCTTGATGGCTGTTAGCGAGAGGATGGGTTCTATCAGGACTACGCGCGTACTGTAGAGGCCAATTTGTATAACCCCATGTTGTTCCCCCGTTGTGATCGCTTTTGCGATACAGCGTGTCGTAGGCAGGGGGATCAATGTGTAATTGTTTTGGATGTATCTCCGTGGTGGAGTGATAAGGGATGCGTGGCGGAGGTAGGTTCCCTATGTGTTGTGCGATCGGAAATATGTGCTGGTCTTGGTGGTGTGATGGGTTTGTTGTATTAGGGATCACTAGATTGCAAGTGCTCAGCCTTTGCTCTAGGCGATTGTTTGTTGCGAGCGTTTTATGTTGCGTGAAGGGCGTGAAGGTAGAGGAATGAGCGGTGTAATCTGTATTTCTCGTGGGAGATAAGGCGTTAAGAGGTACATGTGGGAGCGGATTATCTTGATGGATGTTAGTGAGAGGATGGGTTCTGTCAGGACTACGCGCGTAGTGTAGAGGCCAATTTGTATAGCCCCATGTTGTTCCCCCGTTGTTATCGCTTTTGCGATACAGCGTGTCGTAGGCAGGGGGATCAATGTGTAATTGTTTTGGATGTATATCAGAGGTTAAGGGATAAGGGGTACTAGGGTTGCCTATGTGTTGCTGCGCGATGGGAAATACGTGCTGTGCTTGTTGATGTGATTGATGTGTTGTACTCGGCGGGGCTAGAGTGAATGTGCTCAAATTTTGTTGTGGGCGATTGCTTGTCGATGTCGTTTCACGTTGAGCCACTGGGGTAGATCGGGAAGAATGATAGGTGTGACGAGTAACTTTCATATGTCGCTAATTTAAATTAAATAGATCGTGTTTTTATTGTGGCGCTCGCATCAGTGCCTATGCGTTTTATGCATATCCCTCTTTTTATCGAATTCGTATGAATGGGTGCTAAGCGGTCTTTATTTTTGGTTTGCTATGAGGGATTGTTGTGCGATGTCTTTAACGCAGGACTTGTAGAAGCAACGATGTGAAGATAAATCCTGTCGAATAAATATCGTAGGGGATATAACTTTGGGTATAAGCCTGCGTCAAAGCAAACACAGCGCGTTTCGTGGTTGCGCTAGTTGTTTTGTTCCATTTTTTAGTATCAAATTTTGTAAAAAATGAATGCGTTAACGAGAACCAAACATCATTTGATGTGCCAGAGTATGGCGTAGTGTGGGGAATAGGCCGCATGCAGTGAGTGCAAGTGTGCGTCCCCATTCCACTGGCGTGAACTCACTTGAAAAAATAGAAGGGAGTGTGCTGGTGATGATTTGTGTGCGTTGTCGATCTATATATCGACGTTGCGCAAACTGAGCGAGTGTAGGGTCGTCGATGGATTGTCTAAGTGTGTGGGCGAGAGTCCAAGCGTCGCGTAGACCGAGATTTAAGCCTTGACCTGCGACGGGATGTAAAGCCTGAGCTGCATTACCAATCGCTACATGCCGCCCTTGTACTAAGTTAGCACTGCTACGTATATGTAATGGGTAGGCTAGGCGCTGTTGTACTGACTGAAATGTACCCATACGGGTGCCAAATGTATGGTTAAGTGCTTGTAAAAAATCGCTATCACTTAATGTCATGCGTTGTGTGCTGATCGATGTAGGGGCTATCCACACTAAAGAAAATGCCGGTGTCCCGCAGCGTAAGCGAGTAGGAAGTAAAGCGAGCGGCCCCTCTTGTGTAAAGCGCTCCCATGCCCAGTGTGGTTTGGGCGCTTGGCAAGTAACGGTAGCTAAGACCGCGGTTTGAGGTGGCATTGCGGTGCCAATATGCGAGACAAGTTTTTGAAATAGGTTGGGTTGCGCCATAAGCGGAAGAGATTTAAATAGCCCTCCTTCTGCGTGAATCACGAGTTTGGCATGCAGTGCCTCTGTATGCGCGCCTTTAATATTAAGTAAAACGCCATTTTCCAAATCGCTTGTGTGTGTGACTTGACTACTCGTCCACCAACGAAAGCGCGGATGATCTTGCACTTGTTGGCGTAGCGCTTGACCGAGTGCCTGTTGTATAGCGACGTATGAGGTGACATGACCGAGGGCTTCGTTACCGTAGTCGGTGTAAGTGAAATGTGTGCGGCCAAAATGACCTTGCTGCGACACGTGGATATCGTAAATGGGTGTAGTAGTGGTTGGCCAGGCGTGTAGATCGTGTAGCAAGAGGGCGCTACCAGCAGCCAGTGCTATGGTTCTCGGATCAGCGTTTTCTGGATGGGGAGGGCACGAATTATTTTTTTCTGTAGGGTTGTCATTGAGGTTTTGGGTTGCGCGCGCAGGCGTGCTGAGTTGCGTGTTAGGTGCAAGATAAGTGGGTTGTGTATCGATCAAGGTGATATGCCACGGACTATCACGTAGTAGCCAACCTGCTAATGCAAGACCCACGGGGCCTGCACCGATAAGCGCGATGTCGGTGTACTGATTGGTGAGGTGGTTTGATGACGACAGATTTAAGATGTCATCGTGAGGATCAAGTTGTGCGTTATGCGCAGGAATCGTGAATGCTGGATTAGCCATGTGCCATCAGTGCTTCTATCTCATTGACCTGGACGGGGACATCGCGGCTAATAAGTTCACATCCTTGCGGGGTAACGACTGCATCATCTTCAATGCGGATACCGATATGCCAATAGCATTCTGGCACGGTGGGGTCGGGTCGCACATAGAGTCCTGGCTCGATGGTACACACCATGCCGGGTTTTAAGATACGCCAAGCGGAAGGCTCAGATGCGGTAGAGGTTGCTGCCGGATAAGGTGTGAATACAGGTGGCGTGCCGGGTTCTTGATAAGCGCCACAGTCGTGTACATCTAATCCTAGCCAGTGCCCTGTGCGGTGCATATAAAATTTTGCATACGCTTGTTTTTCAATAACATCGTTAAGATTGCCCACGATATTGTGATCAAGCAGTTTGGTATCGAGCATCCCTTGGGCAAGCACCGCGACGGCAGCATGATGGGCTTGCATAAAATGCTGACCCGGGCGTGTAACGGCGATGGCTGCTTCTTGCGCGGCTAATACGATTTCGTACAGAGTACGTTGAGGCGGCGTAAATTTTCCGCTGACGGGAAAAGTACGGGTGATATCGGAGGCGTAGCCTTGTAGTTCACATCCCGCATCGATTAAGCAGAGCTCACCGGCACGCAGTTCACGGTTGCCGGCACGATAGTGCAGGACACAGGTGTTTTCGCCCGCGGCAACGATGCTGTTATAAGCGACTGATTCAGCGCCGGCATAGCGAAACGCATGTAATAAGGTTGCTTCTAAATGGTATTCACGTAGTCCTGCGCGGCAGGTTTGCATAGCAGTACGATGACCCTGAGCGGAGATGTGCGCGGCGCGGCGCATGGTGGCTATTTCGTGCGTATCTTTTACTAAACGCATTTCGTCGAGTAGCGCATAAATATCATGGAGATGCGCTGGGGCTTGTTGTCCCGTACGTGCTTGTGCACGTACTTTTTTTAACCAGCGCTGTTGTTGCATATCGCTTTTGGTCGTGTGGGCGAGGGCGGTGAAAAAAGTAGATCGGTTAGCGAGTAACTCGGGTAATTTTTCATCGAGTAATGAAGTGGGATAAGCCAGATCCATGCCAAAGGCGACGCGTGCTGCATTAGTACCATAGCGTATACCGTCCCAAATCTCGCGTTCGCTATTTTTCTCACGACAAAATAAAATGGTTTGATCTTGTTCTGGGCGGTCACCGACGATGAGCGCGATGCTACTTTCGGGTTCATGAAAACCGGTTAGATAATAAAAATAACTATCGTAGCGGTATGGATAATCACTGTCTCGATTACGCATCACTTCGGGCGCGGTTGCAAGATAAGCCACGCTATTGGGAGAGAGACTGCGCATGGTATTGAAGAGTCGCTTACGTCGCTCTACATAAATATTGAGGTTGTCTATCATGATTGGGCGGTGCGCAAACTTTGATCAAGTTGGCTAAGTTGAGTTGGATTACCGATGTTATGCCAAATGCCAGAAAAATACTCGCCGCTGACGCGTTTTTGTTCGATCGCGGTATTTAAAAGGGGGCTTAGCTTTGCTTTGGTGTGCGGGGGCACGTTGGTAAAGTCACGCGTGTCAAATAAGCCAATGTTGGCATAGGTTAAGCGTGGTGTGCCGGTATTTTTGATGGTGTTCTGTTCAAGTACAAAGTCGCCTTGTGGATGGAACATAGGGTTGTCGACCATCACCAAATGCATATGCGGTGCGCTAAGCGTTGCCATTTTTTTGGCCGGGTGATGAAGGCTAGAAAAATCAAAGTGCGTATAAATATCGCCGCTGATCGCCAGAAATACGCCGTTGCCTAGTAACGGGAGTGCATGTGCGATACCCCCCGCGGTTTCTAATGCGCTGTGCGGTGTGTCGCCTTCTGCTGAATACTGTAGCCGCACGCCCCACTGATGGCCATCGCCAAGTATCTGGGCAAATTGGGTACCCAGCCAAGCATGATTAATAACGATATCATGCCATCCTGCTTGAGCGAGCGCTTGGATAATCCACATGATCAATGGTTTTCCCCCGACATGGAGTAAGGGTTTGGGCGTGTGGTCTGTCAAGGGGCGCATGCGTTCGCCGCGACCCGCGGCAAAAATCATTGCTTTCATATCAGAAGGTGTAACCGATAGATGAAGGGGTGGCGGCAATTTGATCAAGTAATGTGAGCAGGGGCTTGAATTCGCGATAGCGCTGCGTTACTTGGTGTGCATAGGTAAATACGCGGGGCAAATATTGTAGGTAAGCTTTTTTGCCGTCGCGATGGTACAACCGAGAAAAAATACCCAATACTTTGAGATGGCGTTGTAAGCCCATCCATTCGTAATCACGATAGAACTCGCCAAAATCAGTGGGGACGGGCAAGCCTTTTTGTTTAGCTTGAGTCCAGTAACGTGCTAACCAATCAATTTGCTGCGCTTCTTCCCAGTCGATGTAGGCATCGCGCCAGAGCGAAACAAGATCATATGTAATAGGTCCATAGACTGCATCTTGAAAATCAAGAATACCCGGTGAATTGTCAGATGTCACCATTAAATTGCGACAATGATAGTCGCGATGTACGTAAGTAGACGCTTGAGCCAGATGATTTTCAATCAAGGTTTGGTAAATCTGATGTAGATGATTTTTTTGCGTGTCGGTGAGCGTAATGTGATGATGTTTAAGATACCAGGTATCAAATAAATGTAATTCGTTTTGCAATAACGTAGCGCTATAGTGGGGTAAGGTATCGGGCTGGCTCGCTTGTTGAATTTTTAATAATGCGGCAGAGGCATCGCCATATAATTTTTCTGCCGTGGTTGCATTAAGCGCATCGGCGTAAGTGATTTGACCTAGATCGCTAAGTAATAAAAATCCCTGGGCGATATCTTGTTCAAATACGGTGGGCACATGAACCCCTGCTTTGGCGAATAGCGCGGCAATCGCGATAAACGGGCGACAATCTTCCTGCATAGGCGGTGCATCCATCACAATCAAGCTTGGATACTGAGGATGTTGGGTGCTTACACGAAAGTAGCGGCGAAAGCTGGCATCGCTCGATGCCGCTTGCACTTGATCGCAATCTATTTTCCAGTGCGCGGGAAGAGCGCATAACCAGCTGTGCAGCTGCGTAAGACGGGCATCTGCGCCAGGCGATGTAAAGAGTAATGGTTGCATCCTAGCGATCCTAAAATAATTCGTAGGATAATACCCGACCTAATCTCAATATCGGGTGTGAAATAGCGGTGATGTATGGCAAAAATGCCGATGGATATACCCGCGCCCGACACAATATATGTGTTGTGTGCCGAGATTCAATAATAAATTAGGGAGTGACCTGGGTCACGACTTAAATGAGCGTGAATGTGATTCACGATATTCTCAACCGCTCGTGTAGCAGGCAAAGCCTTCTTTGGTGGAAATGCAGAAAATTAAAATTCGTTGGGCTCTTAGCGCATTGCGCGCTAAATTATTGCGCGTGTTACCGCGTTATCAGATTGACGGTGTTGTTCGGTTGAACAAACGTCTCTTTATGGCCTTGCTATGTGTGCTAACGGATCTAGCGTATGCAGCGGATAGCATCATATTGCCCGATGCATCTTTAATCACGCGTGCTCGTGCGAACGCGGTGGATGCGATTGATGATCACCGTGTATTACTGAAGGGCGATGTTCATCTTTGGCGTGGCCAACAAGATTTGCGGACCGATCAACTTGAATATGACAGCGATATCGATCAAGCCACCGCGCAAGGTAATGTGCGCATGGCACAGGGTGGGCTAGTTTTTAAAGGTCCTAAGGCGCAGCTGTTGCTCGATGCGAAGGAAGGCAGTATGGATAGTCCGCACTATTGGCTTACACGTACAAATGGGCGTGGTCAGGCTGACAAAATTTTATTTCTGGGCGAAAACCAATATCGCGCAGAAAACGCAACGTACAGTACATGTAGTCCTGACAACATGTCATGGTTTTTGCGTACCCGTAAACTTGATATCGATGATGAACGCAAAATTGCCTCAGGCGACAGTGCCACTTTGGTATTTTTAGGCGTGCCGGTTAGTACCCCTTCTTTTAGTTTGCCTCTCTCTGAGGAGCGGCGTTCCGGATTTTTAGCGCCTCTGCTTGGATAAAGTACAGCGGGTGGGGTAGATATGACATTACCTTATTACGTCAATATTGCTTCGAACCGTGATTTTATTTTTAAGCCGCGTTTATTGTCTAAACGAGGTATGCAATTAGCGACCGAATTTCGTTATTTAGCCGCTGATTACAATGGGGTACTCCAGGCAGAGTATCTTCCTGAAGATCGCATCGCTCGGCGTAATCGTTGGTTCTATAACGTTCAACATTCACATCAGATAGGGCCGGATTGGAAGACGTATATTAATGCTGCTAAAGTGTCCGATGATAATTACCCAGGTGATCTAGGGCAGAGTTCCTCGACCGCAGTGCAGCAACAATTTACCCAAGAATTGGGCGTGAGTTATACCCATGGTAATTGGACAACGCTTGCGCGAGTACAAAAATTTCAAACCTTAGCGCCTAATCCTCCCGCCGTTAATCGTGTGCCCCAGCTTAATGTGTTGTACCGCGATAAAAATGTTGAAGGCTGGGTATTTCAAGCAGAAACAGATGTTAGTCAATTTAAGTATCCAGTCGCACCTGTTGCAGGCACAAGCGATGGGATGCGTGTGTTTGTTAAGCCTGAGTTGCGTTATGTGTGGCGAACGCCCAATTATTTTGTTATACCAAAAATTAGTCTAAATGCCTCTGCCTATGATTTAAGTCAGCCTATGCAGATAGGCGGGCCGACATCCATTACGCGGACTCTACCCAGCGTCAGTGTGGATGCAGGTTTAGCGTTTGTACGCGCAGCGGATGAGTGGACAGGTTTATTTGGGCGCGATATTGAACAAACGCTCGAGCCGCGTATCTTTTATGTTTACACGCCGTTTCGTGATCAATCACAAATCCCGATTTTTGACACCGCGTCTGCGGATTTTAATTTGACGCAAATTTTCTCAGAGCAGCCTTTTTATGGCAATGATCGGATTGCTGATAACAATAAAGTCACAGTGGGGGTGACCTCTCGTTTGCTTGCACTTGCAGGTGGAGAGGAGTTGGCCAGTTTCACGCTTGCGCAGCGCTTTGATATGCAGGGTCAACGTGTGACTATCAATAGCACAAATTATTCGGCGAAACAAAGCTATTCCGATGTATTAGCGGGGGCTTCGGTTAATTTCTTTTCAGATTTGTCTTTGGGTTCGACTGTTCAATACACTTTGGTCAGTCGTCAACTGCAAGCGTCCAACCTAGATCTCTCTTGGAAGCCCGGGCAACGGCGCGTGCTTAACTTTAGCTATAGCTATCAGCGACCAAATGATGTGATTGGTCCGGTTCCTTTGCGCCAGATTGTCGCTTCTGGTCAGTGGCCGGTATTTGCTCAGTTTGATTTGCTCGCGCGCGCCAACTATGACCGTGCCGGTCGTAAAATGGTTGATTCGATGTTAGGTTTGCAGTACGACGCAGGATGTTGGATTGGTCGTTTTGTTGTGCAGCGTTTTACTAATTTATCGCAACGCACTAACACCAATTTCTTTTTCCAAGTTGAGTTCAAAGGCTTATCCCAAGGTCTTGGCAGCGCGAACAATATTTTTAAACTGTATGTGCCGGGCTATACTCCGCTCTCCGCTAGACCGGCTGATTTATCTTCTCATGAAATTAATTACTGATATGTATTCATTATTACGCTGTGTTAAAAAATGGCGCAGTGCGGTGTGCTGCGCGTTATTGTTAAGTGGCTCGGTATGGGCGCAACCTGCGCAAGAGGGCAAAGATAAAATTCTTGATGAAGTGGCAGCGGTCGCAAATAACAATTTAATTACACGGGGCGAGATGGTGCGGCGGGCAGAATTGCTCAGGCAGCTTTATTTGGCTGATCAAAAACCTGTACCTGCGCAACCCGATTTATGGGGTGAAGCGCTTGAGTTGCTTATTTTAGAAAATATTCAACTACAAGAGGCGCGTGATACCGGGCTTGTTGTGAGTAATGCCGAGCTTGATCATATTGTGGGGCAGGTAGCACAAGAGCATAAATTAACGATGAGTGAACTACGTCGTGAAGTAGAGCGAGAATTTTCTTTTGCGAAATATCTTGAAGAGTTGCGCAAAAAAGTATTGATTTCGCGTTTACGTGATCGTGATGTATTGAGCAAAACAAAAGTATTTGAAAGCGAAATCGATAACTATTTGGCTGAGCAAAAAAAGCGGGGCAATCCCCTGGTCTCTAAAAAGCTTGCGCAAATGCAGTTGCGTCATATCGTGTTGCGCATCAGTAAAGAGATGAATGAGGTTGAAGCCGTGCGTCGTTTGCGCACTTTTCGGGAGCGCGTGCAAAATGGCGGGGATTTTTCTGTTTTAGCGCGACAGTATTCACAGGATGCTTCTGCGACACAAGGCGGCGAATTAGGGTGGCTATTTACCAACGATATTCCCGTCGAGTTTTTGCGCCCCCTCGATGAGCTAGTGCCTGGAAAAATAGCAGACCCCGTTATTTTGCAGAATTCGGCTTACTTGATTCAGTTACTGAATCGTCGTGAAGTGGAGTTAAGTGCAGAGCAGCAACGCGAATATGCACGCGGTGTGTTGCGTGAGCATAAAAATAGTATGGCATTGCGGGATTGGTTACAACAATTACGCGAAAATGCGACAGTTGATTATCGTGTTAACCGCATTGGTCACCGTCGTTAATCGTTGATGAAAACGTTTGCTATCACCACAGGTGAGCCAGCGGGTATTGGTCCCGAAATTACGATTCAAGCATTATTGCAAGTGCCACTGCCCTTGGATGTGCAGTGTTGCGTGATTGGAGATGCGCAACTTTTGACGCAGCGTGCCCAGATGATTGGACAAGCGCCATCTTGGGAAGCTCTCTGTCAACAAGGACAGGTCAATATCTTGCCTGTGTCTTTGACAAGTCCCTGCGTACCTGGGCAGCTCAATATCGCCAATGCTTCCTATGTGGTGTCGATGTTAGATAAAGCGATCACGGGGTGTATGTCAGGTGAATTTTGTGCGATGGTGACTGCGCCTGTACAAAAAAGCATCATTGCACAAGCGGGTATTCCTTTTACAGGTCACACCGAATATTTAGCGCAGCAAAGCGGGACAGCGAAAGTGGTGATGATGTTAGCGGGCCGGCAAAGTGCGCGTGTTGATGATGAAATAATGCGTGTTGCTTTAGCGACAACTCATATTCCCTTATCCCGTGTGGCTTCTTCGTTGTCATGCGAAGGCTTATTACATATTCTGCGAATTATCGACCACGATTTACGCACGCGATTTGGTATCGCTACACCGCGTATTTTAGTGGCGGGATTAAATCCGCATGCAGGTGAGCAGGGCCAGCTGGGACGCGAAGAGATCGACATTATTACGCCTGCATTGGCACGTGCTACAGAAGAAGGCATCCTTGTGCAAGGGCCATTGCCTGCTGATACGCTTTTTCAGCCGCGTTATTTAGCACAAGCAGACTGTGTGTTGGCGATGTATCACGATCAAGGATTGGCACCGTTAAAATATGCCACCTTTGGTCATGGCATCAACATCACATTGGGACTCCCTTTTATACGTACTTCAGTGGATCATGGCACAGCGCTTGATATGGCTGGATCAGGTCAAGCGGTGGCCACAAGTATGTGCGCGGCGATTGATATGGCACTTACGCTTTCTTATGAACAACCTTAATGTAAAACAGACTGGCCATCAGGCGCGTAAGAGTTTTGGTCAGCATTTTCTTATCGATACTGGGATTATTGCCGACATTATTCAAGCGATTGATCCACGACCAGAGCAATCGGTGGTTGAGATTGGTCCGGGTTTAGGGGCTTTGACGGCGAGTTTATTAGAGCGCTGTACGCATATGCAAGTCATTGAGTTAGATCGTGATTTGGTAAAGCGTTTGCACAAACAATTTGGCGCGTCATTGACTATCCACTCAGGCGATGCCTTAAGTTTTGATTTTGCGCAATGTGTGCAAGAAAATCAGCCGTTGCGAATTGTGGGGAATTTACCCTATAACATTTCTAGTCCATTGTTGTTTCATTTGTTGGATGTTGCGCACTGCGTGCAAGATCAGCACTTTATGCTACAAAAAGAAGTGGTAGAGCGGATGGTGGCGCAGCCCGGTAGTGCGGCTTATAGTCGTTTATCTGTCATGTTGCAGTGGCGCTATCATATGGAGTCATTGCTTGATGTACCGCCCCATGCTTTTTCGCCCGCACCAAAAGTAGATTCAGCGGTTGTGCGTATGATTCCTTGGCCCATCTCACGTATGCAGGCTTTGCGTTGCGATACGCAAAAATTTTCTGAAATTGTGGCGCTTGCTTTTTCACAGCGCCGCAAAATGTTGCGCAACACCTTTGCGAGCTTGCAAGAGAAAATTGATTTTTCCGCTTTACAGTTTGATTTAACGCGTCGTGCGCAAGATGTATCGGTAGAAGAGTATGTTGCTTTGGCTTGTGCTTTCCAGGAACGTGCGTGATCAGCGTGGTTGGACTGACTTAGAAGATCATTGCCTACCTTGCTGTGCGAACTAAATAGGCCGTTGCGCGGTGTTATCACTCCTTGTCCGCGGATTTTTTGGTAGGCAAATTTGGCTATATGGGGCAAAGCATGCTTGTTATTTCTCGCTTTGCTCTCATTTGCTTTATGATGATTTTGATTCTTGTGCCCCTCGTGACCTGCCTGCGTAAGTATGCAATGGTCTTTTAAAAGACGCTCCTACATAGCGGGCTGCATCCTTCAATCTTTGCGTTGGGTAGTACTCGAAATGCGCATTTACTTTTGTGTATGCTTTTCTTTTTAAGTTCCGTGTGCTTGGTGTGTCCGCGACAGTGTGCGGGGGCCTCTAATCGGGTAAATAAGGCAGGAGCGCGTGGGTGATACGTGTTGTTGCACCACGATAGGTTTGCGCAAAACGCTGGCTAGCTTGACCCATACGGGCCAAGCGTGCCGGGTCATTAAATAAATCATGGATATGTTGAGCGAGTAATTCGGTGTGCGTCATCTGTATGGCAGCGCCCTCGGCCACGGCGTCTTTGCTTGCCTGATAAAAATTAAATGTATGCGGACCTAGCAAAATAGGTTTGCCCAGTGCACAGGCTTCGATTAAATTTTGCCCACCAAATGGCAGTAAGCTACCGCCAATAAGTGCGATATCGCAGGCACTGTAATAGCTTGCCATTTCGCCTAAGCTATCACCGATTAACACTTGTGTGGTGGGAGGGATAACCCAATGTGAGGAGGTCGTGTGGCTTGGTAAGGCTGAGCGAAGTGCATAGGTAAGCCCATGCTTATGTACGATGTGTGCAACTTCTGAAAAGCGTTGAGGATGGCGCGGTACAAGTAAGAGCAGAGGGGGCGCCACGTGCTCGGTATGATTCGCAGGGTCAGTTGCGCTATGGGTACATGGATGGGCCGGGTTGTGATGGGCATGGGTTTGTTGAAACTGTTGCCATGCATTCAAGATTAAAGTTTCTTCTCCTTCGCGCGTGCTGGCTGCGCACAGTACCCACCGCGTACCAATACGTTTTCGTAAGCTGAGTCCTTGCTGAATATGAAGGGGATCAGCGTTGCGATCAAATTTCAGATTGCCACATATCTCCACTTGCTTGCCGCCTAGTTCACGTAAGCGTGCTGCATCTGTTTGGGTTTGCGCCAATATTAAAGGGATGGCCCCAAACAATTGACGCGCGGCATGCTGTATGCAGGTTAAATATGTCGCACGTTTAAAACTGCGTGGAGACATACGTGCATTGATGAGTGCCAGGGGAATATTGTATGTTTGCGCGATCCATACAAAATTGGGCCACACTTCTGTTTCGATCAGTAGACCAAGGCTGGGCCGTATATGGCGAAAAAAACGTTGCACAAACCAGGGAAAATCATAGGGCGCATAGACTTGTTGCATGCGTCCTTGACGGATATATTCTGCAAAGAGTGCGCTACCTGTTTTGCGCCCAGTTGGTGTCATATGGGTGAGCACAATGCGCACGTTGGGATATTGGGTCAGCAATGTTTGCACAAGTGGTTGAGCGGCATAGGTTTCTCCGACAGAAACGGCATGTATCCATATCCAGTTTCCCACTGATGGTAAAGGTGGATAACATCCCAGACGCTCGCGCATATGATGTCGATAGCCCGGATCATCACGGGATCGCCATATCAGTCTGAGTAGGACAAGCGGCAGCACACATAGCCAGAGCAACGCGTAGAGATAACGCACATACTTCATCATAGTAAGCCGAGCGCTACGAGTGCGGCTTGCACTTGTATGCCAGTAGGGGGATGGCGTTTGCTACCAAGATTAATAAATTTTTCTGCGCTTAATCCGCCGGTACGCCAGGCTGTGTCAAATTGGTAGAGCTGTATGGTCGGTTTGTTAAGGGCTACGGACATATGGCTAAGTCCCGTATCGACACCAATGGTAGCCGTTGCTTTCTCAAGTAGTCCTGCGATGTGAGGCAATGCTAAGTAAGGTGGAACCCAGGCGCGAGGACCTAATGTTTGCGCGAGCGTTTGGCTTATTTCTTTTTCTGCCGGACTTCCCCAGGGAAGCACGATACGATAGCCTGCGCTGATTAAATGCAGACCTAAATTAATCCATGATGTTGTGGGCCATGCTTTGTCAGCACGTGATGCTGCATGAACAAAAACAATATAGGGATCGTTTGCTAATAGTGTTAAATCGGCAAATTGGGGAGTGAGACCAAAATCAATGTGAGTATCTAGGGTGTAGCCTAGCGCTTGTGCAGCGAGTAACCGTCCCCGCATGACTACATGTGTGCGAGAAGGAATGGTGATGCCTTGTTGATAAAAAAAACGAACTGG
>JADYYQ010000044.1 GCA_020853585.1 Ottowia sp.
CCGGCAGCGGAGACATTCAAGATTAGGTTACTTGTCTCCCGCTGCATTTACTAAAAAATTTCATGCAGCTTAAGTAGTTTTTTGAAATGCGAGTGTCCGTTATTGACAGTACACCTCAAATCCCTGTAATAGAAGTGTTTTTTTATCCTAGAATTCATCCGCTACGTTGTTGTGTGGCGCGTGTCTTGGACTTATTTGAACTAACAAAAATTGAGAGTAAGTGCGATGATATGGGTTGGAATGCGGTTTTTAGGAAAGCGACGCTGAAATGATGTATTGCTTGCACAATAAGGCGTTGCGGGCTGCTGCTGTTATTGGTGAGTGCAATTTTTTTCGTCAGCATGAACCCGATGTGTTTAGGTCGGCTTTAAAAAATCTTTGTGAGATTGGTTAATTAATTTTATGTCTTCGCTTTTTTTCTTCTGTGGTCATGCTGGTGCGGGAAAAACAACGCTTGCTAAACGGGTACTGAGTACTTATCTTAATGAGCAACGTTCTTTTTGTTTTTTAGACAAAGATACCTTGTACGGAAATTACAGTGCTGAAGTGATGGGGGTGCTGACGGGTGACCCAGATGATCGAGATAGCCCGCTCTATCTGAAACATTTGCGCGATCCTGAATACCGTGGGTTACTCGATACGGCGCGTGAAAACATTGCTTTAGGTGTCAATGCCATTGTGGTTGGACCGCTTTCTCAAGAGGTCCGCAATCATATTTTGATGGATGCAAACTGGTTGAATGTCTCAAGCGACACACAAGTTAAAGTGGTGTGGGTCCATGTACAGGAAGCGGAGGCCCATCGTCGTATTATTGCGCGGAATGATGCACGCGATGCGTATAAATTAGCGCATTGGCATGATTACCGCACACGCTTATTTATGCCGACAGCTGTGGCTTATCCTGAGCTTATTTTTTATGACAATACGGCCCCAACTGAAGCGCAATTTTCCCAATTGTTAGGGACACTTCGCGGTGGGCTAGAGGGTGTCGAGAACGATGTGTTGTAGAACCTGTGCTGCGGCAGTAAACCCAAAGGTGGCTGTTACGTTGACGGAGGAACCATAACCCGCGCAGTTTAGCCCCGTGAGGGGTATCGAGGGACATGACTCAGTTTGGGGGAGGGATACGGGTTCAGCTGAATAAATCGCAGTTATACCAAATTTTGTTTTTTCACCGCGTGGGAATCCGTGATTACGGCGCAAATTGCTGCGTACTTTAGCGAGCAAAGGATCTTGTTCGGTGCGAGACAGATCGGCAATGCGTGTCTGTAGCGGATTAAATTTTCCCCCCGCAGCGCCGCAGGTGATCAGCTTTAATTGGTGAGAAACGGCCCAAGCGATCAAGGCTGTTTTATTTGCAACCATATCAATGGCATCAATAATAGCGGTGCAGTTGATTGGAATAAGTGCATCTAAGTTGTTCTCGTCGATAAAATCTTCAATTGCGCTGACCTGTGCTTCTGGATTGATCGCGGTGATGCGGCGCGCCATGGCGGTGACTTTGGCTAATCCATAGTTTTCATCTAATGCGTGAATTTGGCGATTGGTATTGCTGGCTGACACATTGTCTAAATCGATCAAGGTAAACGTGCCAATGGCGTTGCGCGCTAGCGCCTCCACTGCCCAAGAGCCCACTCCCCCTAGGCCGATAACGCACACGTGAGCGGTGCGTAAGCGCGCTAATCCTATTTCTCCATAGAGTCTTGCCACGCCGCTAAATCGGCGTTGACCCTCTTCCGTTGCTTTCAGTGGGGGACGATCGTTGTCCATCTTAATCCTTAGAACAAAATACAAATACAGACGCCTTTATCAGCCATCTAGAGTTTGCTGATCCAAAAAGGCGGGAAAGGGGAACGAGGGCGGTGCAGCTGCCGGGGTTGCGCGAATAATGCAGGATTATAAATTTAATCGAGGTATGGCGTCTGTTATGTTGCTACATGACTCTGGCTGTCCGGGTGGGACGTCATATGTATGGGGTGAGGTAGCGACCTTAGATGGGTGCGCGCATGTGTAGAGAAATAAGATTTTCCTTTTTGAGGTCATGGATGTTGTATATCCAGATTCGGTTTTTTCACTGACTTGGCAAGTGCAGTAAAGGCGTAAAACAATCAAACCCATGAACGTAGCTAATCAATAGTAAGTCGCCCGCCACAAAGGCAGTAATTCGACTGACGATAGTACGTTGTATAAATAGGTATGGATATTTAGTTTTGATCCAGCGTTAACACGAACTTGCCTGTGTATTTGCCTTTTGTTTGCGCGCCCGCCACATTTAATATGCCACCGATGCTAAGGGTTGTCGTGCCCATGGGGGTGAGTATGGTGTTTGCGAGTGGTGTGACTGACATTGTTGCCCCTTCGGGGCCGGTTAATGTGATGGAGCTGGGCAAGGTGACGGCGAAAGTTGCGCTGGCGTTTCCAGCGAGTGTGAAATTGGCTGCGCTACCCGGATTGCTTATTGATGGGGATCCATTTTTTGTGGCAGGGCTCCCGCCCGCAACAATAACGACGGTGCTTGCATTGGCTGGGGGGCAATATTGCTAAAGGATAAATCTGAAGTCTTTGTCATGGTAACGGCAGGCATAAGGTTGGCTGTGACATTGACCGTGGCGGTGGCAGCCATGCTGGTGATGGGACTCAGGAGTAGTATATTGATAGCGCAGTATCGCGTTATTTGTCTTTGATAATGTTTTATAAAAAAAGACAGCTTATCCATGAGCATCTCCTGATAGGACCAGGGCTTTAAGATAGTTACACCGTATATTTTCGTAATTTTCGCTGTTTTTGCGGCGACCCTCTTACAAAGGTACGCTTTTTCTATTTTTTTGGAGACAGGATAAACCCGGGTATTTTGATCAGTGCGCCCTCTGACTGAATCGTAATTTTTTGTACGGGACTGTTTTTGAGACCGAGTTTAAGGGTTTGTTTGGGTGAGATGCGGACAAGGTAGCTACCGGGTGTTTGGTTTGAGAAAAGATAGTAGCCATCCGAAGCGGTCGTTGTGTGGGCTAATACTTGTTCTTGCGCATTAAGAAGTTCTATTTCGACATCGCCAATGCCGCGTTTTTTATTTTTATCTACTAAGTAAACGGCCCCTTCAACGTCACTGGACATAATTAATGGAAAGTCAAAAGTCGCGACGTAACCTGGGCGCGCAACAAAACTGACACCCGGTATGGTAGGGGCCCATTGGGGATCTTCAAGACTAGCGGTATTGAGTGTCAGATTAATGGGTATTTGTACGGGTAAATGGCCGATCCACAGTAAGCCATTTTCATCTGTTTTAGCAGAAAGTGTGCTGCCGTTAAGAATAAAACTCACACCTCGTACCGGTTCATCACTGCCATCCATCTGGCCGTTGAGATTTTTATCAACAAACACACGGATTGACACCATGCCTGTACCCGCAAGTGGAATTGCATCAAATAACCAATGTTGCGCGCGAGTGTCTTTGCCAATAGAGGTAAAAAATTGCATACCTAAGCTGGTGCCGCCTGGCTGGTTGTATCCCAGAGATAAACGTAATGCGTAGGCACCCAAATTTTTATTAAGGGTTAAGGAATAGTTGTTTTGGGGGGTGCCGGTAAAGGTACGAGTCGCGTTAAAGTTAGCAAGATAGCCTTCTCGCAAGGGATAATCTGCGGTGACCACAATCGTAGCTAAGCCTTTATCTGGCGCAAGGTTGTAATTTATTTGGCTCCGTATGCTGCCACCACTGACGTTGCGGCTGAGCTGTAATGAGTTAACAACGTTTTTTTGCCCAAACACTTGGTTTGCGGTGAGTGAATTTGTGAGCGTGGTGGCGTAGTAGGCAACACCGGTTATTTGAGCGGTGAGATAGGTGTTGTGATTGCCGGAGAGAAGTTGGTCACGTTGCAACTGTACGGTGATGGGAAGTAATTTTTTCTTGTTAATCGGTATGTTGCCATCTGCACGTAATGAGCTGCTTGTTTGGATGGGATCGCTTTGTGGTAAAAATAATTCACTGACAAAGCCATTGATTAAGCGCGCATAATTTGCCCCGAGTGCGATAGAGGCGATCTCCGTGTTAAGGCTAACGCTTTGCATGGCACTGTTATCTTTTGAGTGGGCATAATTAAAACCGAGTACGAAACTATCGAAATAGGTTCGCAAGCCTAAGTTGTTGTAATAGAGAGGCTGCATTTCGTTAGGGATAGTGAGAGGCGGTAATACCGCTACCCCACCCGAGATGGATAGTTTTTTGTTAATACCAAATTCAAATTGCGTAAGCGCTCGCATGGTGTCTTTTTGATTTCCTTGCGTGGCCACGGTGTAAAGCCATTCTCCTGGTCTTGCCAGTGATTGATTGAGTAAAAATGTACTTGTTTTGACTTGGGTTTGTCCTTGTGGGCCATGAAAAACCAAACGAAAATTATTGGTCCCAAAGATCAAGGGTTGATCGGCAAAAAGATATTTGCCATTGGCTTGGGATTGTTGATAGCCTACTAAGGCATCGTTAAAGTACAGCTCAACATCCCAGCCGGGCATCAAATCCCCTTCAAACGTATATTTATCAAACTGGGCTGGGCGGGTAAATGGCACATTACTTAAAAATAAACCTCGCCCCGTAGAGCTCGAGCGCGCGATATTAGTGAGACCGGGCATGGTGATATTGCCTATCGAGATAGATCGACTACGTAAAGGTCCCAAAAGCTCACCATCAGGGTCATTTCGGCTTAATGTAAAGCGTAGGTCGGCGGGAATACCCGCTTGTTTGCCATTGCTATAAAACAGCGCGCCTTCGGCTTTTAAAAAATCAGCAGCAATAAATGTGGTGGAGGTATCGCTTATTTGTCTTACGCCATTGCTGTTGAGGATATTTAGCGAGAAGGTCTGATCGATAAATGGAGCGGAGATTAATTGATAGGGAAGCGGTGTTCTTGGATAAAGATAAGGGCGCGTATCGTCACTATGTTGTAGCGCTGATGCGGCGCGCTCTCGTTCTATTCGTAGCTGTAAAGGGAGAGGCTCTAGCGGATGCACTTGTAAGACGAGTCGCGATAAATCGACTTCTAATTTGATCGGTAGCCATTTTTCTATCAAAGATACTTCGACATAAAAATCATCTTGCTCTAATCGAATAAGTTTCTCATCAAATGGCAAAGGGTGCTTGTTAATCAAAGCGGTTTTTTCTTTAAAGCTTAATTCAAATGCGCGGTCCTGACTAAGAATAAACCCACTTGCATACTGTTTATTCATTTCACACATCAGCAGAATGGTGAGTTGATTAGCCAGTTGGCAAATAGGAACAAATAATTTCCCATCCGTTTGATAGGCGCTTAGCGAATCGGAGATTGTGTAGCTGTCGACCTCAACGGCGAGCAGAAGTGAGTTAGCGGTGATATCGTCGGATGTACTCGTTGTTTCTTTAGCCTCTACAGAAGAGAGAGAGAATAAAAAACAAAAAAGCATAAGCGCCCAAATGAGACTGCGATTTTTCCACTGTCCAGTCAATATCATCGTGTATTTATAAAGGTAAAGCGTTTCCGCGACATGGTGTGGTTACACGATCATTTATATGCTTGTGCGAATGATGTGTATTAGTGAATCGATAGATTTGTTTCAGCCAGGGGCTTAGCGCCTTCTTGTATCGGTGAAACAAATTGCACGGTGAGTTTGCCGTGGTTAAAGTGCAATGGTTCAGGGGGATGCAAAGTAACGGTGGCGCGACGTACCTCATTCGGTGTGTAAACCGCTAGACCATTTACACGTCCTATGGGGATCGGTTCACCTTGATCATTGGGCGAGTAATGCACAATCAGATCACCGTAAGCAGACCGTTCACCTTGGCGATGAATCATGATGCTGAGTAAGGGCGGTTTGTCGTCTGTTGCGGGGATGAGCGTAGGGTCGGTGAGGGTGATCTTGGCAGTAAGCGCGCCTCGACGCACCAGCACCGGAATAGTGGTGGCAAAAAGAGCAGTTAATTTAATGCTCAGCTCTTTGCTCTCTTTTTTATTCTTGGTGTCGAGTGCCTCAATACTGCCTTGGTCACTTGTATCTGGAATTTGTTCAAACAATAAGTGGGATCGATATTCGCCATCGGCCACATCTTCTGTTCGGCGTAATGCAATACGCACAATCTGACTTTTTCCTGGCAAAAGCGTAATTTGAGGCGGGGAAAAACGCAGCAATTGATCTGCGAAATGTTCGCCGGGTACCGCAGGATTTTTTTCATCGATGGGTAAAAATTCCCCCGTTTCTGTCATGCGCCGGTTGACCAAACGCACACGGTAGAGTGTTTTTTGGTTGCCCGTGTTGAGCAGTTCGAGTTGTCCGCTGGCATTTTTATTGTCAAGCTCAATGCGCGTTGGGTTAATCATTAAGTCAGCAAATGCCGTTTGCCCATTTAACCCACCTAATACGAGTGCGGTGGTGAGTAAAAGCACTTTAAGGTTAACTTGAATTTGCACGAGATGTCCTCACGGTATTTTTTATGGGAAATCGCTTAAATCAATGTATATTTTTACAGATTTTTCTTATTATGCCTTTTTAGTTGTGATTAGACTGCGATAGGCATAAGTTTTCCTTTGAAATGGGTACAAACGTATGCAAAAAAATACAAAGCGTAGGGATAAGGGTTTTGTATGCACGTTTACAATCAAGCCTTAAAGGCACGATGTGTTATCCATTGGCATGCATCTAGGGCCGGGAGCTTGATAGAGAGAAAGGGGATAGGCAATGAGGGGGATAAAGAGAGGACTATGTTGTACGCGGTATGTAAAAATAAAACCATTTTATAATTTGTTATGTAAACCTAATACGGGGTGGCATGGTGCTCGCAATCTTGATGTACCTGATGCCATGTCGATTTCTGTGAGGACCCCTTTAGGCTATGAGCTAAACAGACATGCAAGGGCTCTTATCGCTAGAGATACGCATATTTAAGCTAAGTTTGCATGAGCTCAGTGTGGTGGTACGGCCAGGGTGACGTGTGCGTATTGTGTAGGCGGGCATTGTTTTTGGATAAGTATAAAGATGATGGGTGTCTGTGTTTGATGGCGTGATTTACTTTGTGGGTCGTCTTGCCGGTAGACACAGCATTTTTTAGATCGAGGAGCGTGGGTTGGTCGGCTTTGTTCGGCAGGGGTGAAAGCAGGGGTTTTGTAAGGTGTGAAATTTTGAGTCAATGAGCATGGTTCAGTTATGTAATAATTATTCTATTTACAACTTAACAGAACAGTCATGCCATTTAAA
>JADYYQ010000045.1 GCA_020853585.1 Ottowia sp.
CTTTCTTGATAGCAAACATCTTGCACTTGAAAAACAATTGGATCGGACATTTCTGACAGCCGGTGCCGATCCAATTTCCATAGCAGCTTAGTTGTACTGTCTGTCAGATCAAGTCTTGGCTAGTACAGCTAAAGCAGGCCCTCAATCTGATGCTATTAAGTAATCGTATGATCGTAAAAATTCCTGCTTGCTATGATGGTCTTAAGGCGATGGCCATCTTAAGCCGGGATGGCATTTCTACATTAGCGACGACCATATATGATTCCAAGCAAGTCGTTTGTTCAGCGATAGCAGGTGCGAAGTATGCAGCGCCTTACTTAGGCCGTTTACTTGGCGATCAGAATGCCAAATTAGCGGATATGCAAGCTGTTATCACCGAGCAAAAATATCCTATAAAAATAATGGCGGCAGCTATTCGGTCATGTGAGCAGTTTGTTGAGTGTGCAAGGCTTGGTGTAGCGGCAATTACTTTGCCCGTAGATGTGTATCAGGCACTGTTTGTGCCGTCTAGTGAAGTGATGGACAGTTTACATAATTTTGAGCTGGATTGGTCATCCAATCCTCTCGCGAAACAGTCTGATTTATTTGCCCATTAATAAAAAAAAGAGATGATATGGACACAATTTACGAGACAAGCCTGCGCGGTACGCAGACAAATTTTTATCGCTATGCCCGCATATTGGTAACTAGTGTTTTCTTCATGTGGGGCCTATCGTATGGCCTCCTTGAAGTTTTAAATAAGCATTTTCAGGAAATTCTACATGTTAGTAAGGCGCAATCTGGGTTACTACAGACTGCTTACTTTGGGGCATATTTTTTAGCGGCACTACCAGCTGCCGCTTTTATTCAGAGAGCGGGGTATAAGAGCGGTATTCTACTGGGGCTAGGTCTTTATGCCATTGGTGCATTGCTATTTGTTCCCGCATCTTTAGTCGGGCATTTCTCGTTTTTTTTGGGGGCTTTGTTTGTGTTGGCTTGCGGACTTGCTTGCCTCGAAACTTCGGCAAATCCTTATATGATCGTGCTTGGTAGCCCAGATGGAGCGGCAAAACGACTTAATTTGGCGCAATCATTTTGTGGGCTAGGTTGTTTTGTTGGCCCCCTGCTTGGTGGTATATTGTTTTTTGGCAAGGTAGAGCGTGAGGTAGGTGTAGTCATACCATTCGCCCCGCTTCGTCTCACTTATCTAGGTCTTGCGATAGTCGTGCTGTTGATGGCGCTACTTGTTGCATATACAGCGATGCCAGAAAGCTATGAAAATCGGCGTGACAATGGTGTTGCTGGTAGTCGCCAATTTTCTATATTGTTGTTGAAGCAAAAACATTTTTTGGGTGGTGTCGCTGCACAGTTTTTGTACGTTTCGGCGCAAGTAGGGAGTGGTGCTTTCTTTATTAATTATGTTACGGAAAATTTGCGGAGTGCGACTGCACAGCATGGAGCATTCTTGCTTTCCTTGGCTTTATTTGTTTTCACGATGGGGCGCTTTATTAGTACGTGGCTGATGGGGAGGGTTGCCCCGCAGCGCTTATTGAGTAACTACGCTTTGCTATCTGCATTGTTGTGCTTGGTCATTATTATGGGGCTGGGTATTAGCTCAATCGTCGCATTGGTTGCCATGTTCTTTTTTATGTCGCTAATGTTTCCAACAATATTTGCTCTTGCTATTAGAGGTCTTGGTGGGAGTACGAAAAGAGGGGCATCTATTTTGATGATGTCCATGGTTGGTGGTGCTATCTCGCCCGTTATCATGGGTTATATTGCGGATAGTTCAACTATTAGGAATGCTTATGTTGTCCCGCTTGCCTGTTTTGTGATTATTTTTTGTTATGGGCGATTTTCTAAGCATCCTTGATTTTTAATTCGCGGGGGTAAGTTACCCCGCGAATAACTTATAGCGTTACAGTCCTCCTGAACCAAATTTCCCCCGCACTCTACCGATAATTGTAATGTGCTGTTTCGCTTGATCCGGGGATATTTCTTCATCAATGAAGCGTGGGTTATCGCTTCTTAGTAACAATGTCCCATCTAGCTTTTTGAATAGTCGCTTAATTCGTAGCTCATTTTTATATCTGAAGGCGTAGACTTTTCCATCGTTGACCTCCGTCTCGTTGAGGTTAACCAAAACCGTATCACTATTAAATAAAAACGGCTCCATGCTTTCCCCGTTTACTCTGAGTCGTTTGGCATTTTGTGGCGTAATATTGTGTTCTCTAAGCCATGTCAAACGATATGCAACAGGAGTGCTGTCGTGCACTACCTGATAAATAATCTCAGGGTTTAAGCCCGCACCAAAGTCTACGGTTGATTCACGTATCTGCATTAAATCCGTTTCGGCCGGAGCATCCTTCTCTTTTTCTGTATACCCGACATCTTGATAAGGCAGTAATTCCGCAAGCGTCGGGCTAATCGCATCTGGTGATGTATGCAATGCTTTGGAAAAACGCAGTAAAGCTTCAAGATTCAGCGGAATTTTTCCTAAAAAATATTGGCTAACTGCACCTTGCGTTTTCCAGCCGCAAATAAAAGCAAGTTTTTCTTGCGTTAGGGAGCGGTCATGAGCGCGTGCGGCATTGAAGAGCTCACGCAGTCGCCGTGCGTCTTCGATTTGGTGTTGGGTAAGTAGTTTAGTTGTCGTCATGTACCGAAAAGTATAACTATTAGTATTTAATTGCAAATACTAATAGTATTGACATACTGGATACTAATGCTATTATTCTGGCCTTGCATCAGTATTTTTATATAGCCAATCTGGATTGATAAATACCGAAAAAGGCTCAATTTTTCACAAAATAGATTGGAATGATTGGATATGAAGCAAGTAAACCAAGATTTTTGCTGGATTGTTTTTCGATATATATGCGAAAAATTAATGGTAAATAATTTCCCCTGCATATTAGGTAATACATAAATTTTAGTTGAGTCCTTCGATTTGTTAATTTTTTTATTACTAATGGTGTTAATTCTAGTTGTCGGTATTTTTAATTAATACGGTGAACCATGAAGAATTTTCTTACGTTTGATCCTAATAAATTGTTTTCAGTTGAGGATGCGGCGTATCACGTTGCTCATGACTCAAAGGGCGGTGTTGGTGCATTGGCCGCACGTATGGGTAAAAGTGCTAGTACTTTGCAAAACAAACTTAACCCTTCGCAGGAATACCACAAAGTAACTTTGAAAGAGGCTGCGATGATTACCTCTTTGACTGGGGATCATCGCATTGTTGATGCGATAGCTTCTTTGATTGGCCGTGTTTCTGTGCCTGTACCACAACTAGGTGATTTATCCGATGGGGCTTTATTGGATCTAGTTGGCAATTTGTTATCCAAGCAAGGCCAGATGTTCAATGAATTTACGCGACGCTATGCTGATGGCGATATTGATGATGAAGACTTCAATGCCTTAGATGTTGCCGCTGATCGTATCATTCAGTGCGTGATGGAATGGAAAAAGCGTGTTGAGCATATCCATCGCGCAGGCAAGGATGAGTGTGTTTTTCATGGCTGATCTGGCAGATTTAGCCGATGATCTTATTGATCGTGAGCGCAGTGCTGGCGTGCAGCGTGTTCGTGAGAATGTATTCCGCGAAATAATTTTACGCGGGCATTTAGCTGTTTGCCGAAACTGCGAAGAAACAACAAGCGTGGGACAGGCATTTTGCGACAGTTATTGTCGGGACGATTTTGAACAGGTGCAGCGCTTATCTAGAATTGAGGGTCGTTCTGTATGAAAAGACCTTCAGTCGTGACCCTGACACGTAGAACCTTAAAAGCGGCCATCCCACGTATTTTACAGAAAATATATCGAGAGCGAGAGCCTTTTGGCATTTTCGTTTTGGGCGGAGACATTCGCATGGTTCGCGCGTCTACTTCTTTATTTTCGCAACATGTTCGTCGAGCAGCCACATTAAAAAACTTAGTTGGTATTTATGATGGGCGTGCTGATATTAATGCCGTTAAAGACGATATAGAAATATTCCTTCGTTGATCTTGTATAAATGAGTGACTATAAATGAGCGATTTTCAGTATGTGTCACAAGCAGCATTGGGATGCGCAGAAACTTTAATTCCTCAATGGCTCCCCAATGGTGTAGGAGAAGGAAAAGAATGGGCGGCAATCAATCCCCGGCGTTCAGACAATACACGAGGTTCGTTTAAGGTTAATTTAAAAACGGGTGCGTGGGCTGATTTTTCTAGTGGTGAGAAAGGCGGCGATTGTATTAGTTTGTACGCTTACATTTTTGGCGTCTCTCAGGTTGAAGCATTAAAAGCGATAGCGAATTTTCTGTGTATTGATTTGCAAAACACAAGCATACATAAACCAAATGTTTCTGGTCAAAAAGCAGAAACAAAACCGCGTAGTGATTGGGTGCCCATCACCCCTGTACCTGAGAATGCACCATCCCCACCGGAGGCACACATCAAGCGTGGCCGACCAGAAATGCGTTGGGAATACCGTGATGTTGCCGGGAGTTTTTTAGGCGTGGTTTACCGTTTCCGCACATCAGATGGTGGGAAAGAGGTATTGCCTTGTGTTTACGCGCGCCATCAAAATGAAAATAGATGCGAATGGCGGTGGATGCAATGGAGTGAGCCACGGCCTTTATATTTACCCGGTGGCTTGCACGACGACCGTAAAATTTTAGTGGTTGAGGGTGAGAAATGTGCTGATGCTGCCCAGGCGGTGTTTGGTGAAAAAATAGATGTCGTTACTTGGTCTGGGGGTGCTAAAGCGACAAGCAAAGCAGATTGGGCTGTGCTTGCAGGGAAGAAAATAGTAATTTGGCCAGATTGCGATGCTAAACGTGAGCCCCTTACATTAGAAGAAAAAGAAAATGCTATTGAGGCAAACAGTAAAGCATTTTTGCCTGAGGTTAAACAGCCCGGCATGATTGCTGCGGAGCAGATTGCGACGCATCTTACAAAATATGGCTGCGATGTGCGTATCGTGGAAATTCCACAACCAGGAGAGCGTTCAGATGGTTGGGACATTGCTGATGCGATTGCAGAAAATTCAGAACCTGAGGTTTTGTGGGGCTGGTTAAAACACCTACGTATGCCTATCAGTCAGTTACCAAAGTCGCCGTTAATTAAGAACGTAGCTAGCTCAATATTGCAAGCAGACAAAAGTGCAGAATCGTGGCAAATACAGTTAATTAGAGGGAACAAAGGTGCTGTCGAAGATTGCTACCAAAACGTTTATCTCATACTCAAACATCATCCAGAGTGGCAGGGTTGTATTGCTTTTGATGAGTTCTTAAATAGACCAGTCAAGCTACGTATGACGCCAGCAGGCACAGAAATGGGTGCTTGGGAAGCTTATGATGACCAGTGCTTAGGTTTATGGTTAGCGCGTCATATTGGTATGTTGATTAAAAGTGATGGGCCTATTGCACAGGGTGTGGCGATGATTGCGCGCGAAAACAGCATGCATCCCGTGCGGGATTACCTTACCGGGTTGCGTGGGAAGTGGGATTGGAGGCGGAGACTTGATATATGGCTTTCACAATGCATGAATGCGAAAGCGACCGAGGCGGGGGAAGAGTATCTTCAAGTGGTAGGGCGAAAATCTATTATTAGCGCAGTTGCTCGCATTATGCGTCCCGGGTGTAAGGTCGACACGATGATGGTTTTTGAGGGTGGACAAGGCCGAGGTAAGTCTGCGGCTATTCGTATTCTCGGGGGTGAGTGGTTTAGTGATACCACGCTTGATCTGAGTAGTAAAGATTGTTATTTATCTCTCAATGGTGTGTGGATGTATGAAATTGCGGAGATGGACGCTTTCAATCGGGCTGATGCCACGCGCGTTAAAGCCTTCGTCAGTAGCGCTGTTGATCAATACCGAGAGCCTTATTCCCGTCGAGAAATTATTCGCCCGCGCCAGCAAATATTTATCGGGACGACCAATCAAAAAGAATACTTCAAAGACCCGACGGGCAACCGCCGTTTTTGGCCGGTGCGTATACAAGGACAAGTTAATCTTGATTTATTAAGAGCGTGGCGCGATCAACTTTTTGCCGAAGCTTTATATCGCTTTGAGGCTGGCGAGATTTGGTATCCGACACGTGATGAAGAATTTCGCTTGTTTCGGGTGGAACAAGAGTTTCGTGAGGTGCCCGACCCTTGGCAAGAGCGTATCGAGCATTGGCTGACCAGTTCAGATGCGGCACTACATAGCCCACTGACCGTGGATGTATTGCTGAGTAAGGCAATTAGTATCGAGCCGGGAAGAATTGGCTCCGCGAAGCAGGAAGCGATGCGTGTTGCGAACGCGATGTCGCGGCTTGGCGCTATAAAAAAGCGTGAAAGTGGCGGCATGCGACGCTATTACTATGAATTACCGCAGAGCTGGCAGGCATTGAGACAAGACGCTGCTTCGGCTGTTTCGCCGCTGTAATCATATGCTTCGTTGTCTTTGTCAGCAATGCCAAAACGTTCCTATTGACAGCTACAGCGAATCCTGGCGGAAAAAATGAGAGGCGGAATATGTTTTAGCGTTGTCGAGTAAAGGGCAACGACATCAGTATTTGGACATGGTTGCGAGTCAGCGAGGGCTTCTGTCTCGAGAAAGTTTGGCTGCTGAGGTGATGAGATTGTGGACGTTAAAAAGGAGAGGTAATGACTATCAAAAGAATTAAATCAAATGGGGTGAAACGCGACCCCAATGCTTGGGTGGTTGATCGTTTATTAGCATGGGGAAAGTGGAATCAGTTATCAGATAATGGATATGGGCGTTCTTCTTTAGTTTTTGATGAAATTCGTAGTGCCCCTCAACCCTTTGTGCCGATATTTGGTATTGAATGTGAGCAGACTGAGCGAGCGGTTTCTAAGCAACTGCGCATGCTGCGTGAAGTGGCAATTTTGATGTACGTTCAAGAGTGTGATCAAGTGACGATTAGCAAGAAATTAAAAATTTCTGATAGACATGTGAGAAATTTACATGAAGCATTAGTAAATGGCGTTAAGTTCTATATTGAAGCGCAAAGAGCACGAGTGCCTTGCCCGCATCGCTTCTCGAATACTTCCGCTGCTTAGTGTTTTGTTTTTGTGAATTCAACGCAGGTGACTCATAGGTATGAAATGATGGTGAGGCATGGTTACGTTGCCAAATTGACCAGGGATGGGGTGTTGAAACAATTGCGCGATGGGGAGTCGTTCAATTTAGGTCAGCTTACCCGAAAAGGTTTTAGGGCAAGTATGCGGTGTCTGGATGGATTGTGTTTTGCATTGCCTCATGAATGTTGTATACAAAGCGATTGCCCAACCCCGTCCAACCTCGCTAGCAAGGTCGGACGAGTAGGTTGGACGGCAGCAAACGCTTGTGGAGACTGGATTTGGAGGAGATCCGTCCAACCTCCCAAGAAAAATCAGAATATATGTGCGCGTGTGTGTAGGCGGGGGCGTGCGTGTACGCCCGTGTGCGCGTGCGCATGTGAAATCGCTTAGGATGGTTAGGAGGTTGGGCGATGGTAATACAGATAAGGGCTCTAACCGTCTAACCGCGTCGTCCAACCTTGCGCCGTCTTAGTGTTGCGTTATTTTTCCCACAAAGATAATTATTTATCGAATTTTTATACCTGGGTAGATAAGAGTGGCCTGTTATTTTTCTTGAGCAAAATAAAAACCGCCAAAATCTGATCAAAATTTATTCGTGTTTCGCTTTTAAAATCAAAAGCTTAAGGCCCCCCTTAGGTAAAAGCCCTTGAGTTGAGTTCCGGTTTAGGGTAAATTTCAGCTATCCTCAGCGCTACGTGCGTTAAGAGAATGAATATCAAAGCCCTGCCA
>JADYYQ010000046.1 GCA_020853585.1 Ottowia sp.
AGAGAGCATGAATCTACTTAATAAAATACAAATATAAGTATCATTATAAATTGTGATTCATTAATATTTATTATATCAAACGAAAATTAATTGCGCTTGCAGGTTCCTGCACACAATATTGACTAAGCAAAATATGCGAACTAGGCACCTTCGTGATCGGAGGCGATGACATAGCGCACTATTGCGCACGCAATACAGAGAGAACAGGCACTGCGATACACACATCTATGATGCGGTGCCCCTCTCTCTTCATCTTACTATTGTTATGCTAGGACGTAACGAAGATAAAGTCCACGCGACACCCACTTATATTAAGGATGCCATATCAATCACAAAACGATACTTGACATCACCTTTGAGCATCCGCTCATACGCCGCATTAATATTTTGTATCGCAATGAGCTCGATATCAGCCGCAATATTATGCGCCGCGCAAAAATCTAACATGTCCTGCGTCTCACTTATACCGCCAATCAGCGAACCGCATAAGCTGCGTCGCTTCATAATAAGATGAGAGACAGTCAGCGCTGGATGTGGATCAGAAGGGACACCCAATAAGGTCATCGCACCATCTCTTTTTAATACATTCAAAAAAATATCAAGGTTGTGAGGTGCTGCGACGGTATTTAAAATAAAATCAAAGCTACTGATGTGCGCGGCCATTTGCTCTGCATTTTTCCAGATCACCACTTCTTTTGCACCCAAGCGAAATGCATCGTCTGCTTTATTTGCAGAGCTTGTAAATAGCACCACATGCGCGCCCATCGCATGCGCAATTTTCACACCCATATGACCTAAGCCACCGAGACCGACGATCCCCACTTTGTGCCCAGGCCCTACTTTCCAATGACGCAATGGCGAATACGTCGTAATACCTGCGCACAGTAACGGCGCCACAGCCGCTGGATCTAATTTGTCAGGCACACGCAAAACAAATTTTTCATGCACAACAATGGCACCTGCATAACCTCCATACGTTACGCCCCCCATATGCTGATCACGACCGTTATAGGTGCCAACAAAACCCTCTTCACAGTATTGTTCTAACCCTTCAGCACA
Organism: Ottowia sp.; assembly: GCA_020853585.1. Taxonomy (GTDB): domain Bacteria; phylum Pseudomonadota; class Gammaproteobacteria; order Burkholderiales; family Burkholderiaceae; genus JADYYQ01. The sequence goes on from JADYYQ010000046.1 coordinate 1,060, forward strand.
ACTCGCGCATGCTTGACAAGCATCGACCATGCAGCCAACACCCACCATATCACCCACTTTAAATGTTTGCACATCCTTACCCAGATGCGTGACCCGTCCCACAATTTCATGTCCCGGCACACAAGGATATACCGTACTGCGCCACTCATTGCGCGCAGTATGCAAGTCCGAGTGACAAACCCCACAGTAAAGTATCTCAATCTGTACATCAGATGCAGTCGGTGCTCTACGCTCAAAGTGAAATGGCGCGAGGGGTGTTTGTGCGGTTTGTGCTGCATAGCCAACGGTCTTAAGCATAAGCGTTATCCTTTTCACTTCGATGGGCACACATCACAGTACCAATTGTTTTGGCCCCTGATGCGTAAGTAAAAAACAAGCACGATAAATGCACTACAAAAATATTTTTAAATTCATCTAAGCAGCGAACACATAGAGTACCTTACCTAGCCGCTTATACTTGCACAGTCATCATATTGATACGCAGTACTTAATCGTTACTCAATTTTTAAGCGCTCAACCCTAGCAAGGGGCATAAAAATTTGACGCATTCGCTTTAGTTATACATATAAAAATCACTGTGTACTTAAGTAAGAAGCTCGCCTTTTCTAAAGATGCCTGAGCGCTAGATAAGCATGACAAAAACAAATTTCAAAAATTAATTATCGTATCCCGAACCAGGTTAAAGAAGTTCTTATGCGCCACTTCTCGCTTCCTAATATGCGATCTTTATCACCCCGTCATGTGACAAGGGGAGCGATAAACGCTCCCCTTGTCATAACAACTATAAACGGACGGCTAATCCTACACAAAATAAATTAGCATGTACGTGCATAAACGGATTGGATATTTATGCCGGCGTCGCAATTAACACATTAGCCTGCATTGAAGGTATCGCCTGATAATGACATGCCATACCACCGGGTACAGGGGCATCAAATCGGGCAGCCTCTTGTAATAAAAGATGGAAGCTACGTGCAGTATTACTAATAACAGCAGAAGCAGGAGAAGACGAGATTTCAGTTTTTTGCGTCAATAGCTCACTTACTGCTTGCTTTGCCCCCTTGGCATCAAGAGACATCGCCAATTGCGCTAAGTCGTAATCCTTTACCGCCCCAGATGCATCCCGTAATCTTAGTATTTCGATTACTCGGCTTTTATCCGCATAATGACCCGCGATTGTGATAGACCCCTCAGGCACTTTTTCCGCGTCAACAGTGTTAAAGCTAATCAATAAGCTATCTCCATCACGACTAAGAAGAATATTCTCAACCGAAATAGGTAATCGACCATGCCAATTGGCCAAGTTAATCACATCTCGCTCTCCGCCCTCATCAATCACTATATCGTGACCAAAATTTTTCTCAAAATAAGCGTAGGTCGTATTGCTTGAACCACCAATGGTCAAATCATCGCCCTCACCCCCACTGATATTGTCCTTACCGCCCTTACCAACAATAACATTGCCCTGTTTATCTCCACGCAAAATATCGTTGCCATCACTACCAATGATATTTCTAAACCAGGATAAATCCGTTCCAAATCGATGTACATTGAACTCATCAACCTCAACGTATTTGTAAGCATATCCCCAGTTTAAATTGACATTAAGCATATAAGGACCATAACCATCCTCAACAGCAAATGAACTGAAATCAACAGTATCGTTACCGGCGATTTCTTCACCCTTTTCGTTATAAACGACGGCGCCGCTTAATTCGTTATGTAGATTAAACTCATCTTCAATGCGCACACCCGTATCCATATTCCTACGCATATGACTTATTTTATTAAAAACATCCTTATTCATACTTAATTATCCTTTTTATCACAAATACAAAAATAACAATTATTTACTACCCATCTACGCTCTTTTTAAGATGCATAACGGATGACCGATATGTATTCAGCCTTTAGCTAAGGTAAAAATTTACGATGCAACACCCATAAATTAACACCAATATTTAATATAAATAAAAAATAATAATATTTATTTATTTTGATAAAAAATTAACCCGATTACTTAGCATGATAAGCAATCACATTGTTGACAGAAAGGTTATTTGAGTGGGCACGGCCGGGCAAGACAAGCGCAACAACGCCCCTCCTGCACCCAGATATAGATGCTCAATCTTAATTGCTCAAGCGAGCCTATTCACCTATTTAAGCTATATAGGGATTACATACTAATACTCTAGGCTCAGCATGATAGAGCCATAGCTGTGACTTGCATTTTGGGTTTCAAACTCTTTAGTACGCAAACATTTTGAATAAGTAATTTTCCCTCCCTTCCACTGCCAAGCAATCCCCACTGCCAGGTCGGCGACAAAAGGATTTTTTGTAACCTGATGACTTGCTCTAAACGTATTACCATCTAAAAAAATATCACGGATCACAAAGCGGGCATCGACCGCAACAAACATATGAACACCTTCTCCGGACAGGCGCCTTTGCCGTCCACTTTCTGTTGGCGCATTACTATCACTCGCGGGGCGAATGGCAGAAGTACCAAAATCGGCGGGCAATCGGGAGCCTATCCGTAACTCAATCCCCGTATTTAAGTAAGTTTGAACATTACCTAAACTCGTACCGTAATGGGTAATGGCATCCCATTTTAAGGTCTGCCCACCCGACCATACTCGGCGCTTTCGCTCTGCGACAAGTTGTACGCCAAGTTCATTATGTAATTGATTTTGCCAACCCTTAAATTGATCTATATGACGGATAGCATGAACGACATGTTGCGTTTGACGAGCAAGTGCTGCTGGACCGACCATGCCCACATTCACCTCTACCGTATCCATTTCCCATTGCGTACGCCCGTTATATCCCAGCCCTAGATAAAGCCAACCGGCATAAGGGCGATCGTTAGGGATAACTGCGGTAGCTGTCCAATCGTAAGGTGTGTAAATAGCTTGGCCTGCTGTTACCACCAAGTTTCGTGATTCATATTGACCTGGTTGTATGCGTACTAATAACTGATTAATATTTCTTACCCACTGGGGAAGATGCGGATCATGTGTGTAGTCAGCCAGATTTGGAGAAACCCACGACACTTTAAAGCCACTCGTGTAATCACGATCCGTGTTGTTGAAGAGATCATTTTCTAGGTAAAAATTATAAACACTGGGATGCGTTGGAAGTACAGCTGGCTTAACTGCTTCCGTTTTAGATAAATCCGTTGATACCGTATCTTGAGCAGTTACAGAGATCGAAACTAACATTCCTAAAGACATCAGTACAATTAAGATGTCCCTCAAACTATATTTTTTGAAATTCATTGGCGTACTCTACTATTTTTTTATTAAACGCCACCCATAACACTTAAGCTACACCAGCGCCCCCTCATCAAAACCATCTTTGAAAAACGCACACTCCTTTACCAAAATTAAGCACACTTGTTTCATAATTTATAGCTACATAAATAGGCATGCGCTACACACGTCTCTCTTTGGGTGCATCCAGATACGCATAGGATTGCATCTCAATAATGCGCGACACGGTTCGCGCAAACTCATGCGCCATACTGCCTTCCGTATATAAATACTGCGCAGGTGCTGCGGCTGATATCAACAATTTAATTTTATTGTCATAAAGCACATCAATCAGCCAAGTAAAACGACGTGCCTCCGATGCCATACGTGGCGACATCACAGGGATATCAGACAAAATAACCGTGTGAAATTGGCTAGCGATTTCTAAATAATCATTTTGGGAACGTGCACCTGCGCATAGTGCATCAAAGCGAAACCACACCACCCCTCCCGCTCGACGATAAGCATGAATCTGCCGCGCTTCAATATAAAGCACACTTTCTTCATCTGCTACTTCAGCAATTTGAGAAAAAAGTAGGTCTAATTTTTTATCAGCCGCAAGACCTGCCGGAGTCAGATATGCTTGTGCCTGTGCAAGCGTACGCAAGCGATAATCGGTTCCTTGATCAACATTTAAAATATCTAAGTATTCGTACAATAAGGCAATAGCAGGCAGCACACGATCTCGATGTAAGCCATCTGGATAAAGGGCGTCAGGACGATAATTAGAAGTCATCACAAATTGCACGCGGTGAGCAAAGAGTTGCACTAATAAGCCATGCAAAATCATGGCATCCCCCACATCACTAATATGAAACTCATCAAAACAAATCAAACGAAAACGTTTAGCAATATGACTCGCTAAGCGTACAAGCGGATCGGGTTGCCCACGAAGTAATGCAAGCTCGCGATGCACTTCTCGCATAAAAGCATGGAAATGCACACGCGTTTTACGCACGATGGGCACACATGTATAAAAGCAGTCCATCAAAAAAGATTTACCTCGCCCCACGCCGCCCCAAAGGTAAACACCACGAGGTAAAGAAATTTGCCGATACACTAAACGCGCTAGCGCACAGCCACGTTTTTTTTTGTACCGACACCACTCTTCATAACACTGCTGCAAACGCGAAACCGCATGCAATTGCGCCGCGTCAGCTTCATACCCACGCTGCCTAAGCGCAAGCTGATAAGCTTCGGATACATTCATAATATTAAGAAGTCAGTACCACATTAATAAACCAACTCACTCAGGTGTCACCCAACAAGCGCCTAGTACTAAAAGAAAAATAGCGTACAGAAAATATAGTAATTTCTCTAAAACAAAGGGCCTGTGTTTTACACAGACCCTTTGCATACCGACTGTCTTTGCCCTATACACACACTGGCATAGTGCGCTCGGGTTTAACTACGCATATCAATATGCCTACATATTTAAGGCACGTTTATCAGTCGCCAATGCAGCCTCACGCATTACCTCAGAAAGGCTTGGATGGGGATGACACGTACGCGCAACATCTTCCGCTGCCGCCTTAAATTCCATCGCGAGGACTGCTTCTGCAATCAAATCTGATGCATTAGCACCAATAACATGTACGCCTAAAATTTCATCTGTTTTCGCATCCGCCAAAATCTTGACAAACCCCTCGCTATGTCCCATACCAAGCGCACGACCATTGGCGGCAAATGGGAATTGCCCAGGCTTATAAGCCCGCCCTTCTGCTTTCAGTTGCTGTTCGGTTTTGCCAACCCAAGCAATCTCCGGCGCCGTATAAATTACCCAGGGAATACAGTTGTAATCAATGTGAGGGTGCTGACCGGCAAGTAGCTCAGCGACTAATACGCCTTCATCTTCCGCTTTATGAGCGAGCATGGGGCCTCGCACAACATCACCAATTGCATATATCCCGGCTGCCGCTGTTGCACAATGATCATCAACAGGGATAAAGCCTCGCTCATCCGTTGTCAAACCAATTGCTGACAGATTCAATCCTTCTGTATTAGGAATACGCCCTACCGATACAATTAATTTGTCGCAATCAAGCTGTTGCGCATTGCCCTGTGCATCCGTATAAGCAATCGACACGCCATTTTTTTTGGCTTTTACTTCACCTATTTTCACACCAAGAGCAATATTTAATCCTTGCTTAGAAAATAATTTAGCGGCTTCTTTGGCCAAACTCTCATCACAGGCACCCAAAAATTGAGGCAGTGCTTCGAGTATCGTTACCTCGGCACCCAAGCGACGCCATACGGACCCAAGCTCTAAACCAATCACGCCCGCGCCAATCACACCTAATTTTTTGGGCACGCTCGCAAACTTAAGCGCCCCTTCGTTATCGCACACCACTACGTTATCAACCGCGACCATAGGCAGATGACGCGCCTTAGATCCCGTGGCGATAATGATGTGCTTTGCAATCACTTCCTCTGTTTCTTGGCCGCTCACCTTAACAAGATAGCCTTGCTCCGTCTTGCTAACAAATGACCCATGACCTTTTAACAGAGTGATCTTATTTTTGCGAAACAAAAATTGCACACCTGAGGTCATCTTAGTAACGATGCTATCTTTACGTGCGAGTAGTTTGCTCACATCGATGCTGACACCTTGGACCGTGATGCCATGATCAGCGACATGATGTGCAATGTTTTCGTATTCTTCTGAAGAAGCTAATAATGCTTTAGAAGGAATGCACCCTACATTAAGGCAGGTACCCCCCAAACGAGGTTCGCCTTTAGGATCATCATAAGCATTCGCTTCGCAGCATGCGACAGACAACCCCAATTGCGCAGCACGAATCGCAGCAATATAGCCACCCGGACCCGCACCTATAACGAGCACATCAAACTGCTTGGACATGAAATAAATACTCCGAATAAATAAAAGATTGATTTATCAAAACAAGCAGATTGCCTATAAATCAAGCAGCAAACGGGCCGGATCTTCCAATGCCTCTTTCATCGCTACCAGTCCCAGCACCGCTTCACGCCCATCGATAATGCGATGGTCATACGACAAGGCGAGATAATTCATAGGACGTACGACAATTTGCCCCTGCTCAACAACCGCACGCTCTTTGGTCGCATGTACACCCAGTATCGCGGACTGCGGTGGATTAATAATCGGCGTGGAAAGCATCGAGCCAAATACGCCACCATTTGAGATGGAGAAAGTGCCCCCAGTCAGCTCTTCAAGAGAAAGCTTGCCATTTTTTGCCTTCTCGCCAAATTCGGCAATCTTGCGTTCAATCTCAGCGATACTCATTTGGTCAGCATCCCGCACAATAGGTACCACTAAACCGCGAGGCGAACCCACGGCAATGCCAATATCAAAATACCCGTGGTAAACAATATCGTTGTTATCTACCGACGCATTCAAAATCGGGTACTTGCGCAAAGCATGCACTGCTGCACGGACAAAGAAAGACATAAAACCTAATTTGACGCCATGCTCTTTTTCAAATTTTTCTTTGTAACGATTGCGCAAATCAATCACAGGCTGCATATTGACTTCATTAAACGTCGTCAAAATAGCATTGGTTGATTGAGATTCTAATAATCGCTCAGCGATACGCGCACGCAATCGCGTCATGGGCACACGCTGTTCTGGTCGATTGCCCAGTAGCACAGGAACCGGTACAACCGGTGCACTGCTGGCTGTAACCGCCGGCACTAGCGTCGCGTTATTTTGTGTGCTAACCGCAGCGAGTGCATCGCCCTTCGTCACGCGGCCATCACGCCCAGTACCAGTGACTTGATCCACACTTAAACTATTCTCAGCTAATAATTTAGCAGCAGCGGGCATAGCAATACTTTTTATTTCCGTCGTGACCGCGGGCGTAGCGGCCACAGCCGCTACAGATGCTGCTGTAGGCGCGGGGGTAACAGCTTTAGCTGCACTATCAATCGTCGCAATCACCTGCTGCGCTTTAACAGTTGCGCCATCACCCGCTAATATATTGACGATAACGCCCGCGGAAGGCGCCGGCACTTCAAGCACCACCTTGTCGGTTTCAATCTCAATAAGCACTTCATCTTGTGCGACCGCTTCTCCTGGCTTTTTTTTCCAGGTAAGCAATAATGCCTCGGCAACCGATTCGGACAGTTGCGGAACTTTTACTTCGACGATAGACATATTTATTCCTATACCTAAATGAATAGATTTATTTGTTAATAACAAAACCTTTGAGCTTGCCAAATGCGGTATCTAACAGCGCTTTTTGTTGTTCACTATGCACGGCAGAGTACCCCACAGCAGGAGAAGCGGAAGCGGCACGACCGGCATAACCCAACTTTTGACCTGCAATCATGTTCTCCATGATGTAGTGCACCATAAAAGTCCAATAGCCTTGATTTTGTGGCTCATCTTGCGCCCAAATAATCTCATGCAGCGCTGGGTATTTTTTAAGCTCAGTAGAAAATGCTTTGTGCGGAAAAGGGTAAAGCTGTTCAACCCGAATCACCGCCACATCTGTCACTCCCGCTTCTTTGCGATAGTTCACCAGGTCGTAATACACCTTACCTGAACAGGCGATAACACGTTTTACTTTTTGCGCATCGACATGGGTATCACCCAAGATAGTATGAAAACTGCCTTTAGAAAGATCCGTCAATGGCGATACGGCCTCTTTATTACGGAGCAATGATTTAGGCGTTAAGATAACCAATGGCTTACGAAATAAGCGAATCATTTGTCGACGCAACAAATGGAATATTTGTGAAGGCGTCGTAGGCTGACACACCTGAATATTATTGTCCGCGCAAAGCTGTAAAAAACGCTCGGGACGTGCTGAAGAATGCTCAGGACCTTGGCCTTCATAGCCATGAGGCAACATCATGGTCAGCCCCGATGCACGACCCCATTTAACTTCGCCAGAACTAATAAACTGGTCAATCACTACTTGTGCACCGTTAACGAAATCGCCAAACTGTGCTTCCCAAATCACCAACGCATTCGGATCAGCCGTTGAATAACCATACTCAAAACCCAATACTGCTTCTTCTGACAAAACAGAATCAATCACCCTAAATCGTGCTTGATTGTCTGAAATATTTTGCAGAGGAATATAAGTACCCAAGTCCCATTTTTCACGGTTTTGGTCATGTAATACTGCATGTCGATGGCTAAATGTGCCCCGGCCAGAATCTTGCCCAGTAATACGCACTGCATAACCATTTGACACTAAAGAAGCTAAGGCAAGATGCTCGGCCATCCCCCAATCCAGCAACTGCCCTCCGCGCGCCATATTTGCGCGATCGGCAATTACTTTCTCAACTAAAGGATGTAGCTTAAAATTTTCGGGAATCGTCGTAATACGCGCCGATAAACGTCTCAGCTCAGTAATGGGCACACCGGTATCTGCCGCATCTGTCCACTTACGTTTTAAGAAAGGCATCCAATCAACCGCAAACTTCCCTTTATAGTTGGAAAGTACGGGATCAGCTCCATATTCACCCACATCCATCGCAGCGCGATATGCTTTATTTAGCGCTTCACCATAATCAGCATCTGTCGTTCCTTGGGCAGCCAAACGGTCTGCATACAATTTACGTGTACCAGGATGCTGACTAATTTTTTTATACATCAAGGGCTGCGTCATCGCAGGCGTATCTTGCTCGTTATGACCCAGTTTACGAAAACAAATAATATCCACTACGACATCATGCTTAAACGTTTGGCGATAATCCAACGCTAATTGCGTTGCCAACACCACCGCCTCAGGATCGTCGCCATTTACATGCAATACCGGCGCTTCAATCATCTTCACCACATCGGTACAATAAATCGTCGAACGTGTGTCGCGCGGATCCGATGTCGTAAATCCTATTTGGTTATTAATTACAATATGCACTGTCCCGCCCGTGCCATACCCGCGCGTCTGTGCCAAATTTAATGTTTCCATCACAACGCCCTGCCCCGCAAAAGCAGCATCCCCATGCACAAGGATAGGCAACACTTGTTCGCTCCCTTTGTCGCCCCGCCGCTCTTGCCGAGCACGTACAGAACCCTCAACCACGGGATTCACAATTTCTAAATGCGAAGGGTTAAAGGCCAAAGATAAATGCAAAGGCCCACCTGGCGTTGAAATATCGCTAGAAAAACCCTGATGGTATTTCACATCACCTGCAGCTAAATCATCGTTATGTTTACCTTCAAATTCGGCAAATAAATCTTTGGGGCGTTTACCTAATGTATTGACCAATACGTTCATACGGCCGCGATGCGCCATACCAATCACGACTTCCTGTACGCCTTGCGTGCCGGCACGATGAATCAATTCGTCCATAGCTGCAATAAAACTCTCTCCGCCCTCAAGGGAAAAACGCTTTTGTCCAACATAGCGAGAATGAAGATAGCGCTCAAGTCCCTCGGCCGCTGTTAGGCGCTCAAGAATATGTTTTTTCTTCTCAACAGAAAAATTAGGTTTAGAGCGAATCGACTCGAGCTTTTCTTGCCACCAGCGCTTTTGCGACTGATCTGTAATGTAGGTGTACTCAATACCCAGGGTGCCGCAATATGTCTCGCGCAAATTTTGCAACAACGCACGCAAAGTCATACTCTCTTTGCCAAAATAAGTGCTACTGATATTGAACACAATATCAAGATCAGCATCGCTAAATTCCCAAAATGCAGGATCAAGATCTGGCAACACAGGACGCTCATGACGCTTAAGTGGGTCAAGCTCGGCCCAACGCGAACCGATGTTACGGTAAGCGGAAATCATTTGTTGTACGGCAACACGTTTGCGGCCAAGCTCGGCATCTACATTCGCAACCACTTCACGAATAGGGCCTTGTTTAGCGCGCTGTGCAAACGAGGCGAGGACAGGAGCATGAGGCACATCGCGTGCATCACTTCCATCCACCGCAGGGGTATGTTGCATCGCATCAAAATAAGCTCGCCAGTTATCGGCAACAGATGCAGGGTTTGCAAGGTAGTCCTCATAGAGAACTTCGACATAGGGCGCATTGCCCCCAAAGAGATAAGAATTTGTATTGTCTTGCGCTATCATTTTTTGCTCACTTTTTTCGGGCACCCCGAAAAACAGCGGGTTAATTCACCTTCCGCGACACGGCCTAACCGATTAGCGGAGCGCATACTTCTTATAAGTTGTGCGGGAAGGAACAGGGTAAAGTCAAGATAATAGCAGATCACCATTTAATATGGTGCTAAAGGCTTAGCAGAAGATTGTAGATAAAATAATTCTGCGTTATTGTTTAAAATCATCAACAAAAAGCAGCGGGTTACGTGAAATAAAAACCGTAGACGACATACGCCACAAACAGAATAAAAAATCGCCCCAAGAGTACGGGGCTAATTTTGCAGGATATGAAGCACTGAGAGCAAAGCGGTACGCAGTCGCCCCGTATCAATGTGTGCATCATAAGCAAGAACGATAGGCATATCTTGCATCAGCTCATTTTCACTGCACTTCACGGACTCTTTCAGTTCGCCACTAGCCATTGCATTCAACCGGTTACGCGCGCCATTAATAGTGAAACCTTGATCGTATAGCAATTCACGAATACGACGAATAAGAAGCACTTCATGGTATTGATAATAGCGGCGGTTACCTCCGCGCTTGGTTGGCTTGAGCTGAGAAAACTCTTGCTCCCAATAGCGTAAAACATGCTGTTTGAGCGCACACAGCACACTGACCTCACCAATTGTGAAGTAGCGTTTAGAAGGAATCGGGGGCAACGCTACCATAACAGGCCCCCTTATCGCTCATCACAAGTGGTCAACTGCTCGCTACCGCTTAGTCCGCCCAAATCTACTTGCTCCTTGAGTTTTTGACTCGCATGAAAAGTAACCACCCGACGCGCAGCGATAGGGATTACCTCGCCCGTCTTAGGATTGCGTCCCGGCCTTTGCGGTTTTTCGCGCAGATGAAAATTACCAAACCCAGATAACTTGACATGATCCCCCTGCTCTAGCGCAAGGCACACATGATCAAAAAAACTCTCGACAATTTCTTTCGCTTCGCGTTTATTTAAGCCCATCTGCTCAAATAATATTTCGGCAAGCTCTGCCTTCGTCAAGGTATTACTATCAATTCCACGTAGCGAAGCTGAAACCCCCAAATAGCCCAAGGGGGCAACCGGCAGAAAATTATTTATAAAAGGATTGTTTGCCATATCACACCTTTCTTTGCCCTTTAATTACGCAAACGAGCCCCACAATTAAGCAATGCGGCATCTATTATCTTTTTGAGTACCGAGTCCACCATATCATCTTGCAAAGTCGCGTGCATATCTTGCAGTGTAATGCGAAACGCGAGGCTTTTTTCGCTTAATGCCATCTGATCACTACCTGTGTGTGGCGTAAACAAATCAAATAAAACAATTTCTCGCACAATAGACAAATCACGTACCGCATTGTGAATCACATCTTGTACATCTTGCACTTGAGTGTCTCGCGCCACAACTAAAGCAAGATCACGCGTAACCATAGGAAATTTTGACGGTACAGATACATTCGGTAAACCCATCTGCGCTAAAACCGAACAATCTACTTCAAATAAAGCCACACCTTGTGGCAATCCAATTTTTTGCTGCCAACGTGGATGCAATTCCCCCACATAGCCGACAACTGCATCATTGTACAAAAGTGCAGCACTGCGCCCAGGGTGCAGCATCGTATGCTCGGCGCGATTAAATCGCCAATGCGCAGCATTTAACGGGGCCAACAAAGCCTCAAGATCGCCTTTAACATCAAAGTAATCGACCAAACGATGCGCAGCACCCCACTGCTCTGGTAAAGCCACACCATAGGCCGCGGCGGCGATACGCAATGGTTGCGCAATACCCGGCAATAAATGACTTGCATCGTCTGTAAAATCACGATAAAAAACACTGCCCACTTCAAAAACCCGCACGCGCTCGGCTTTACGACTTACGTTATACCGAATCGTATTGACTAAACTCGGCAACAAACTACTACGCATCACCCCATACTGGCTTGCAATCGGATTAAGTAACTTAATCGGATGAGTATTAGCCAACATCTCAAGCTCCCAATCTGGCTCGACAAAACTAAAGTTCACCACTTCTTGGTAATCTCGTGCAGCCAGCGCATGACGCAATACATGTAACGATCGCTGCGCCTCGTTCGTGGCAAGCATGGTATTTTCGGCAATGGGAGGATGAGCAGGAATATTTTCAAAACCATAAATACGCGCCACTTCCTCAATCAGATCGGCTTCAATTTCCAGATCAAAACGAAAGCTCGGCGGCGTAACCAGAAAAACCCCATCGGAAAATTGGTGTACAAACCCAAGTCGCGTAAAAATAGCGCTTACCTGCGCTTGCGATAACACCACGCCAATGACTTTTTGCGCACGCGCTAAACGCATGGATACAGGTAAACGCGCAGGTACACGCGTTGTTTGATCATCTATCAAACCGGCTTGACCGCCACAAATTTCTTGCACCAATGCACTTAAGTACTCAAGGTGTGTCACGGTGGTCGCATAGTCAACCCCGCGCTCAAAACGATGCGACGCATCTGTTGAAAAATTAAAGCGGCGGGCTCGGCCGCGTATCGCATCCGGCCCCCAAAAAGCAGCCTCGAGATAAATATTTTGTGTATCCAAACTCACCGCAGAACGCAATCCACCCATCACGCCAGCAAGACCTAGCACTCCATTGGCATCTGCCATTACCCCTATATCAGGCGATAAAGTAAGTTCGTTGCCATTAAGTAAAGTGACTGCTTCTCCCGTATGTGCCCAACGCACTTCAATATCACCGGAAATTTTATCTAAATCAAAAATATGCGTAGGCTGTCCTAACGCCAACATCACATAGTTAGAAATATCGACCAAAGCAGAAATACTGCGCTGCCCAGCACGCTCTAAACGACTCACCATCCAAGCCGGAGTTGCAGCGCGCGCATTTACCCCATACATCACGCGCCCAGAAAAGCGCCCACATAATTCAGGCACTTTAATCACAACAGGATGCACCGTTTGCAGCGCCGACTTTACAGCCACTTTTGTTGGCACCGTCACTGCGACCCCTGTTAAAGCAGAGACTTCACGGGCAACACCCAATCCAGATAAACAATCAGCTCGATTAGGTGTGAGCTTAACGGTAAAGATAGTGTCATCTAACGCAAAGTGCCGATCAATCGCCTCACCTACTTGCGCGCTCGCATCTAAAATCAGTAATCCATCCCCCTCAAAGGATAAACCGAGCTCACGCGCAGAACACAACATGCCTTGACTTTCCACACCGCGCAATTGACTTAACTTAATTTCAAAAGGAGGCGCACCTTCTTTTGCAGCAGGCAGTATTGCGCCTACCTGAGCGCAGGGCACTTTAATCCCTGCACTCACATTATGTGCACCACATACGATCTGCAATGGCTGATCCATACCTACATTGACAATACAAACACGCAAGCGATCTGCATCGGGATGCTTATTAACTTCGAGTACTTGACCAACTACCACACCAGGCAATGGCGCAGCAAAAGGACTAAGATCTTCAACTTCAAGACCCGCCATGGTAAGTTGATGCGCCAACGCTTGCGTATTGATGGGCGGATTTACAAAGGCACGCAGCCAGGATTCAGGAAATTGCATGTAATCTTTTTATCTGTTTTAAGAAAATTGCGTCAAAAAGCGAACATCACCTTCGTAAAATAAACGTAAGTCTTCAATACCATAACGCAGCATGGTGAGACGATCGATGCCTGAGCCAAACGCAAAACCCATATAGCGCTCAGGGTCAAGACCCATATTAGAAAGAACCTTAGGATGCACTTGACCTGCACCGGATATCTCCAACCAGCGGCCTTGGCCAAAAGCCATATCTATTTCAGCAGATGGCTCTGTAAAAGGAAAATAAGAAGGACGAAACCTTACTGCAATATCATCTCGCTCAAAAAATTTGCGCAGAAAATCGGTATACACCCCTTTTAAATCCGCGAAACTTACCTGCTCATCAATCCATAAACCTTCAAGTTGATGAAACATCGGGGAGTGCGTTGCATCGCTATCTACACGATAAGTGCGACCCGGAGCAATAATTTTAATCGGCGGCATCACACCACCTTGATAACGTGCAACATGCGCACGTGCATAACGTACCTGCACCGGACTGGTATGCGTACGCAACAACAGTGGCTGCCCATTGGGATCAAGCGGCTCAACATAAAAAGTATCTTGCATGGAGCGGGCAGGATGATTTTCTGGACTATTTAGCGCAGTAAAATTATGCCAATCATCTTCAATCTCAGGCCCTTGAGCAAGCGCAAAACCAATAGAGCCAAAAATCTGTTCAACACGCTCCCAGGTGCGCATAATCGGATGCAAACTTCCTGGCTTGATACCGCGCCCGGGCAGAGTTACATCAATCGCTTCAGAGGCCAAACGAGTTGCAAGCAGCGCATCCGCTAAAGCCTGACGACGTTGATTCAGTAACGCCTCAATACGGGTTTTAGCAAGGTTAATCTCAGCTCCCTGCTGCTTACGCGCGACCGCGTCAAGCTTGCCCAAATTTTTTAACAGCTCAGTTAAAAGGCCTGTTTTACCAAAAAATCGTGCCTTTTCATTTTCGAGTGCTGCCGCATCCAGCGCACGAGTAAAAGCTGTTTCAGCATCAAGGATAAGCGCGTCAAGATTCATAAAGAATAAGAAAAACAAAAATTGAAAAGGGGCTCACAAGAGCCCCCTCGATTAGCTAAGTGCGAAAAAACACACCTTTAAGCTGCGGATGAAATCGACTTCACTTGACTCACCATTGCTGCAAATGCAGGCTTGTCGTGAATTGCCATATCTGACAATACCTTACGATCGATTTCGATCATCGCTTTTTTCAAACCATTGACAAAAACGCTGTAGGTCATATCGTGCTCACGTACCGCGGCATTAATACGTGCAATCCATAAAGCACGGAACACACGCTTTTTATTGCGACGATCGCGATAGGCATATTGCCCAGCACGCATAACCGCTTGTTTAGCGATACGAAAAACATTACCGCGGCGACCGCGATAACCTGTTGCTTGATCAATAATTTTTTTGTGGCGGGCCCGTGCGGTAACCCCACGTTTGACTCTAGGCATAAAACGCTCCTGTTTTCGTTAGGGTTAGGCGTAAGGCAACATGTCACGAACCGACTTAAGATTCGTTTCATGGACTTGAACAGTGCCGCGCAATTGACGTTTATTCTTCGTCGTTTTTTTAGTCAAAATATGGCGCTTAAAAGCCTGACCTCGTTTAAAGCCGCCCCCTGGACGAGCGGTGAAGCGCTTAGCCGCCCCGCGTTTTGTTTTCATTTTTGGCATCACTACTCCGTTTATTGTATGTCTTTAGGTGGAGCATAACGACGAACTACACTACGTCGACTACCCACTTGTTTAACCCACCGACACTTATTTTTGGGATTTTTAGGCCCCTATTTTGGCATGCTAAGTTTAGCGATGAAAAACCAAACTTAAAAAACACCAAATTTTTTGCCCACCTCAATGACCATTTTTAAGATAACGCTCTAATGAGCAAATAGCCTAGTCGACTGAGATGCGCTTTTATTTTTTCTTCTTAGGCGACAAAACCATCACCATCTGACGCCCCTCTATTTTTGGCATTTGCTCAACCTGCCCATGCTCATCAAGATCCAACTTTAAGCGCTCCAGCATACGCATACCAATTTCTTGGTGGGCCATCTCGCGGCCACGAAAGCGCAGCGTAATTTTTGTTTTATCGCCATCGCTCAAAAAACGAATCAGGTTACGTAATTTAATACCGTAATCACCATCATCGGTTCCAGGTCGAAATTTGACTTCTTTGACCTGAATCACTTTTTGCTTAAGCTTAGCTTCGTGAGCTTTCTTAGACTCCTGGTACTTAAACTTCCCATAGTCCATTAAACGACAAACGGGTGGTTCCGCAGTCGGGGCAATCTCAACTAGATCAACTTCACTTTCTTCTGCAAGCCGATGTGCATCCATAATCGACACAACACCTAACTGATCACCTTTAACACCAATTAATCGCACTTCTTGCACGCTAATTTCATGGTTAAGGCGATGTGATTTATCTGTAGCGATGGCAGATTCCTTCTAAAGATCAAAAAACGGCCGCACTTTTCACACACTTGTCAGTCAAACCCTTAGGGTAATCTCCTGAACAAGCTGCTCAAGGAACGTCGCCACAGGTATAACACCCAAGTCGACCCCCCCCCTCGCGCGCACGGCAACGGTCTGTGCATCACGCTCTTTTTCTCCAACAACAAGGATGTAAGGCAATTTACGCACAGAATGGTCGCGTATTTTATACGTTATCTTTTCGTTACGCAAATCTGCGCTAGCTCTAAGCCCTTGTTTTTTCAGTACTTGTACTACGTGCTCGGCATATTCAGCATGCGCTTGCGCGACATTTACGACAACGATCTGCTCTGGCGCCAGCCACAGTGGCAATGCTCCCGCATGGTTTTCAATCAAAATACCGATAAAGCGCTCAAGCGAACCCAATATGGCGCGATGCAACATCACCGGCACTTTACGGGCATTATCTTGCGTAACATACTCAGCACCGAGTCTAGCGGGCATAGAGAAATCAACCTGCATCGTGCCGCACTGCCAAGAGCGACCTATCGAATCTTTTAAATGGTATTCAATTTTCGGACCATAAAAAGCGCCTTCCGCTGGCAACTCTTCCCACTCTTGCCCAGAGTTACGCAGTGCAGCACGCAAGGCCTCTTCCGCTTTATCCCAAACCGCATCATCCCCCACCCGCTTCGGTGGACGCAGGGCTAGCTTTACAGCGATCTGATTAAAACCAAAATGGGCGTAAACCTGACGAACAGCACGGTCAAAATCAACAACCTCCGCTTGGATTTGGTCCTCAGTACAAAAAATATGCCCATCGTCTTGCGTAAATCCACGCACCCGCATCACGCCATGCAAAGCACCACTTGGCTCATTGCGATGACATTGACCAAACTCCCCATAACGCAAAGGCAAATCACGATAGCTATGCAAACCCGCATTAAAGATTTGTATATGACCGGGGCAATTCATGGGTTTAAGCGCATAGATACGGCTCTCCGACTCCGTACTAAACATATTATCTTTATAATTATCCCAATGACCTGATTTTTCCCATAAACTGCGATCAAGGATTTGTGGCCCCTTTACCTCTTGATAACCATTATCTTGGTAGACCGCGCGCATATACTGCTCAATCTGTTGCCAAATAATCCATCCCTTAGGATGCCAAAAAATAAGTCCGGGCGCCTCATCTTGAAAATGAAATAAATCAAGCTGCTTGCCTAACTTACGATGATCACGCTTTTCTGCTTCCTCCAACATATGCAGATACGCATCTTGGTCTTCTTTTTTTGCCCAAGCTGTCCCATAGATACGCTGCAACATCGCATTTTTTGCATCTCCACGCCAATAGGCGCCGGCCAATTTCATCAACTTAAAAACCTTAAGCTTGCCCGTAGAGGGCACATGAGGACCACGGCATAAATCAGTAAAGCTACCTTGGGTATAAAGCGAGACCGCCTCTCCCTCAGGGATAGACTCGATAATCTCTGCTTTATAAAACTCACCTATACTTTTAAAATAAGCAATCGCCTCATCGCGGGGCAATACACTACGCACCACCGTTTCATCTTTTTTCGCCAACAGCACCATCTGCTGTTCAATCGCAATCAGATCTTCGGGGGTAAATGGACGGTGATAAGCAAAATCATAGTAAAAGCCATTCTCAATCACTGGGCCAATTGTCACTTGCGCATCTGGAAACAAAGTTTTAACCGCATAGGCCAACAAGTGCGCAGTCGAGTGACGAAGCACCTCAAGCCCTTCACTCTCTTTTTCGGTGATGATTGCAAGAGAAGCAGGCGTAGTAATGACGGTGCTGGCATCAACGAGCTGACCGTTAAGCTTACCGGCAAGCGCTGCTTTACCTAAGCTGGCACCAATACTCTGGGCCACTTGCAACACTGTCACCGCCTCAGAAAAACTGCGCTGCGAACCATCTGGCAAGGTAATCTCAATCATGATGCCCTTTTAAACAAAAAGCGCGACACTTGATTGTTTTGAGTGCCGCGCTTTTTGAGCGTTGTAACTAAATGCGTTGGTAGGCTCGATTGGACTCGAACCAACGACCCCCACCATGTCAAGGTGGTGCTCTAACCAGCTGAGCTACGAGCCTATAATCATTACACTTTACTGCTGCCAATTTGTAGCGGTACTAGCTTATTTGTATATTGCTTGATGTCACTACAACACACTGCCACACCGGACCTATAAATTGCTTCTGCAATAAAGAGCGCGGATTATAGCTTCATTTTCGACTCACTGACAAGACACTTGGGATTGCGCGCAGTGCTGTGAATAATTTTTGCAGATGTACTCCATCGCTCACCTCCACCGAAAACTGCAACCGCGCTTGCTGATTACGTACCAAGGTGCGTACATCAGTCATATTAATTTTTTCTCGGGACAATATTTCTGTGCAATCACGTAATAATCCTGCGCGATCAATTGCTTCTATATAAATATCAACACCATAAGTTGCAGAAAAAATTCCCCAGCTGGTGTCAATTAAACGCTCGGGTGCACGCTGACGTAATCGCGCCAATGTCGTGCATAGCTGTCGGTGAATGGACACGCCGTTACCGCGGGTGACAAATCCCATAATCAGATCAGGTGGCAATGGTCGACAACACTTTGCTAATTGCGTTAACAAGGCATCAACCCCCACGACTAATACACCGCTCTCTGTCCCGCGAGATTTTGTCAAAGACGTATCGACTAGCCCACGCTCAGCTACGATTTCGTCCGTGCCGGTTCGTTTGGAGGGGACATCGCCCTCGCCACGCAGTGCTTGTTCAACTTGGCGCGGCTTTATTTTTTCTTTAGCCAGCGCAATAAGCAATGTATTTAAATTTTGAACATCAAGACTTTGCGCCAACAACTCTAAATTAACTGCGGTTTTCCCTTCTCGCTGCAAAATCTTATCAAGTATGCCGCGACCCCGCGCTACCGCTTCTTCAATATCCAGCGTATTAAACCAAGCACGTACTTTTGCGCGCGCACGTGCACTCACCATATAGCCAAGCTCAAGGTTTAACCAATCACGTGAGGGCCCACCCTGCTTGACTGTAATAATTTCAACGGTTTGTCCATTTTGCAATGGTGTATTGAGCGGCACAATCATGCCGTCTAAACGCGCGCCGCGGCAACGATGTCCTAGTTCGCTATGTAAGTGATAAGCAAAGTCGACTGGGGTAGCGCCACAAGGCAAAGCCAACACATGTGCTTGTGGCGTCAATACATAAATATGATCATCAGTCTCAATTTGCTTGAGTTTTTCCCAGACAATGCCCGTACTGCTCGCCTCATCTTTCCATGCCAGCAACTGACGCAACCAAGAAATTTTTTCATCGTCCTCGGTGTTGGCTAATGATCGCCCTGCATACCCTCTCACACCTGACTCTTTATAGCGCCAATGCGCCGCCACACCAAATTCGGCAAATTGATGCATTTCACGGGTACGAATTTGTATTTCAAATGCACGCTCATCCGCATCCAACACAACCGTATGTAGCGAACGATAGCCATTTGGTTTTGGTCGTGAGATGTAATCATCAAACTCACGTGGCACAGGCTGCCATAAATGATGAACAATCCCCAATACGGTATAGCAATCCTTTACAGTATTCACAATAATACGGAAAGCACGCACATCATAAATATCAACAAACCCAAGTGATTTGCCGCGCATTTTTTTCCAAATGCTATAGATATGTTTAGGTCGACCTGATACTTCTGCGGATAATTTTTCCTCTTTTAGAACTTGCTCAAGACGCAATGTAATGTCGCTGACAAAGCTTTCTCGTTCGATACGCTTCTCATCTAAAAAGCGTGCAATCTCATGATAAGTTTGTGGCTGATCAAAACGAAAAGCGAGATCTTCTAACTCCCACTTAACTTGCCAAACACCCAAACGGTTCGCTAAAGGAGCATATACATCAAGCGCCCTGCGCGCAACACGATCGGGGGGCTTGGTATGCATACGCGCACACGCACGCAAAGTATGTAATGTTGATGCTAAGCGAATAAGTACGACACGCATATCACGGGCAAACGCTAAAAGCATTTTTCGTAGCACTTCAAGCTGCTGCTTTGCTTGTTCGCCATGCTCATAATAAGACGCAGAAATTTTTTGATTAAGCAGTTCAAGCTTACACACAGTCGTGAGTAAACTCGTTACTTCGGTGCCAAATTGCTGTGTAACCAAAACCATCAGATCAGGCTGACTGAGTACCAGCGGGAATAAGCAAGCA
>JADYYQ010000047.1 GCA_020853585.1 Ottowia sp.
AATATATCCTGTTTAGCGCAATATCTAAACCGTACAAACACCGAAAACCCTCCCTTCCGGGGGGATATATTTACATAATTTTTTATTTTTATAGTGTAAATGTATAAATTTGATACTTGACAGCAGATTCATTTTCTCAAACAATTCCCTGACCTTTTCCTAATTATTGAGCAGGAAAGAGGTTCGAGAGGCCCAAATATCTTGGGCATGTATGTTGTGATGCAAGTTGGGGGAAGTTATGGCTACCGGTAAGGTGAAGTGGTTTAATGATGCAAAAGGCTACGGGTTTATCACACCAGATGATGGGGGAGATGAGTTATTCGCACATTTTAGTGCCATTGATATGGCAGGCTTTAAAACACTAAAAGAAGGTCAATCAGTACAATTTGATAAGACCCAAGGTGCAAAAGGCTGGCAAGCAACAAACGTTCGCGCCGCGAGAGGTATGGTTGAAACAGAAAATTAGTACAACCAAGCCATAATTAAAAAAATAAGGACAACATCCAAAGGCGGACAAAAAATGATGACTCACCACGGCGATAGTCTCGGCTGCCGCTGTGGTGCGTGCAGTGGTCTGTAGTGCGGGCAAGATACACTTACCTATTTAATGCCCACCTACCCAGCACAGCAAGGTCGAATACCAATCCTAAGTAAGCTATCTGTTAAAGTGCTCTCTTTTCTCACCTTTACAGACCCTATTGTTTTAAATCAATAGAAGCAATAACAATTTCGATTGCAATCATCTTTTGAAAACCACTGCGATCATCAACATCCACGATTCAATCTAAAAGATGCATTTTTACCCAGAGTTTACTCAGGGGGATAAGATGGAAGAATGCATCAGACAAGCTAAGCGCAACAGGTTTCATCCCATAAAGCGGGAATCTTCCTACCGGAAAATCCGTAAATACTAAGTACCTCTCGCCACAGTACCCAAGGTATATAGGTCGTTTTCGCAAAAAATCTACTATTGCAGCCGGCTAGAAAACTGGAATACGTAGGAGATAAAGCCGTTTATTGACATGTTTGATGCCATAAAAATAGGGGGTGCCCCATATAAAATGAGTACCCCCAATAAAGACAACAAAAACTATTTTTTATAAAAAATTCTTACATATTCTCAATCATTTCCTGACCAAAACCAGAGCAGGACACCTGTGTCGCGCCTTCAAGCAAACGGGCAAAATCATAGGTTACCCGTTTAGATAGAATAGATTTCTCCATCGAAGCCACAATCAAATCGGCAGCCTCATCCCACCCGATATGACGTAACAACATCTCGGCAGAAAGGATTTCAGAGCCCGGATTGACATAGTCTTTACCCGCATATTTTGGCGCTGTACCATGCGTCGCTTCAAACATGGCAATGGAGTCTGACAAATTAGCCCCTGGCGCAATACCAATACCCCCTACCTGGGCAGCTAAGGCATCCGAAATATAGTCCCCATTCAAATTCAGTGTCGCAATCACACTGTACTCAGCCGGACGCAGCAATATCTGCTGTAAAAACGCATCAGCAATGGCGTCTTTGATAATAATTTCTTTGCCGGTTTTGGGATTATTAAACTTGCACCACGGTCCACCATCAATAAGTTGCGCACCAAATTCTTTTTGCGCTAAAGCATAAGCCCAATCACGAAAACCACCTTCTGTATATTTCATAATATTGCCCTTATGGACAATCGTGACCGAAGGCTTATCGTGGTCAATCGCATACTGTACTGCCTTGCGCACTAAACGTTCTGTGCCCTCACGTGACACGGGCTTGATACCAATCCCCGAAGTAGCCGGGAAGCGAATTTTTTTAACGCCCATCTCATTTACCAGAAAGTGAATCATTTTTTTTGCATTTTCTGATTCAGCTTCCCACTCAATACCTGCATAAATATCTTCTGAATTCTCACGAAAGATCACCATATCAATCTTTTCAGGCTCTTTAACAGGTGAAGGTACGCCTTTAAAATAACGAACCGGACGCAAACACACATACAAATCAAGCTCTTGACGCAAAGCGACATTCAAAGAACGAATACCACCCCCCACCGGGGTGGTAAGTGGGCCTTTAATGGACACCACATACTCTCTCAGCACCTTTAACGTTTCTTCGGGCAGCCAGACATCTTGTCCATACACTTTAGTGGCCTTCTCTCCCGCGTAAATTTCCATCCAAGAGATACGTCTTTTTCCAAGATATGCCTTAGCAACAGCCGCATCAACAACCTTGATCATCACAGGCGTAATATCAAACCCCGTGCCATCGCCCTCAATATAAGGAATAATGGGGTTATCTGGCACCCTCAATGAAAAATCAGCGTTTACTGTAATTTTTTCCCCGCTGGGCACATTGATGTGTTGATACATTTTTTTCTCCAAAGTACTGCAACGCTAACAAAAGGAAAGCGAAAACGTAAAGGCCGCCATTTTAAAGCGTCCCAACCTGATTATTAAATGGCTTACCAAATTTATTTTTAATAACGATAAAATCTTAATTTTTAATTACCGACAAAACAAAACGCTTGTGCCACTCGCCAGGGACAAAAACACATACTATGCAAGCGTATGCAAATACATACGTATACCCCATGTAAGACGGGTATTCTTTTTATTTAACGCTTACCAGAACAACGCTATGCCGACACATCACTTGTATAAATGGTTTTTCACGCTCTTCATACCACTGATGCTTTTGCCACACACTAGTCATGCCTCACCCCCAGCCGCTATTAATACCCCTCAAATCAAGCTACCCACAGTCGCTATTCATGCCGGCATCCATAAAATCAATGCTGAGATCGCTGCAACTGAACAAGCCCGAACACGAGGCCTTATGTTTCGCACAACATTGCCAGGCAACGATGGCATGCTCTTTGTCTTTGAAGAAAAAACAAGAACTTGTTTTTGGATGCGAAACACTTTAATTCCACTCTCGATCGCATTTATTGCCGATGATGGCAACATCGTCAACATCGAAAACATGCACCCACAAACAGAAAAAAAGCATTGTGCAATCGCACCCGTACGCTACGCGCTCGAAATGCGCCAAGGCTGGTTTGAGAAAAAAGGAATTAAACCTGGCATGCAACTACATGGAATGCCGTAAAAACATTGCCTATGCATTGCATGCCCAAGCGCTTTATTTGCAATAAGGCTTACAACCCCCCATTTTGCTGAGCAACCATGCAATACAACATGGGCAAAGATAGCATCGTATTAAATCGCGAAGTGAGCATCGCAAGACGTGCTGCTTTAGGCTTAGCCTCAGCCGGCACACTCACCATACCTAAGGCTTTCTTTTGATTTGGCCAAATAATAAACCAGACATTGAACGCCATCACCAATGCCAGCCACATGCCGATGCCAATGCTATGTACACCCGGTTGTAATGTAAATGCAGAAACAAAATAGCCATTCATACCCGCCAACAAAAGGCCTGTCACCACGGTCCACAAGGCAGCATGCCGAAACCAAAATAAAGCAGCGGGGGCAATCACTTTACCAATCGCGGGCTTTTGCTCATCGGGAATTTTGGGCATCGATGGAATTTGCACAAAATTAAAATACCAAAGCAAACCAATCCACATCACGCCACACAACACATGCAGCCAACGAAACAGCAGCGCAAACCAAAAGTGTTCAAAACTCACTGACACGCCATAGTGAGACGACACCGCTAATAAAATAAGCATTAACAGTACTAAACTGGCAATAACTGTCCTGCCCAGCGATTGCAAAATCAAAGCCATTGGTACCCCCTCCTCCAGAAACAACTATTGAATAATGGCCTTTGTTC
>JADYYQ010000048.1 GCA_020853585.1 Ottowia sp.
AGCATCTTGCGATCTGTTTTGAACTCGTCCACCTACCAAAGCATTGGCGCTTTGTCACGCAATTGCCCACCAATGAGCGAGGCAAAATTTCATCCTCCGCACTGACTACGCTGTTTTTAGAAAAAAATATATCAAGGGAAAATATACCTACGCTTGCAATAAGCGATACAAAAACAAGCCCCCATCCAACCAAATGATGCCCCTCACAATGACATCGATCCCTCATCCCTCTATTGCCACTGCGCCACTATGGCCTGATATCAAAGCAATACGACATATGGCGCCAACCGATCCTAGCCCTACTTCGCCATCAGCCGCACCCTCTGATCAGCTAAACAACTCCGCGCTGATCAACGAATCAACACATATTGCTGTGGACCTCCATATACCCGATACACTCGACCACTTCACCGGCCACTTTCCGCAATATCCCGTACTCCCAGGCGTAGTACAAATCGACTGGGCCATCGGCATTGCTCATCGGTATTTTTTATTTTCCACCTCATTTAAAGCACTCGAAAATATTAAATTTCAAGCACTGATTTTGCCCAATACCGATATCACACTGGGGCTTAGGTGGGATAAAAATAAAGCAGCTTTGCATTTTTCCTATAGCAAAAATCAGCGCACTTATTCTTCTGGCCGTATTATTTTTAGTAGCGGATCATGACTCAAAAAAAATGCATTCTGATTCCTATTTATAACCACAAAGAACATATTGCTGCGCTTGTTCACAAGCTTTCTGTATATCACGTGCCCTTGTTTATTGTGGACGATGGTAGCGATCTCCCCACACAAACCATACTGCTCACGATTGCAAGCACTTATCCAGATATCCATTTATTTCGGCTAGAAAAAAATCAAGGTAAAGGCGCCGCGGTGATGCATGGGTTGCGTGCAGCGTACCTTGCCGGATTTAGTCATGCGCTACAAATTGATGCCGATGGTCAGCACAATACCGATGATGTTCCCCTCTTTTTTCAATATGCAGACACGCATCCTCATGCCGTTATTTGCGGCAAACCCATCTATGATGCATCCGCACCCAAAGCACGCCGTTATGGGCGAAATATCACGCATTTTTGGGTATGGATTGAAACCTTATCTTTTGCGATTGGGGACACCTTATGTGGCTTTCGCCTATACCCCTTAGCCGCAACTTACGCGCTTATTGAAAGCACATCGATCCCTACACGAATGGATTTTGATGTCGCCATTGCAGTCCATCTCGCTTGGCTTGGAATACCCTTTAAAAATATTCCTACGCGCGTGATCTATCCCGTGCAGGGACTCTCCCACTTTGACATGCTGCGCGATAATTTACGCATTAGTCGCACCCATACTCAACTTGTTTTTGGCATGCTGTGGCGCTTACCGACTTTGTTACGGCACCGTTATAAGGCAAACAAAGAAAAACAAGCAAATAAAAAATTCTCCGGTACCGTTAACAAACACCATATACATAAGGCTATCGCAACCCAAACCCTAGCCAGCCTGAACAATGATGTGATTCACAGTGAGTCGTACAAGATAGAGAAGAAACCGCACAATAAAACACCCACGCAGTGGGCCCACATCGCTGAACGTGGCCATTGGCTGGGAATGCAGATCTTATTTACGTGTACCCGTCTGTTAGGCGAGCGAGCAACACGCTGGCTATTGATACCGATCGTTGCGTATTTTTTCTTAACGCGAGCAAGTGCACGACACGCATCACAAAATTATTTACATCGTATTCGCGCCATCGATGGGGTTACCCAAGCCAATGGGTATGGGGTTTTTCAACATATGCTGGCTTTCGCGCAATCAGGTCTCACTAAACTCGCTGCTTGGTTAGGGAAAATTAAGGAGCAAGCAATTGATTTTCCCGATTGCGCCCAATTTGAACAACTCTGCACAAGCGGGCGTGGCGCGGTCCTGATTGGCTCCCACTTAGGTAACATCGAAATGCTACGCGCACTAGCAAGCCATCATCCCCATGTGGTAATCAATGCCGTAGTCTATACAGAACATGCACAAAAATTTAATCGTATGCTCGCCCAAGCCAACGCACAATTTAGCGTTAATCTCATTGAAGTATCACGATTAAGTCCCGAGCTGGCCATCCAACTCAAAGAGAAAATTGAGCAAGGCGAATTACTTGTTATCGTTGGTGACCGCACCCCCGTATCACAAGGCCGAGTCCATAGCCATATCAGCACAGTTACATTTTTAAGGCATCCCGCCCCTTTTGCCCAAGGACCGTTTATTCTCGCTAGCCTGCTGGAATGCCCCGTCTATCTTTTTTTCTGCTTACAAGAACATATGCGCTATCGTATTTATTTTGAAGCTTTCGCCCCGCGCATATGCTTGTCCCGCAATCAACGTACGCAACAACTCAATCACTATATTCAGCACTATGCCGAACGTTTGGAGCACTATTGTCTTAAAGCGCCCTACCAATGGTTTAATTTTTATGATTTTTGGCAGCCCGCCCATGTTTAAGAACGCCCTATTGATCATCGAAAATCGTTGTATAACGATCGCCATCGGGCTAAACCTTAATATAGGCAACGCAAAAACCAAAGTGATCATCAAGCGTATATAAAAATTACCTACTGCGCGGAACAACGTATATGGCAGGCGCAATAAGTAATCAGCGATCTTTCTAAATAGGCTTTTTTAACAACGATGCTTAACCTGACCACCACCGTAGAAATTGAAATCCCATTTCATGATGTTGATGCGATGGAGGTGGCCTGGCACGGCCACTATCTCAAATACTTCGAGTTAGCACGATGCGCTTTATTACGAAAATTTAATTACGACTATCCGCAAATGCAAGCGTCCGGCTATCTATGGCCCATTGTTGAATGCCACTTAAGATACGTACGTCCTGCGATTTATGGTCAAACCATTCGCGTGCAGGCCAGCTTACTTGAATATGAAAACCGCCTAAAAATTGGCTATGAAATTCGTGATGCAATAAACAATCAGCGACTCACTAAAGGCTATACCATCATGGTCGCAGTCCATGCGGCCACGCGCACCTTGCAACTCACCAGCCCAACCATCGTCACCAACAATCTGGAGCAGGTATGCGCCTATTAAACATCCCCCCCTCTATCGCTATGTCACCTACGCTAGATCACACCCATACTTTTTTTTATCGCTTATGGCACAACAGCATCGCCTATATCAGCATGACAAAATGCATGGCGTTCGTATTCTTATCTATCTGTCAATATAGCTACGCCACCCCATCTGCTTATACGACGACGAAAGGACAAGCCCCCATAT
>JADYYQ010000049.1 GCA_020853585.1 Ottowia sp.
CTATAACCGGCAGCGGAGACATTCAAGATTAGGTTACTTGTCTCCCGCTGCATTTACTAAAAAATTTCATGCAGCTTAAGTAGTTTTTTGAAATGCGAGTGTCCGTTATTGACAGTACACCTCAATCTATTGATTATTTTTATGGTTTTTAAGTGAACACTACAGGCAAAATCAGTGCGTTAGTTTTTACTGTATCTGTCTGGCTAAAAAACAATTTACGCGTTATCTTGGAAACAGGTAGTGCTTGTCTTACACTGCATCTTTTCGAGAAAGGACAAAGAATGAAAACAGTTGGCCAAAAAATTGAGGCATTTCATATTGTTGGTGTAAAACCGGGATTTAATCAACACGAAGAAAATGGTCAATCTGCATTTGAACAGATTACCGAACGCAGCTTTCCAGGGCAGTGGAAAGTGCTTTATTTTTACCCTAAAGATTTTACTTTTGTATGTCCAACAGAGATTGTTGCTTTTGCTCAACTCAATAAAGAATTTGTGGCACGCAATGCGGTTGTATTAGGCGGCTCTACCGATAATGAATTTGTGAAGTTGGCATGGCGCCGCGAACACAAAGATCTGAACAAGTTGTGTCAGTGGCAATTTGCTGATGTTATGGGATCGTTGGTTGATCAACTAGGTGTGCGTGATATCACAGCAGGCGTTGCTTTGCGCGCGACTTTTATTATCGATCCAGATAATATTATTCAGCATGTCTCAGTGAATAATCTAAACGTGGGTCGCAGTCCTGAAGAAGTATTACGTATCTTGGATGGCTTACAAACAGCTGAGTTATGCCCATGTAATCGCGCAGTAGGTGGCGATACCCTTTCCTAAATTGTGGTTTAACGTTTTTAATTTTCTGGAGTTTTATTATGTCTATCGAACAAGTTCTCTACCGTGCACACGCCAAAGCGACCGGTGGTCGTGATGGTCGTGCCGTGGTGCCGGAAAGTAATCTTGATTTGACCTTGACGACCCCTAAGAGTTTGGGTGGTGCGGGTGGTACAGGCGTTAATCCTGAGCAATTATTTGCTGCTGGCTATGGCGCGTGCTTTATTGGTGCAATGAAGTTTGTTGCTGCACGCGATAAGATTGCTATCCCAAGTGATGTTTCGGTTGACGCGAGTGTGGGTATCGGTGCCATCCCCAATGGTTTTGGTATTGAAGTTGATCTCAAAGTTTCACTGCCCGGTATGGAGCGTGGCGCCGCTGAAGGGCTGATTGCGGCAGCACATATTGTTTGCCCTTATTCCAACGCAACGCGCGGCAATATTGATGTGCGTCTGTCTGTTGCCTAAGTGATTCCACGTTGTTTTCTGAGTTGCAATAGATGTAACTAAACGAACCGCCTTTTAAATATGGCTTCGCCTGTTTTACGTGAGAGATTTTGAGGAAGTGTTTAAGATAACGTGTGAGATATCTAGCATGGTTTCTCACGAGGTAGGGCGATAAAGAAGGCGAATTTTGCGTCGTATTTTTTTAAGTTAATTTAAAAAGAATTTGGTGGACATAGTGAACCGATATTTGGTTCGTACATATGAGATCGACTTATGGCAGAGATTATTTATAAATTACGCTGATACTCCACAATAGCAAATGAAAAATTATTGGGGGCGGCAGCTTGATGTTGGTTGCGAGAAAGCATATGCCACTGCTCTAGATCAATTTCCGGGAAAAATGCATCGCCCTCTATATCACGATCAATCTCAGTAACAATTAGGCGTTGTGCATGTGGCATAGCTTGCTCATAAATTTGTGCGCCGCCAATCACAAACACTTCGGGCACATTGACGGTATGTGTTAATGCATCTTCAAGTGAGATGGCTAGTTGCGCACCCACTACGTGCTGGGCTGCGTTGCGTGAAATCACAATGTTTTTTCGCCCAGGCAACGGACGACCAATTGCTTCCCAGGTTTTGCGCCCCATAATAACGGGCGCACCGAGTGTGGTGCGCTTAAAGTGGGCTAAATCTTCTGGTAAGTGCCAGGGCATTTGATTATTTTTACCAATGACGCGATTGTGAGCATAAGCCACAATAAGAGTGATACGACTCATGTGGACCTCAGACGGCAATGGGCGCTTTAATTGCGGCATGGGATTGATAGTCTGTGATCTCGAAATCTTCATAACGATAATCAAACAGAGAGCTCGGCATACGTTTTATCTGTAATGAGGGGAGGGGGCAAGGCGTGCGTGTTAATTGCGTTTCTACTTGATCAAAGTGATTGCGATATAAATGGCAATCCCCACCAGTCCAAATAAAATCGCCTACCTGAAGGCCAGTTTGATGCGCCACCATATGGGTGAGCAGCGCATAGCTGGCGATATTAAATGGTACGCCCAAAAAAACATCCGCGCTGCGCTGATACAACTGACAAGAAAGCTGACCATGTGCCACATAAAACTGAAATAGCGCATGACAAGGTGGCAGCTTCATACGCGGAATATCAGCGACATTCCATGCGCTTACAACGAGTCTGCGTGAATCAGGATTTTGTTTGATTTCGGTAAGTACTTGGCTAATTTGATCAATATGTGTGCCGTTGGGCGTTGGCCAAGAACGCCATTGATGGCCATAAATAGGGCCGAGTTCACCATCTTGATCTGCCCATTCATCCCAGATGGTGACGCCTTTTTCTTGTAGCCAGTT
The DNA here is from genome assembly GCA_020853585.1 of Ottowia sp. Lineage (GTDB taxonomy): Bacteria > Pseudomonadota > Gammaproteobacteria > Burkholderiales > Burkholderiaceae > JADYYQ01. The sequence goes on from JADYYQ010000049.1 coordinate 2,651, forward strand.
GATATTTGTACTGCCTTGCAAAAACCAGAGTAATTCGTAGATGATCGATTTGATATGCAGTTTTTTGGTGGTAATCAATGGAAAACCTTGACTGAGATCAAAGCGCATTTGATGACCAAAAATAGAACGAGTGCCCGTACCTGTACGATCTGTTTTATCGCAGCCATGTTGGTAGACATGGCGCATCATATCTAAATAGACTTGCATGTATTTTGAAATCTTTTTAAGAGGAAGTGGCTGTATTTTTACGGCGCAAGTAACCCAGGCCAAGTATAACGGTGATCGCACTTATATGGGCGAGCCAAGGCAACCAAGTGGGTATATTCCAATAGTTGCGCACAATTTTTTCACTGAGTACCATGTGCACAGCAGTCATCACAAGCACGGCAGAGCCGGCATAAACTAATATAGGAAAACGTGTAAGTAAATGCAATACAAGCGTGCTACCCCAGACCACTAAAGGGATGCTAATAGCCAGTCCAAGTATGACTAAGAAAAAATCACCTTGTGCTGCGCCTGCAATAGCAATCACGTTATCCATGCCCATAACCGTATCGGCAACAATGATGGTTTGCAGTGCTTGTCTTAAGGTGAGCGCTTCAGCTGTCTGATGCGTGTTTTCACTTTCAGCTAATAATTGATACGCAATCCAAAAAAGCATTAATCCGCCTACCAGCATAAGCCCGGGAATGCGTAGTAACGATACAGCGGCAATGGTGAGTAGGCCACGCACGATAATTGCGCCTGCTGTGCCAAATAAAATCGCACGTCTTTGTAAGGCTGCGGGTAATC
>JADYYQ010000050.1 GCA_020853585.1 Ottowia sp.
AATGCCATTACTACGGGGACACAATCGCAAGGTGAGGTGACTGTTCGTCTGGGGAAATCCGGGCGGGTGGTAAATGGGGTGGGTACTGATTTAGATATTGTTTCTGCTTCTGCTAAGGCTTATTTATCAGCGTTAAATAAGCTGCGTAAACAAATGGGTGAAAAACTGAATCCACATTATTAGGTTGGTTTTGATAGTCAAGAAGTGGCTGAAATGAACCAAGTAAATATTGTGATACCCATCGAGGGGCGGGCAGAGTGTGGTTTAAGGGCAATACGCAACTTATCGCTACGGATGCAGTCAAGGCAACATTGTGAGGGCATATATGAGGGCGCTGTTTAATATCGAATATACCATTGCAAAATAGTCATAAAAACCGTTCCTAAGCCAGGGTTTCACGATATGTGCTATAGTGCGGCGCGTTGTTCACCAGAGGTTTTATGGGTTGAGCACAGCTGGTTTTATTTTTGTTAACACACGGCACGGCCCTTTCTTCCGTGACCGCTCGATTAAAAAAGGAAAGCACCATGGTTATTGCAGTTGCAGAAAAAGCAGTCATTATTGAGCAGCACGCCCGTGCTGCAAACGATACAGGTAGTCCAGAAGTACAAGTTGCGCTGTTAACTGCGCGAATCAACGATCTCGCTCCCCACTTTAAAGCAAATATTAAAGACAATCATAGTCGTCGCGGTTTGCTGCGTATGGTCAGTCGTCGTCGTCGCTTGCTTGATTATTTAAAGCGTAGTGATGCAACGCGTTATCGTGCTCTGATTGAAAAGCTTGGGTTGCGCAAGTAATTTTTGTGCCTGTGCTGTTACGCAATGCCTGTGTCAGCCGCCGCTGCGCAGGCATTTTTATTTTTTAGATTCGAGGCGCTGCACTGAAAAGTCGTGCCAAGCATAAAAGAAAATGGGGTCATCATGTCAATGTTCAAGAAAGTTGTGAAAGAGTTTCAGTGGGGCAAGCATGCCGTGCGCATGGAGACGGGTGAAATTGCTCGCCAAGCTGATGGGGCTGTGCTCCTTGATATGGATAGCACCGTCGTTTTAGCAACGGTTGTTGCGGCACGTCATGCTAAACCAGGACAAGATTTTTTCCCGTTGACTGTTGATTACTTAGAAAAAACTTACGCTGCGGGCAAAATACCGGGTGGGTTTTTTCGTCGAGAGGGACGTCCCTCTGAACACGAGACTTTAGTGTCACGACTGATTGATCGTCCACTGCGCCCTTTATTTCCAGAAGGGTTTTACAACGAAGTTCAGGTTGTAGTGCACGTGCTTTCATTAAATCCCGAAGTGCCGGCAGATATTCCTGCTTTGATCGCCGCATCTGCTGCGCTGGCTATTTCGGGTGTGCCATTTTTGGGCACGGTAGGTGCAGCGCGCGTGGGCTATCAAAATGGGGCTTATTTATTAAACCCAACGTGCTCCGAATTGGCTTTAAGTGAAATGGATTTGGTTGTTGCGGGTACCGAGCATGCTGTATTAATGGTTGAGTCAGAGGCTCAGCAATTATCTGAAGAAATCATGTTAGGTGCAGTGGTTTATGGACAGGAACAAACGCAGGCAGTTATTAATGTGATTCATGAGTTGGTCAGTGAAGCCGGTAAACCCGAATGGCAATGGCAAGCAAGCGCAAAAAATGAAGCCTTGATTGCGACGTTAACCGATCTCGCGCAGCCTATGCTCAGTCATGCTTACCAAATTCGCCATAAGCAAGAGCGTAGTCAAAAGCTTAAAGAAATTTTCGCTTCTATTCCCACTCAGCTTGCGGATGCGGGTATCGAAGCAGAAAAAGTTGAAGTAGAAAATATCTTATTTGCGATCGAATCAAAAATTGTGCGCGATCAGGTGTTGTCAGGTGAGCCACGTATTGATGGACGTGATACACGCACCGTGCGCCCGATTGAGATTCGTACCGGCGTATTGCCGCGTGCGCACGGGTCCACTTTGTTTACGCGTGGTGAAACGCAGGCTTTAGTGGTGGCCACACTTGGCACGGCACGAGATGAGCAAATTATCGATGCCTTAGCAGGCGAGCAGCGCGAGCGCTTTATGCTTCACTACAATATGCCTCCTTTCGCAACCGGTGAAACGGGTCGTGTCGGTACGCCTAAGCGTCGAGAAATTGGTCATGGTCGCTTAGCTAAACGCGCCCTCACTCCTGTACTGCCGGTGCCGGCAGATTTTGCTTATACCATACGCGTGGTATCTGAAATCACCGAGTCCAATGGCTCGTCTTCTATGGCTTCCGTATGCGGTGCTTGTTTAGCCATGATGGATGCAGGCGTGCCCTTAAAAGCCCATGTTGCGGGTGTGGCAATGGGTCTGATTTTGGATGGCAATAAATTTGCTGTGCTGACAGATATTTTGGGTGATGAAGATCATCTGGGTGATATGGACTTTAAAGTAGCCGGTACGCAAGCAGGTATTACCGCTTTGCAAATGGATATTAAGGTGCAGGGTGTCACTAAAGAAATTATGCAAGTCGCATTAGCGCAAGCACGCGAAGGACGTTTACATATTCTCGAAAAAATGCAAACCGCTGTGGGCGGTGCGCGCACTGAACTATCTGCACATGCGCCGCGTATGACAACCATTAAAATTCATCCAGACAAGATTCGTGAAGTGATTGGTAAGGGCGGTGCAACGATTCAAGCCTTGACGAAAGAGACCGGTACAAGCATTGATATTGCTGAAGATGGCACGATTACCATTGCCTCTGTGAGTGCAGAAGGTATGGAAGAAGCAAAACGCCGTATTGAGGCGATTACCGCAGATGTAGAGGTCGGTAAAATTTATCAAGGCCCCGTGGTAAAACTACTTGAGTTTGGCGCTCTGATTAATATCTTGCCTGGAAAAGATGGCTTACTTCATATTTCCGAAGTAACCAGCGAGCGGATCAAAGATATTAAGGCTTGGTTGCGTGAAGGCCAGGTTGTCCGCGTCAAAGTATTACAGGCTGATGAGAAAGGTCGTATGCGTTTGTCACTGAAAGCCGCACTTGCAGAAGAAGGCGGCACGATTGAGCCGCTTGCAGCACACGACGAAAAAGCGGAGCAGTGCGAGTAGTGATTGTGCGATCGAGTCGCTATGCAGGCAATTGAAATTACGCATTTTGGTTCACCCGAGGTATTGCAATTAACCACTCGAGCGATACCTCAACCGGGGGCCGGGGAATGTTTGATCAAAGTGCATGCGGCGGGCGTGAATCGTCCTGATGTACTTCAGCGCTTAGGTCATTATCCACCGCCACCCGGCGCTTCTGATCTGCTTGGGTTAGAAGTGGCGGGTGAGGTGGTAGGGGGCGATATCAATTCTGCCCATAACTCTTTTCATTTAAAAATAGGCGACCGTATCTGTGCGCTTGTCCAAGGTGGGGGGTATGCGCAGTATTGTGTTGCTCCGCTATCTCAGTGTTTGCCTATTCCGAATGGATTATCGGATACGGATGCCGCAACCTTACCCGAAACATTTTTTACGGTATGGAGTACGGTTTTTGAACGTGCTGGCTTGGGTGCATTAGGTGTACCTGAGACTTTATTAGTACAGGGTGGCAGCAGTGGCATTGGTGTGTCAGCTATTCAATTAGCTAGCGCGTTGGGTCATCGTGTGTTTACGACGGCAGGGAGCGCTGATAAATGCTTGGCTTGTGAGCAACTAGGTGCTGAGCGCGCGATTAATTATCGTAGCGAAAATTTTGTCGATGTGATTAAGCAATGTACGAATGGGCGGGGTGTCGATGTCATTCTCGATATGGTCGCTGGATCTTATGTGGCGCGTGAGATCGATTGTTTAGCCGATGATGGTCGTTTAGTGATCATTGCTTTGCAAGGGGGGGCGCGCGCAGAACTAGATTGTGGGCAGATTTTGCGTCGTCGTTTGACCGTAACAGGTGCCACGTTGCGTCCGCGATCTACGCAATTTAAAGCAGCTATTGCCATGGCCTTAAAAGAAAAAGTCTGGCCTTTATTCGAAGCAAAAAAAATCCGTCCGATTGTATTTAAAATTTTTCCAGCGCATCTTGCAGCGCAAGCTCATGCACTGATGGAATCAAGTCAACATATTGGTAAATTAGTATTGCAATGGTGAAAAAAAAATTAGTTATTGGTAACTGGAAAATGCAAGGCGACTTTGTTAGCAATGCCGCGTTGTTACAGGCGTTGGTAGCTAGGCCCTCTTCGGATCAGACCGATGTTGCGGTGTGTGTGCCTTATCCTTATATCAGTCAGTGTCAAGCTATATTGGCGGGTTCTTCTGTAGGATGGGGCGCCCAAGATGTGTCGGTGCATAGGCAGGGTGCCTTTACCGGGGAAGTGTCTGCTGCCATGTTGCGTGAATTTGCTTGTACCTATGTGTTAGTGGGCCACTCTGAACGCCGCGCTTATCATGGCGAGAGTGATAGTTTGATTGTTAGTAAAATTATTGAAGCCTGTTTTGCCGGGATAACGCCGGTATTGTGTGTGGGAGAAACAGCGGCACAGCGCGAATCTGGACAGACGCAGCTTGTTGTGGGCACTCAACTACAAGCGGCGTTAGCGCAATTGCAGCCAGAGCAATTAGCCCATTTGGTGTTAGCTTATGAACCTGTATGGGCGATTGGTACAGGCAAAACAGCAAGTAACGAGCAAGCACAAGATGTTCATGCTTTTTTGCGTCAAAAAGTGGCTCAGCATGATGCCGATCTTGCTTGCAAGATGAATATTATTTACGGCGGTAGCGTGAATCGGGATAATGCAGGAGCGCTTTTCTCGATGCCTGATATTGATGGTGGTTTGGTAGGTGGGGCCTCACGTAAAGCGGATGATTTTTTAGCAATATGTCATGCTTGAGTTATAGAATAAACTTGGATTATGTTGGGTTAAAAGCGAAAGTCGCTTTGCTATTGGACGGTGACTGCTCACGAAACTGAAACTAAAAGTGAGTGACATACTTTTTTATTGGAGATAGGAAGTCAGATGGAACTTATTAAAACGGCCATTATTGTTGTGCAAATGCTTACCGCAGTAAGTATTGTATTTTTGGTGCTGCTGCAACATGGTAAAGGGGCAGATATGGGTGCTGCATTTGGTTCGGGTTCTGCGGGTAGTTTGTTTGGGGCCAGTGGCTCGGCTAATTTCCTTTCGCGTACGACCGCGGTGTTGGCTACCATTTTCTTTTTGTCGACGCTTGGTTTAAGTTTGCTCGGTTCATATAAGCCACATACTTCAGCGGGTGTGCTTGGGCAAGTGCCGGCACACACATCATCGCAACCCGCCTCGACAACATCCGCGCCTACGGGTACAGCAGGGCAAGGTCCCGTTGTGCCAAAATAAAAATGGCATGATTTGCATGTGCGAAGGTTGATCAAACTAACGCGCTAGGTTAGAATCTGCGCCTCTTGCTGCGGGTAAAGTTTCAAAAGCAAGAAAAACAAGCGGGTGGCATAAGCAATGCTGCACGCGAAGCCGACGTGGTGAAATTGGTAGACACGCTATCTTGAGGGGGTAGTGGCGAAAGCTGTGCGAGTTCGAGTCTCGCCGTCGGCACCAGATGCACTTTTCCAAAACAGGTCAAAATAGCTCAAAACCTTTATATACAAAGGGATTTGGGGGTTTTGTAAAATCTGAAATAGACCGTTTTTGGTCATAAATACCCGTTCTTTTCTATATCACTCCCGACAAAATCACGATAGTATCCCGACCACTGATTTATAGGGTAGATATGGCATCGTTTCAAAAACGTCCGAGAGGATGGCGCGTAGAAGTGCAGGTTAAAGGTTATCGAGAGTGCCGCACTTTTGATACTAAAGCGCAAGCTCAAGCATGGGCTGCTTTAAAAGAAACAGAATTGCGTCAAGCGATACAATCAGGTGTGGTCTCGGGAAAAACAGTTCTGGACGCACTTGATCGCTACGCACGCGAGGTCTCTCCTACTAAACGCGGTCAGCGATGGGAAGTATTAAGGGTAGCCTTGATAGGTCGTACCCCTTTGGCCAATGTGAAGCTTTCTGATCTTCTACCTGAGCATATCGCTTATTGGCGTGACGAGCGCCTGAGGCAAGTGACTGGTGCAACCGTGAATCGAGAACTGAGCTTGATATCTCACGTTTTTTCCGTTGCAGCGAAAGAATGGCGTTGGATCACAAAAAGTCCGACAAGTGATGTACGACGTGCCAAACCCTCACTACCGCGTGATCGCCTGATTGCACCAAAAGAAATTGAGCGCTTATTGCTGGCAGCAGGATGGAGTAATGGTGAACCTGTGCGTAATAAAACACATGCGGTAGCTGTTGCTTTTTTGTTTGCGATTGAAACAGCAATGCGTGCGGGTGAAATCTGTTCACTTAGAAAAACAGATATTACTGGCAGAGTGGCCCAACTCTGTATGACTAAGAATGGTTCAGCCCGTCAAGTGCCGTTATCGTCGCGTGCGCTTGAGTTACTGAGTTATTTACCAGAAGCGCAGGGAACTTTATTCGGTATGTTGCCATCACAATTAGATGCATTATTCCGTAAACTTAAAAGCATCAGCAACATTGAGAATTTGCATTTTCATGACACGCGACACGAAGCTATCACTCGACTGTCACGCAAGTTAGATGTTCTTGCTTTAGCTCGTATGGTTGGCCATAAAGACTTACGGCAGTTACAAATATATTACAACGAAACTGCCGAAGAGTTAGCGACGAGACTTGATCAGTCTAGCTAGACTGATCGCGGGCGCCCGAAGTGTTGCTGCTGCGTCTCGACCCATTTAATGACATCTGCCGCTCGCCATAGGGGTTGGGGTTTGCCTTGCTCCGATGGTAAGCGGATCGGCTGAGGAAAATCTGGATGACAAATCAGCTTATTGAGAGCTGTTTTTTTTCTACTTAAATATTCACTTAAATGAGTGCGATTCCAAAGTTGCACGGATAGGGGCAATGCTGGCTTAGCCTGGCTAACTATTTCGTGGGCGATTGTTGTTGCCAGTGTTTGGCCTATTGTTTTGGCAATACTAATCATTTCTGTCTCTGTCATATCACTGTTCCAAATTACTAAAATTCAAGAATCGATCTATTCACCGCTGAAACACCCAGCACTTAAGTGATGCTGGTAAAAATTTATTATTTGGGTCGCTAGCACGAATAGCTGATCGGGTCGTTTTTATCTCGATAAATTTACGCGCCTTACTCGTGCGTAAATGGCGCTTTAAATCCATTAAAGATGGTATTTGCTGACGTCGATCACTGGCAAGCTGTACAAATTGGTTAAGGTTGATCGCAACAAGGTCTTTGTTAATTGTTAATTGCATGATTCAGCCTCGGCTCGTCTATATCTCCATCTAGGTACTCAACCATTTCCCAAAACTCTTGCACACAGGATGATCTGAATTAATCGCTTGTTGTCTGGCGATTGCCATGCTCGTGATGTATTGATGAGTCACTTCGATTTGTTCTGCACTTAATGCTTGGACTAAAGCTAAAGCATCCACAAGAGCCATGAGCTGTGCATGATTTTTTGCTATGCGCATGCTTTTGATTTCAGGCAAAGCTTGTAACTGCCGTTCGTAGTAAGTCACTTTCTCAGCGAAGGTAGCAATTATTTTGGCTTCATTTTTGACGGCTTTAAGGATAAAGCCAGAGACCTGCTCAATCGGCATCTTTTCAAGTTCTTCTGCCATTTTTCGCGTAGCAGGTGTTTGTGTGGCTCGATCAAAATGAACATGAACAATACGTTGCAAGATTGCTTCACTCGCATTGACTGGACTGT
>JADYYQ010000051.1 GCA_020853585.1 Ottowia sp.
ACTCTTAACATTTGAAATGTTTTTTATAGCAACTTAGGTGGCTTTACTCGCAATCCTGGAAAGCATTACTCTAGTTTGATGATATTTGAAATATAGAATTAAATTAACCTCGAAAGGCGGCACTCATGAAAAAGATAAGCGCTTCTCATATCATCACCTCTGGGTTTCTAGTGGTAACTTTGTGGTCGTTGTGTTGCAGCGCCGTTGCTCAAGAAAACAAAACCTTAACCGTTCAAGCCACAACATCGACTCAAGCTACAGCTGTCGTTTGGCAGCGCCACATCGCCGCTTGGGATAAGCGGGATCTGGACGCCATCATGAGTGACTATGCCGAAAATACGGTTCTTATCTTAAATAACAAGATATACGAAGGGCGAACTGCAGTTCGGAAGGTATTCGAGCGTCTCTTTCAAATATTCGACCAAGGCAAAAACAAAATTGATACGCCCATCATCAAAGACCGCATCGTATACATTACCTGGCATTTTTCCCTTCGAAGTAACAAGACAACTTTTTTTGGTACCGACACCTTCGTGATAGAGAACAATGCCATTTCTTACCAGACCATTGCCTCGCCACTTTATGAAAAATATGCCGTGGCCACGCCCGATATGTAATGTGTTTGATGTAATGAAGATTAATGGATAATTCAGCTCACCTTATTTCATGCATCTACCTTATCCATACCAGGATAAGTTTCAAATTCCGGCAACTCGTTAAGGTTATCCATCCAGGGCAACTTATGTTTAGTCATAATATGCAAGCTCGGCGCGTTATTCACTGGATCGTCAAGGGTTCCCGATTGAATATCGATCATTCCAGGCAAAAGGATTGGATTACGGTAAAACAATCCAGTTCCACATGCACTACAAAATTCTCGCGTTGCATTGGCCGAAGAATGGTAGATAGCTGGCTTACCCACTACCGTTAGTTGTTGATCTTTAAATGCAATCCACCCAACGGCGGGCGCACCAGCCCAACGACGGCAATCAGTACAGTGACATAAAGAGTGGTACACAGCCTCACCTTCTGCCACATAAGAAATTGCTCCACAGTGACAGCGACCCGTTATAGCCATTTTTATCCTTTCAATAGTATGAGTAAAAAATGCGTTGATTTTAAAATCACGACGCTATAAAACGCGTAGTTTTATTTTTTTAGCTAAAAAACAGCTAAAAAACGCATCCTGACAAAATCAAATTTCTAAAAAATTAGTTTTTAACGTAATCAAATTTCACCACATCAATCCCGCGCAACATCATCCCAAAAAACTCAAGTGACTCCTTGCTTTTTTGCAAAAGAAAAGCATTTTTTCGCAAGAAATATCTTTTCTATTAGCATAGAGTGCCGCATCACTCCTTATGCATGGAATAGCGATGCCACATATTAACGGGCTACAATCTTCTAGCACTCACGCCCCTTTAGCAGGCAATATGGGGCAGCAAAAAACCAGCGTCGTAAACAATAAAATTCCGCCCCCTATACAACGCTTTAATCATTCCCCTGCGCCTGTATCACCCGCGGTAAATAAACCAGCGGCAAAACCTTCGCTCGTTGTGCAAAAGACACCATTTTCTCAGGCAGAACTAATTGATGCCGAATTAAACAGCACCCTCCAATCTCTCGCACAAAATATTTCTGAAGGGATGTGTATTGCTTTATCAGTGCAGTGGCTAAAGCATATAAAAGCCCATACGCCCGTATTGTCCGCCGCGCAATGCTTGCGCATTATTTCCTAAAAAGACAAGGTGCGCCAAACAATGATCTATCAGGATAGTTACTCAAAAAATATAGAAAAATTAAATAAAACATCAAAGGAGACTTACGCTTATTTTCAAGAAGAAAAACAAAAGTTAGAGGCGATAGAAAAAAATATTAAATCGAACGAATCATTAATTACAAAAGCCCTTAGCACACAGAAAAGATCCCCATCTGAGTCAGTCAATATTTCCTCACTAAAGCATAAGAAAAATCAGCTCTATAAAGAGTATGAAGAAAAATGCATACTCCTTCGTGAGTTACAAAAACTATACGAAAGATTAAGTAAGGTTGATCCGATAACAGAAGTATTTAATTTAGCGGGACTCACGCTGACGTCCACAAAAGAATGCGAGCAATCCCCTTCTTCGGGTAAGTTTTTTGCTACCTTTATCAAAGAGATGAAACCAAAAGAAACAGCGGAATATAGCTTTATTTTTTTAGACAAGAGTACACAAAAAGTGTGCTCTCATGCGACAGCATTTTATATTGGAGAAGACAAACATATTCGTTTTTTTGATACTAATCGCGGCGAATATCGCGTGCCTCATGAGCAATTCGAAAAGTTTATTGGCGGATATATAGAAAAACACTATGCCACCCCAAGCAAGCATATTATTCGCTTTGTAGCCAATAAAATGCCCGCTGCCATTACCACTCATCCTCCAACTAAATTAGCTACGCCCATGACGGCTAATGCACAAAAAACACCAAAAGAAGTTAAAGTAACACATTAACATAAGAAAAAACATATATAAATCAACAATATAAAGCATTTCGTTAATGTTTATTTTAAGTAAGATAAAACGCCAGTAAACCCCTGTTAACCGCGATCCTCTCTACCCAATGAATCTCAATGCAGCATCGACATAAAAATCTTGGTTGCGTATCTGCTGCAATTTATTGAATTCGAAATATTTAACCGATAAAAATCGGCTATTTATTTTTCTACAAGAATATTGAGTGTCAATGGGTCTATCTCGCGCCGAAAACCAGCCTGCTCATAAAATGTATAGTTGGCCAGACAAGCAATAAGTCTAATTTTTGCTCTGTAGCCCAAGCTCGTGCCGTAGCAAGCAATCGTTTGCCGATCCCTCTCCTGCGAAATGCTGGCAAGATATATACATTAGTGAGATATCCCCAGCAATTATTTATTTGTCCAGGACGCGGAATATTGATGACGCGGATAATCGACACAACGGAAATAATCTGCCCATCATTTTCATCGACGAAATGTACGAACTTATTGCGATCGTCGATATTAGGCAGACTTAAGTAAAATGCCTTGATAAACGCCTTTTGTACTAAAAAATAGAATAATGGCTAATCATCGGTACTCAATCGCCAGCGTAGATCGGCAAGTATATGTATATCTGCGCAACCCGCTAAACGAAATTGAAGCGATGGTACAAACATATCTACCATTATCCAAACACTAAAAATACTGCGTTTGCACGCCTTGCGCACCACCTACCAATAATATATTTGCCCCACGTTGCGCAAAAATCCCCACCGTGACAACCCCGGGGATTTGATTGATCGCACGTTCGGTAACAACCGCATCGGTCACCTTTAAACCACTGATATCTAAAATTTCGCAGTGATTGTCGGTGGAGAAAAAACTGCCATCGGCATTTTTCCGCGACACAATGCGCGCAGAAGTAAATAAACGCATAACATGCCGAATAACGCTTTCACGAGCCATCGGAATCACTTCAATAGGGATAGGAAATTGACCTATGTGCTCAACTTTCTTACTTTCATCAGCAATACAAACAAATGTTTGGGCAACCGAGGCAATAATTTTTTCCCGTGTTAATGCAGCGCCACCTCCTTTAGTCATATGACCTTCGGGTGTAATTTCATCTGCACCATCTACATAAATAGGTAAAGCAGCAACATCATTAAGCGAAAGCACAGAAAATCCATGTGCCTGTAAACGGGCTGTACTGGCTTCTGAACTTGATACCGCCTCACGCCAACGCGCTTTATGATTAGCCATCGCATCAATAAAAAAATTAACCGTAGAGCCCGTTCCAACACCCACTACACTGCCTGGTGCTAAATTGTGCAGCATATATTCCACTGCTGCTTGCGCAACTTTTTGCTTAAGCTGATCTTGTTGCAACAATACTTGACTCATGATTAGGCACTTCAAACAAAGAAAAGCAAGATTTTAGCGCGCCCGTGAAATTTCACAAACGATTACAATGTCAATTACACAAAAATATAATCCTTTGATCCTCTTATGAACCAACTTGACCAACTTAAACAATTTACAAAAGTAGTAGCAGACACCGGTGATTTTCAATCCATTGCGCAATATGCCCCACAGGATGCGACAACCAACCCTTCCCTGATTCTCAAGGCTGTACAGTTAGCTGCATACCAACCTTTATTGCAAAACGTCATTGCGCGCACACAAAATGCCTCTCTTGATGAACGCATGGACCAACTGTTAGTGGCATTTGGTCTGGAAATTTTAAAGATGATCCCCGGGCGAGTGTCCACTGAAGTCGACGCTAGATTATCTTTTGACACAGCCGCGACCGTTGCACGAGGCAAAAAATTAATTGCGCTATATGAGCAAGCGGGTATTTCTCGCGACCGAATCTTGATTAAGATTGCCTCAACTTGGGAAGGCATTCGCGCAGCACATATTTTGCAAAGTGAAGGCATTCACTGCAATATGACTTTGTTATTTTCGCTATCGCAGGCAATTGCTTGCGCACAGGCAGGCGCACAATTGATTTCTCCATTTGTCGGCCGTATTTACGACTGGTATAAAAAATCAGCGAGCACTGCCTGGATTGAACCTACCGCACATGAAGACCCAGGTGTTAAATCAGTCAAACAAATTTATTTTTACTATAAACACTTTGGCTATCAAACAGAAATTATGGGCGCAAGCTTTCGCAATACGCAACAGATTATCGGTCTGGCTGGTTGTGACTTGCTAACGATCAGTCCTGATTTACTTGCACAGCTTCAAAAGAGTGATACGAAAATCGATACCCAACTCAATACATCGCATATGCCGCGCGAAATAAAAGCGTTACCCTGCGACGAGATCGCATTTCGCACACAAATGAACGATGATGCGATGGCAACAGAAAAGCTTGCTGAGGGTATCCGCTTATTTTGTATTGATGCCGTTAAGCTTGAAAAGCTCTTACAAGCCTAAATCGGCAACACACAATATGTATGGCGCCCCGTTTAAATACGGGGCCAGTCATGCACTAACTACGTACAGCCGCTGTCATTTTCTTGGTGAACATCGCAATACGCTCACCATATTTTCTTGCCGTTTCTAAATCGCCCGAATTGACTTCATCAACGCTTGCGTCTGAGGGTGTTTGCATCATTGCACCTGCAAAAGAACCAATATAGTTAATATCATCGCGCTTGGCGGTTTTTGCATTGGATGGCAATACGTCCGTGCCCAACCAAATACCTGAGTGTTGCATCGCTAAGGTGAAAAAATAATGAATTGTCGAATGTTTATCGCCATTCATACTGGCTGAGTTAGTAAATCCGCCAAACACTTTATCTTTCCATTGTTGACTAAACCAAGGCTTGGACGTAGCGTCCGCAAATTTCTTAAATTGCCAACTGACCGTTCCCATATAAGTCGGAGAACCAAAAATAATGGCATCCGCTGTTTTTAGCGTGGCCCATTGCGCCTCGGTTAAATCGCCTGAAGTATCAATCGCAATTAACTCTGCTTGCGCACCTTTCGCAATTGCTTCAGCTTGCTTTTTTGTATGGCCATATCCGCTGTGATAAACAACTGCTACTTGAGTCATACCATTCTCCTAAGATTATTTGGGCTGCGCTATCGATATGATACTAACTGAACTGTCTATCCTAAGAGAAGAATCATATCCCTCATTGCCCAAGCGCACTTAAAATAGGGGGGGCACCACACACAAATTAATGTACTTTGGAGATTGCTCATATCTTGTCCATAGATAAGGCTTACGTATCACCGCGACATTCACCGATAAGGCCAGTCGTCATATCAAAGGACATATCTTTGATACATGGGCCAAGATCATTTGGCTTTAAATATATCTAAGCGCATATGCACTAAGCCACCCATTCGCGTACACGGGCTAACGTCCGTCCATGTGCATCCGTTAATGTGTGTGCACGACCAAAGTGTCCTTGAGAACAGACCGAATAAGGTTGAATATTTTGTCCCCAGCGTTGCGCATCGCAGCGAAAAAAATATCGATCCACAAAATTAGGGGCTATCCCCAAGGTAGCCAAAATATGGCCTAATGGCAAATCGGATTCAATAAGTTGTTGATGTACAGACCCAGGAAGCGCTGCTAATGATATCCATACACTCGCAATAATATGCGTGTGCTGATGCGCATCATTCAATAAAATATGTCGAATTAAATTTTGACCTTCTTGCCGCTGTCGTCTGCGCTCAATATGCAAAGTACAGGCACGCACCCGCTGTAAATGCGCAGTCATATATTCGTGATGAGTCAGCGCATCACGGCAACAAAGACACACGCTATCTTCGCTCACCGGGTGACAGGTGAGCGCATCAAGATTTAAAAAACCATCCATATTCTTTGCTAAAGCTCAAGTGATGCCATGACGTAAATATTGACATCAACGGCTACCCTAAAAAAGAAATGCTGTCATTACTACAGATAACCAATTCACGCAAAGCGTACGGGCAAAAACCCATATTTACTCAATGTGTTTGTCCGCCTGGCTACTGAGAATCAATGGCCAAGCCAAGCGCAAGTAATAGGCCATCGATAAAATTGTAAAAAACCCAGCTAACCACAGCATAAATGTACCCATACTCGCTATATCCAATGGGCCTAATGGACGATAAAACAAAAGCATTGGAATAGCGATCATTTGTATAACCGTTTTTAATTTTCCTAAAAAATTAACGGCAACGCTGCGCATTGCACCAATCTGTGCCATCCATTCACGCAAAGCAGATATAGCGATCTCCCGACCAATAATCCCCAATGCCAATAACGCATTTACCCTACCCAAATCAAGCAGCACCAAAAGTGCGGCAGCCACCATCAACTTATCCGCAACCGGATCTAAAAATGCACCAAAACTAGAGGTTTGTTGCCAACGGCGTGCTAAAAAACCATCAAGCCAATCCGTTAGTGCCGCCAAAATAAATAAGACCGTTGCAAGCAAATTTTTGCTTGGCATAAGCAAACATGTGTCTGGCAAATAATAGACACTCACGATCAAGGGAATCGTAGCAACACGTGCCCAGGTCAAAAAAATCGGCAAATTAAATGGCATAAAAATAAGCAAACATTCTTTTAATTATTTATAAATAATACTAGTGTAAATGACGATAAATGATTTCTGCCAAATGATGAGAAATACCTTCAACACTGGCGATCTCATCTACGCTCGCCGTAGCGACACCCCGCAGCCCACCAAAACGCGCTAATAGCTTTTGCTTACGTTTAGGCCCCACGCCCTCGACATCGTCCAAACCCGATGCTTGCCGTGCTTTTGCACGCCGAGAACGCATACCGGTAATAGCAAAGCGGTGTGCTTCGTCACGAATTTGCGCAATCAACATCAGTGCAGCGCTACCACGCCCCAATATTTTTGGGGGGCGATGATCCGCAAAAACCAGCGTTTCTAATCCCACTTTGCGTCCTTCGCCTTTTGCCACCCCAACAAGTAACCCAACATCAAGTCCTAACTCCTCAAAAACTTGACGCGCTACCGTGATCTGCCCTTTTCCTCCATCGACCAACACGAGATGAGGAAGTACCCCACCTTGTTGTTGTACACCTTGATAGCGACGCATAAGTACGTTACGCATTGCACCATAATCATCACCTGGCGTAATTCGTTCAATATTGAATCGGCGGTAAGAAGCGGGTTGCATGGCGCACGCATGGTACACCACGCACGCGGCCTGTGTTGCTTCTCCCGCAGTATGGCTCACATCAAAGCATTCAATCTTAAGTTGTGCTAAATCTGTGATTTCTAATTCCAAAGTCTCAACAAGCAAGCGTGCGCGTGCCTGTTGGTTTTCTTGTTCAGCCAAGCGACGGCCCAATGCTAATTGCGCATTTTGCTGCGCCATCTCCAACCAATCTCGACCTTGTCCATGTGGTTTATGAACAAGCGTCGTTTTATATCCTGTCGCTTTTCCTGTTATCGCCAAACTAGATAACAGATCTATATCAGTAGGCAAATGACTCACAATCACTTGGTGTGGCAACGTTTGATGAAGGTAATGTTGTATAAGAAATGCTTCGATGATTTCTGCCTGTACACTTTCAGTGTCGTCTGACAATCCTTCGCATCGTAAAGAAAAATAAGCACGATCTCCTAAATGACGCCCTCCTCGTACCATGGCAAGGTTAACGCAAGCATGCCCTCCCGCAACACATACCGCTAAAATATCAACATCTTTATCGGAAGAGGTCGATACACTTTGCTGCTGCAATAGATTAGATAAAGCGCTCATTTGGTTACGTATTACCGCTGCTTGTTCAAAATCCAATTCGGCTGCATGGTGCTGCATGCGCGCCTCTAAGTCTTGGAATAACGCGCTTTGATTACCACTTAAAAAATCTACCGCATGCGCAACATCGACGGCATACTGCGTTGTATTCACATAGCCCACGCAAGGCGCACTGCAGCGCTGAATTTGAAATAACAAACAAGGACGACTACGGTTTTGAAAAACACTATCCTCACACGTGCGTAAGCGAAATACTTTCTGCAAAATCTGAATACTTTCACGCACTGCATATGTATTAGGAAAAGGGCCAAAATATTGGCTCTGCTTATCCAGCGTACCGCGGTAATACACCATACGAGGAAAACGATGCCCCCTTAGTTTGAGGTAGGGATACGATTTGTCATCGCGAAATAAAATGTTATAGCGGGGTGATAAAGCCTTAATTAAATTACTTTCCAACAACAATGCTTCGTGTTCAGACGTTGTAACCGTTACCTCTAAGCGCGCAATCTTCCCCACCATCAGCGCAATTCGCGGCGATACTACAGTCTTATTAAAATAACTGGACACCCGTTTTTTTAAATC